>JAWOBC010000037.1:0-4469 GCA_046498165.1 Thermoplasmatota archaeon
CACCAAACCATCTTTTATCAAACCAACTGCATCCATCAAATCAATACATTGTTTAGCAATATGTTTCTTAGTTGGATCATCAGTGAGCTTCAATGAACCAGAGACAATATGTTCTGGGTCACCGATTCGATCTATTTCAACGACATAATCAACATAGCGTTCATCGATTTCCTGAAATGAACAGGGACGGGTTACCAGATTATCCGTGACAATAATCACATGATCCGCATACATGGCATCAACTTGAGAATAACAAATAGGACCAAACGCACTTTTTCCTAAAAGACCCGTACAATTTCCCCGGTTATCTGCTGCTGAAGCAGCAATGACCGCGATATCCACATGAAGTTCATCACTTCTCACCGCTGCCCATCGACCACCATGCGACCGAAGAACCACCGGATGAGGTAAAGGCTGTTTAGAAACATAATCACCGACACTTCCATTTAGACTTCCTTCAATCCTTGAAATCGTGCCATCCTTAATACGTTCAATCACAGGTTTATGAACGGGAAATAACGCCGTTTGCGCTAAACGGATGTTTTTCACACCCAGTTCAGCGATATGATTGATGGTCTCATTAACGACAAAATCACCATTTCTCAATTGATGATGAAAAGAAATCGTCTGACCATCCTTCAATCCACATTTCTTCAAGGCATCTGAAAGACTAGTCACCTTTGAGTCATGAGCATTTTTATGTGCCCCAAGAAATGGTTTATAAGAGATTCCATCGATAGTTGTATCAAAAACTCTTCCCGCTGGATTTTTCATTGACATTGTTACATCATTCCTTTCCTAATATGAAAATCAATGAAATCACAATGATGAACAATCACTGATTCAGCAGAACGTTTTAGGTTATCTCCTTCATGGGAATGAGCATAAATAATCAACACGATTTCATCAGGTAGATTAAGTTCTCTAGCAAGTAATGCACCAGAAACCGGATGGCGGAATTTCTTTCCATATTCTCCTTTCACAATGGTTCCATCTACCACATCATATTCTAACAGCTTGCCCACATCATGTAATAATGCTCCTGCGATCAAAAAATCAAGATTCAATGATTCATCACGATTATCATACACTGCCTTCGCAAGAGCCGTGATTCGTTTAGTATGATCCATTAGTTTACCTGAATTTTCAAAAAGCAAGGTAAAAGGTACATCATCTAATGTTTCCCATTTTCCTCGATCCGCTGCTGTTTTCCACATCTTGATAACTTGTTCTTTCAGCGTTGAATCTTTAATCAAAGCTAATTCTTCATCAAAACAATTCTTGATTTCCTCTATTTCTACCATACAGGTTCCCCCTGATATTGCAGAGAATAATACAACCATGGATTATTAAGATTCTGCTTAGGTTAATCCCAAGAAAAGATGACATGGGAAGGAAAAAGATTTAGAGGGGTATTGGATGGGTGTATCCCATAGGAAAATTGGGTCTATTTTCCTTCCCAATCATATGTAACTACCCTTACAACAACGCATCTTTTAAGTGTCTTTTTCGCAGATGAATATCCGCATAGATGTGCACATCAGTCGATACATATTTCTCAGGGATTAGCCCAGAAGGATAGAACTGTAAAGAAAAATATTAAATATATTATAAATAAACATATATGTCAGCGGATTGCAAAATGGTATTCAACCCTTTGAAAGCACTCAACCTAAAAAAAATAGATGCAGTTATCGTCATTGTTCTTATAGTGATAGCTGGGTTAGTGTTAGCACAGGCTGGATACATTTCCCCTTCCATTGAACAAGTCATTCAACCACCATCAGAAGAAAAAGGAACGAAAGAAGAGGAAGCTGAGCCACCGCAACCAACACCACCAGAATCAATTATCCCAGGATACATGCGAGCAGTGGCTCCCGAGGATGAAGGTGTTCATTTTGATAAAATCAGTGTCTGCAGGGAATGGTGGTATTATACTGCCGTATTTGATGAATCAAGTGATCTTGCAGGATGGGTACTCACCGTTAGTTTTAATCATATGGCACGAAGTGATCTCATCGGCACCTCAAAACCAGATCTGTTAGTCGTCACCCTTATTGGTCCAGACGGTGAAGAATATGGTGGGATGATAAACAAAGAACGAGGACTTGGCATTTTAAAACAACCAACCTTACAAGCAAAAACACCTGGTGTCAGTCTCACCTATGAAGATTCTTGGGCTGAAGGTGAAGCACCAGAATGGTTCATTCACATCGAAGACAATGACATCGATACAAACCATGAAATCATCATTGATCTCCGGTATTTTGCATCCTATGGCCCTCTATGGACCATTGGAGAAAACGCGTTTGATAAAACATTACGAAATCTTGCATCATATACCTATATCGGATGCAATGTCACCGGTACCATACAAATCGATGGAGCAGAACATCAAGTAAATGGCATCGGGCATCATGAACATACTTGGTCACCAAATATTGTCACCAAAGGACTCATCAACGGATGGGACTGGGGATATTTCCAACTGGAAAACGGATGGAATATTTATTATAGCACGTATTATCCAACCCCTCAATATATTTCCACAAAAACAACAGAAATCAATCCATTCGGAAACATGATCATTACCACTGATGATGGGCAAACCATTACTTCTTTTTCAGATGTCAATCCGGAAATCACCGAAGCAGACGATGAAATCTTTACTTTCGTTAACATGCCCCTAGAAATTCTCATCAATGCAAAACCAGGGCTCAACCAGCCAATTCTCAGAACATACAGTATGAGCTTTGATCTAAAAATCTCTGTAGGTAACATGTATGAACAGGTCTGGAAATTTCCAACCTATGTTGGCATGAACATCGGACGGAGTACGACTTCAGGAACACTTCGTTGGACGGATGATGAAGGAGAACATGAAATCGATGTCACTGGTATTGGTACTCTTTGGAGTATGAGAGCACTGTTATAAAATAAGATAAAGTTATGATTCCTGATTCAAACAATTCCTCTTTTTTTATTTAACTGTTACCTCTCCGGTATCAGCGTTTAACACCAACGTATCTCCTGTTTTTATTTGACCGATATCAATATGATCAACACAAGGTATACCTGCTAAAATTGCACCCGTTGCAACAATGGTTTCTGTTTCCTGATTAATAATACCAATTGGCCCCACCTTATTTTTAACCAGCCCATAAATCACATAGGAGCCCACGGTGGACCCCTTTCCATTTGGAAATACCAAAATCTTACCGGTTACTGATTCTCCCTCTAACGGATGGTTTTTTTCAATCACTATCCCCGTGTCCAAATCAATACCGCCATAAAATCCAATTGGCTCAAGTGAAACAATCGCCTCTCCAGTAACAGATCCTGGTGAAATCATTCTACCCTTCATGTTAGGAGACCTCCTCAATCAATCTATCAATATTTGCAAAAACCACTTGTTGTTTACAAAAACCAGGAAGATAATTCGCAGCCTTACCAGAGTTCACGCCCGTTTGCTTATACCCCATTTGTTCAATGGGTGAAACCACCATGCAGGTATCCGCTACCACATGACCACCGGCATCCTTGATGATTTGTGAAAAGCCCATTCGATCTGCTGCTTCCTTCATCATCCGGGAAGTACAAATCCATACTGGTTTTTTCAACTCTTTTCCTTCAACCTTTCCCGCAAGTGTTGCAATCTCTCGAAGAGAGGCATGTGGACAACCAAGAATGACAATATCAGGACTCTTTCCTTCACTCAAGGTTTCATAGGTTTCATCGATATCTTTTTGTTCAATTGTAATGGTTTCTTTTACTGAGGTATCAACTAAATCAGATTCCGGTGTCAAATCGTTAACATGATACAACGCTACTGCTCCAGAAGCAGCCATTGCTGCACCCAATGATTTCAAATGATCCGTGTTTGCATCCGTAATACCAGTAAAAAACGGAATTTTATTCTTCACTTTTTTTCCCACAAGATAACCAAGAGCACCATAATCAGACGTAAAAGACAAATCCGCTTCAACCTTGATTTTAATGGTTGGTTGTCGATTCTTCCAGAGATGTAAACCATACATTGGGGTTCGACCACAAATTGAAGCGGCAAGAGCTGATGGGCCACCTTCCCGATTGGTCCGTGCTCCAATCACTGAATTAGAAAACGAAACCGCTGAAGATTCAGACCAAGCAATATGTTCACGAAACCGGGGAAGATTACCTGCTAAATAGGGAGTGCATGTCGAAGTAATTACAATACCCATTTGCTTAAATGCGTTGATGATACGTAATTGATTCTGAGCGAAATCCTCAGGAAAACCAAGCTCCCGATAATCTTCAAGATCCATACCAGCAGGATTCAAAAAGGTCAATACTTGTGCTTTTGCCTGCTTTGCTGCCATATCCTCAAGAAATGTGGTACCTGGTTCACCAATGGATTTATAAGAAACTCCTGCTACCTGTACAGAGCCAACAGGTATCATCTTTTCAGCACCATAGATATCACCTAGCCG
>JAWOBC010000075.1:0-2579 GCA_046498165.1 Thermoplasmatota archaeon
AGGGATCAAGCTCGGAAATAATGGCCTCCATTTTTTCTGATTTCACCATTAGTCGATAGAGTTTCCCAGAAACTCTTGTTTGCTTTTGTTCTTTGTCATGTTTTACCATGATTGGTTCTTTTTCCATCTCCAACTCCATATTACTGGATAAGAAAGGGTAATTATTAATATTTCCCTCGATCATTTAACAGGAAAAAAGAAAGAACAGCGGAAAAATCAACCGCTGGTTCAAATAGTTCCAACCGTGTTTCGCAATTCTGAAATGTTTGATTTTATTTGAGTAATCTCACTCATTTTTTCTTGTTCAAAAGTATCAAGTACTTCGTCAAGAGTAGTCGTTGGTACGTAAACATGAACTGGACGGCCTTTTCCTTTTTTCTTTTGATCACGTTTGGTTACCCATCCTCTTTTCCGAAGTTCTTGCATCGCAACACTTACCTCTGGTTGTCTAAGATCGGCTGCTTGTTCCACCTCAGTTGATCGACATTCATCAACTTGGCAGACATACATCAAGGTTTTTGCAAGGCTTCTCGGCATTCCTAGATCGCTGAAGAGTTCCACGACCCGTTCATCATTTTCATCAAATACAGTGTTGGTTCTTTCCTTCATATCCCATCACTTCCCTTCTTGTCTTATTGAGAACTATGTATAATAATCAGGTCTATATTAATCCACCGGTTTTTTTAAAAATAACAGACAAATAGTTCATATACTGCCATTTTATCGTTTCTTTCTCGTTATTGTAAAAAATCATATTTCCAAGCTGAAGTAACGATTTGATACAATAACACATCCCGTTTTTTCTAGAAAAAAAGATGGTATGATAATCCATGAATAATTCGTGTTGCATTATCTAGATGGAGATAATGATAACATGAAAAGAAACATCAAATTTTATATTGGACTGGATGTCCATAAGAAAAAAACGACCTATGTTGTCCGAGACAACATCGGACACATTCTTCTAAACGGAGAAACAGCAACACAATACAAAGATCTTTTTCCCTTTCTCCAACCCTATCTCAACCATGCCATTATTGGTCTAGAAGCAAGCACCTGCTACTATACCCTCTATCAAAACTTCCTCAAAAATGGTCATACTATCAAAGTAGCCAACACCATTCAACTCCGTCAACTCATCGCAAAAAATGATAAACTCGATGCGAAAAGACTCGCGGACATGCTCCGTTTGGGAACCTTCCCCTGTTCATATATTCCACCAGAAAACATGCAACATCTCAGAGAACTCATCAAACTTCGTCATTCCATCATGGAAGAAAAAACACGAAGTAAAAATCGTATCCATGCCATCCTCGATAAAAACCATCAGATCACACTTCCCCAAACCAAACCATTTGGGAAAAAATGGCAACAAACCATACAACAATATCTCGCATCCACACCAGACACCCTCGAATTACGTCATGCCTATGATCACTATCAATACCTCGAAAAGAAAACAGAACAACTCAACCAAGAACTCATTGGCTACATCAAAACCAGCTGGAACCATGAATATCAACTTCTCCGAAGCATACCTGGAATCGGCAGTCTTCTTGCCTGTTACCTTATCGCCAACATTCATCCTATTACTCGATTCAAAAACAAACGAAAACTCCGACGATACGCTGGCGTCATCCCAGTCTATAAACAATCCGGGACGCATACAGGCAAAGGACATATCCCAAAAACCAGCAGTCGAAAACTCCTCCGATGGGCACTCATCCAAGCAGCTAATACCATCGGAAAAACCAACACCAGATTAGGAACATATTACAAGAAGAAAAAACGACAGAAAAACAATGCCAGCATCGCCAAAGTCGCCGTGGCATCCAGCCTTATCGATATTATCTATAAGGTTCTTACCAACAACAAACCCTATGTCATGAACGTGGAACACAAAAAATGAGGCTTATGCATATATGAATAAGATGGTGAATGTCGGCTGACCCTGCTTTTCTGTGGACCCCGTATCCTACCAAAAAAGAGTGGGCAGCTAATGACTCACCATAATGGGCATAAAATCCCTCCTGTTGGAAGGATTTTTGTATCCGAATAGAAGAGTGTCGTCATCACTATTTCGACACTCACCATCATTTGCATAAGTTATAAAAGAAAGGTGATAAATAAAGATACTGAAAAAAAATGCAACACGAAGGCTATGAACGTTGTTCATAACCCTCATGGATTATCATAGAAGAAAATCAGTTTTTATCGAATTAACATTATTATTTGAAAAAATAGTTGATAAGTTTTAATAACTTGCTTTAGTTGTTAATAACCATGGTGGATTGGATAGAACCAATTGTTCTTATCAGTAAATGTATTGAGTTTGATCATTGTCGTTATGATGGATCAATGATTGCTAGTGATTTTGTTAAAAAGATTAAACCTTTTGTTCAGTTTGTCACTGTTTGTCCTGAGATGCAGATAGATCTTGGTGTTCCTCGAAAATCACTTCGATTGGTTCAGGAAAATGAAGATAAACGATTGATTCAACCGGATACAGATAAAGATGTCACCGAGAAAATGATTGATTTTGCTCAACGTTTTTTAACCGAGCATTCACAGATTCATGG
>JAWOBC010000104.1:0-12468 GCA_046498165.1 Thermoplasmatota archaeon
TAAATGCATATTTAATAAGTAATTTTTATGATAATGCTTTTCATAATAGTAATTATGCTCTTAATGTTGTCATCCCAGAAAATAAATCATATCCTCTTCAGTCAACACAACAGATCAGGATTTCTACTGTTGAAATGAAACTAAAGCGGGAAATGACTATTCCTTTTTTAGGACCAGTGGATCAGCAAATGGTCCCTACGTATTGGCGTGTATCTTTTGATCTTCCTGTGATTATTTCAACACCGTTTTCCTCATCACAAAATCTTGTTTTGAATCAAACCCTGCAGATTTCAACAGTGATCAATGTTCGTTATCCATTATTAGTTCATTTCGTTGATGAATATCAGCAGACTATTGATGGATTAGGCCCGATGTGGACAACGACGACATTGTTATCAAATATGTATTCGTTAGCCAGAGGATATAAACATTATCAATCAGGTAAACCCTTGAATGTGGTGGCAAACAAGCATCTAGCACCAATAGTGAATGCTGGTTTATTGCTTGAAGAAAGTCTAGTTTTTGGAAGTGTGGATCCTGGTTTTCTTATAGAGTTCATTGATCAACTGCAACAATCAATCCGCAAAAAAGAGGGTGTTGCATCTCTTAATCAGTGTAATAGCCTATTTGATAATATGTTTTCAATAGATGTTTCAGATTTTACTGAAATCCCAGTTGATGGTGATGAACCGGGCAATATTTCAGCTATTCCTCAGATAGTAAATATTTCTTGGATTGCTGAACAGCCATTGTATTGGTATCCAACAGTAACCCTGCTGTTTTCTAGTGATACTGGAGAAATAATAACAGAATTGTTAGATAATCCTACTACTGATGACATTCAGGATTGTATTGATTCACACTTAAAAAATGGATACGTTCTTAAGGAAACAGTGCGAAAAGATCCAATGAGAAATAGTTCAACTCAACAGATTGTCAGAAATATTATTGAAACAACTTATAGCTCTGTGTTTTCCTCCGTTGTTCAAAAACAGAATACACCAAGTATTAGCTTAGGGGATCATGAGGGGTATCCTATTGATAATGGCTCAAGCTTTTGGATGTTTGATACAAATATTCTTAAAAAAACAAAGGGAAAACCAGAAAAAGGATTTATTCAACCGGGCTCACCATTGTATACGGAGTGGTATGATGTGATCTGGAAAAGGGATCATACCTGGAGTAAAAAAGAAATCATCCATCAAGGAAATGAAACCATTACTAATTGGGAATCAATTACTGTTACTGATAAAAAAACTGAAGAAGATGTAATGATTATGATCCGCCTTAATTATTATGGTAACAACAATACGGTCTGTGACATCTTTTACCCTGTTGGAAATAATTTTGATTCTAATTTAGCTGGTACTATTGAAATCTATAACACTACGGTGTTTCAACCATATAGTTCAAATCTTCTTCAATCAGATCCGGGTTCATATTATCAACAAGCAATTCTTGGATCTATCCCTGATTGGGTTGAACAAAAAATATGGGAAAGATGTGATCAACATCTGGAAAACATTAGTCAGATTACTCTTGATGAAAACATCACTGTTTCTAATTATCCAGAACCCATTCAGTTGTTAACCGCTGCAAGAGACGATCTGTTATCAAAATATGCTCAGAGAAAACCAGATATTTTGAAAAAAGCCTCTTATGTAAATAACTCCTGTTTTCGCAGTGTTGGTTGGAATGCGGTCTGGTCTGTTACAGAATGGTATGTGAATACCGTGCAGGATGATATAACTCAGGTGTTTACACAGTTGATTGAATCAGTTGAATCAACCATGGATTCATCTGTTTCATCAGTTGATGATGTTTCTGGAACTGATGTAAAACAAGCTTTGAGTTCAGAAAGTCTTGGTTCAATGGGTGATATGATCACTATTCCATTAGGTTATGATCTTGATCTTTTTTTAAATGAGAATTCGAATTATTCCCATCATGAAACCCTTCGACTTGCAGTGAATCATAAGCCTAATTATTTAAATCCATTTGAAAAACAAACAATTGCTGATTCTGAAGAGTATTTTATGGAAATTGAAAATATTTGCACGCTTGGTTCAACTGGTCTTCCTTTGTTACCACCTACACCAACGACGCCCTGGTTAATAACCCTTAACATATGGATCATTCGGGTGAGCGGTCATTATGCTGAATTTAGCATTTCTGATTGTAACCAGGAAACCGTTTTTCATCCGCTTATGGGTCATGTGCCCCTTGTGTATTGTAGAAAAGATGCTCCAGTATATGATGATCAGGGAACGTTGATTGGGTATAATAGACCGTTATCGTTTTCATTGGATCTTGTTGCTTGTAGTGTTGTTCCCTCCTGGGGGATGATGGTTGGAGATCTTGAAGGTGGTCTTATTGAGACTCATGGCGGCTCATAAAAAGAATCGGTTCAGCGTTGGATTTTGTCATCTTGTTGATGATATGGTGGGTTAACGATGCAGAAAAAACCTAATGGTTCTTTGGTTGTGTTTTCAATGTATTGGATACTATTTTTTGGAATAAGAATTACCTGTTGTTTGCTGACTGCTTGTTGTTCATTATCGATATGCATTATCCCTTTGCCTTTGACGATGATGTATAGTTCAGTAGAATGTGTTAATCGGTGTAGAATTGATTTTTTATAAGCAGAAAGTTCAGCATAAGCAAGACTGTAAGGTAAGGGATAACTTGTGTTTTTATGGGGATGAAAAAGCTCAGTAAGTTTAGTGTGATCTTGAACAGGAAAGAATTCTTGATCCTTGATATCTTTGATAATCATAGTTGTAATCTTAATTTATGTTTTTTCATTTAGTATTTGCCGTAATGGAACATAGGCAAGAAGAAGTGCAATGAATGCCCAGATGAGAATACCTGGCCACCATGGAGCATAAGTAAACAAGGATAGATTGATGCCGATGACTACAAGAATTGCAATGACCACGCCCATCAGCGCTTCTCCCGCGACAAGACCAGCAGTAAATAGTAATCCAGTGCGGATTGTTTTTTCTTGTGGTTTGATATCGGTTTGTTTGATGGCTAGTTCCCAATCACTTATTTGTTCTTCATCTGATGTTCCATAGCGTTTTTGTAGATAGCTGTCCGTGAAATGTCGGATGATTCCACCTGAAAAAATTGGGATTGATAAAGTAAAAGGTAAATAAATGCCGATAGCTACTGGGAGCACTGGTAGATCTATGAGGATGAGTACTACTGCGAGAACCATACCTGCTATTACATAAGGCCAGAGCATTTCGCCACCGAGCACTCCTTGCACGATTCCTTTCATGAGAAATGCTTGTGGTGCTGGTAGTTGTCGACTTCCAATAGTGAATGCTTCATGAAGGACACCGATGACCAGACCAATAACTGCTGAGATAGCAAGGACACCAAGGGTCATGGAGATTTGCAGTTTTCGTGGAGTTGCGCCTAGCATTTGTCCACAGGCCATGGATTGAAGTAAGTCTCCTGAGATTGATCCGCCGATGCAAATGACTGCTGAGATAAAAACAACAATGGCCATGCCAGCTGGTCCGGTTACGCCAAAACTGAGCATGATTAAACTAACCACCAGTAATACTGCTACGGTGACTCCTGAGATTGGACAGTTTGAGGATCCAACCAGTCCAGTGAGATAGCCAGCAAGGGCACTGGCTAAAAAAGCAAAGCCAATGGTGATAACGGCCATTATGAGTGAGATAGCGACGAGATCTGATAACCAAATGTAGAGTAAAAAGATGGGGATGATCATTAAGACGATGAAGGTAAAGACAAGTTTATATCGAACATCTTGTTCTGTTCGTTTTTTATTTGGGTTTTCTCCTCCCTTTAATCCCATGATGGCTTCTTTCACACTATCCACTAGGTTGTAACGAATGGACCAGATCGCCCATAATCCACCAACAAGCATTGCACCAACGCCGATGTAACGGATCTGATCTCCCCAGATTTGGAAAAATCCCCAGATATATGTTCCGAGTTCTAGGTTTCCATGCCCCATTGCAAGGGCATCAGCTAGTTGAGCTTGTGTGCTTGGACTTGGTAAACCGGTAGCTAAAGCAACAAGTGGAGCGATGATACTCCATCCGATGAGTCCTCCAACAAGAACGTAGGATGAAATTTTTGGCCCAATGATCCATCCAACTCCAAGTAGTGCTGGTGAAGTGGTTACTCCACCATAAACCCATCCCTGATTGCTTTTTCCCCCGATGGAAAATTTTCCTATTGAGGTGATATATTCGATAGTCCCCCGAAAGATATTTAGTGATAATTCTCCAAATTTATACAACGCTGCAACAAGGGCTCCAACAAGTAACCATTTGCCACTAATCTCATTTTTTGTTTTTTTGTCTGCTTGTTCTCCACCTACTGTCGTAGTTAGAACTGCAGCAACAGCCACTCCTTCTGGAAAGGGTAAATCGGTTTTTACAACTAATGCTCTACGGAGGGGTACCATCCATAGCACACCGAGTAATCCTCCGAGTAATGAGATAATACTTGTTTCAAGATAATGAATTTCTGTCCAGGCGCCGAGAAGCACGAGGGCAGGTATGGTAAAGATAACTCCTGCTGCAATGCATTCTCCTGCTGAAGCTCCCATTGTTGCTAGATTGACTTCAAGAATGGTGCCTTTGAATGGCTTTAATAATGCTACTGCCATTACAGCTCCGGGGATAATGGCAGAGACCGTCATTCCAGCATAGAGTCCAAGATAGGCATTAGCAGCTCCAAGAATGATTGCAAGCAATACTCCGACGAGAACTGCTTTAACGGTGAGCTCTGGAATAGTTTTTTCTGGGGGGATAAAGGAGTGAAAATTTTCCCGAGAAGTCATCAGGAATGATATATATCTATCTTAATATTAAAATGTAATGTTTTTATAAAAATAGGGTTTATTTTTAAAGATATGAAAAGCATTAAATAGTGAACTTATCTTCCCTTTGTGTATCATTTATGTGGGGAGAGCAATTCGTTATGTTTCAACAAAAGGAAGAACAGATACCACGTTTTGGAAAGCTAGAATTAGTTGATAAGGAAATCTATTTTATTGCGTTTAATAGAAGAGATACGTAATGAAACTTTATTCTCCATTCTTTATTTTTTAAATAATAGTTGCAAACATATTTTGCAAAAAGTCGAAAACACCGACTAGATCAAGCCCGATCATGATACCGAAAAATAAAAGCAATGCTACTAAAATTTTAATCGCAAATTTGATAATTTTCCAGGAGACTATGAGAACAAGAATAACGATTAAAAATAAAGCCCAAAGTGGTAGAGTAAATCCAAATATTTCCATTCTTTCATCCTCTCTTCAACGTATAAGCCTATATAGTTTGTTTTTTTATAATGATTATGTTTTTTCAAGGGATGTCATCAAAACCTTCTAAAATACCAATTAGTTATGTGGTATTGTGCATATTCAACATGAGTATATTGAGCCAAATGCGGTAGAATTTCGCGAGTACCAAATTAACATTGCTTCCTCAGCTGAGAAGGAAAATTCGTTAGTGGTGTTACCAACAGGATTAGGAAAAACAATTATCGCTCTTTTCCTTATTGCTAAAAAATTAAAAAACAAAGAAAAAAAGATATTGTTTCTTGCGCCAACAAAACCATTAGTAACTCAACATGCAAAAACCTTGACTACATTTTTAACGATTCCAGAAAATGAAATCTCTATTTTTACTGGTGAGATTTCACCTGTAAAACGAAAAAAACAATGGATGAATTCTCGTGTAATTATTTCTACGCCTCAGGTCATTGAAAATGATTTGCTTTCTCATCGAATTTCATTAGCTGATGTTTCATTTCTTATTTTTGATGAAGCTCATCATGCCACGGGTAAATATGCCTATGTTTTTATCGCGGAAATGTATCAAAAACAATCCCCTTCTTGTCATATTCTTGGAATAACGGCCTCACCTGGTCGGGAAATGGATAAAATCCTTGATGTTTGCGCTAATCTATTTATTAAAAACGTGGAGATTCGAACTAAGTATGATGCTGATGTGAAACCCTATGTCCATGATCTTCATATGTCATGGAAACAAGTTTCTGTTCCTGCTGATTTTTTTTATGCGGTTAAACTTTTTAACAAAGCATTGAAGAAAAGATTAGAGTTTCTGCACGATTTACAACTCATTGAATCTTCCTCATTAACAAGAATTTCAAAGAAGAAATTAATCGATGCACAAAAAACGATTCAAACCGAGATTAGATCTCGCACGAATCCTCCTAAAACATTGTATCAAGCTGCTGCGATGCAAAGTGAAGCATTAAAACTTCTTTATGGCAAAGAATTATTGGAAACCCAGGGTGTTGATTCTGTTAAACGTTATTTTCATCGCATCCGAAAGGAAGCAGGAACAAAAACTGGGAGTAAATCAGCAAAGAATCTGATGACTGATACCACCGTCATTGAAATGCTAGCTTATCTAAATACCATGAGAAGTGAACATCCAAAACTGGGAGAAGTAAAAGATATTGTTACTAGTCAGTTAGAGGATTCACCTTCTTCAAAAATAATTATTTTCACTCATTTTCGGGATACTGCAGCAATGGTCACTGAGATGTTATCATCAGTTCAGGGTGTTAACCCCGTTCGTTTCGTTGGTCAAAGCGGAAAAGGTGATGACAAGGGATTAACGCAAAAACAACAAACACAGATCGTTTCAGATTTTAAACAAGGTAAGTATAATGTGCTAATTGCAACCAGTGTAGCGGAGGAGGGTCTTGATATTCCCTCCACGGATTTAGTTGTTTTCTATGAACCTATTCCCTCTGAAATAAGAAATATTCAACGGAGAGGACGAACCGCTCGGAAAATGCCAGGAAGTATTATCATTCTTATTACGAAAGGCACTGCTGATGAAGGATATTATTGGGCATCAAAACGTCGAGAAAAACAGATGAGAAATGATCTTGAATTATTACGATCAAAACTAGATAAAGAATTTGAATCAGCCCAGCGAATGAAACAAAAAAAAGAAAAAAAACCACAACGAAGTCTGCGTGAATATGAACCAAAAAAATCAAAAGTGATTATTGCAGTGGATCACCGTGAATATCGTTCTTCTGTTGTCCGTAGCCTTGCACAGAAAGGTGTAGCGGTTGCTGCAAAACAATTAAAGGTAGCTGATTATGTGCTTTCCTCTCGAATTGGTGTAGAACGAAAACAAGTTGATGATTTTTTGAATTCTTTAATCAATGGGAAATTATTTCGACAGGTGCAGCGGTTACGGCAAGCATATGCGCGACCATTGATGATTATCGAAGGAACGGGGTTATTAACTAAGAGAAATATTAATCATCATGCTATTTTTGGTAGTTTTATTTCTATTATCGTTGATTATGGTGTCTCTATTATTACCACTGAAAATGCTGCTGATACCGCTGATTTATTATATGTTACTGCGAAACGTGAACAACGCAAAAAAAACAAGGATGTAGCAATAAGAGGAGACAAACCAGTGCTTTCTCCATTTCAACAGCAACAGTTCATAGTGGAGGGTTTTCCTCATGTCTCTTCAGTAATCGCAAAGAGATTACTTTATCATTTTGGCAATATCCGAGCGATTGTGAATGCATCTGAACAGGAATTACAGGAAGTCAATGGTGTAGGAAAAAAGATCGCTGCGGCTATTTTTGAAATGTTAAATAAAGAATATGCAGAGGATTAATCGGCCCCAAACGTTTTTATCATAACGTGTGATACACTGCTCGATTTATTAAAAAAACAGGTGACGATCCATGGCAGATGAAATCATAGCTCAGATATGTGATGGATTAGATATGCTTAATGAAGATACATCTATTCCTCGTAACATTAGACGTGGTGCTGAAGAAATTAAATCCTTATTGTTAAAAGATGCTGATCCTCTTGATGTTCGTGTAGCGTCAGCTACCTCTCGTTTGGATGAATTAGCAAATGATCCAAATATTCCTTTGCATGGAAGAACGCTTATTTGGAATATCATGAGTCGTTTAGAGGAATTAGCATAATTTTTCAGTTGTTACATCACATCAAAAGATACTTATACGGTGTTATCTAAGTGAACAGTAGAAATTATTGAATGAAAGGTTGATGATTGATATGATTCGTATAGGACCAGCAGGAATTCCGCTTTCTTGTAAAGGGCGGACGAATAGAGATGGGTTAATGTATACCCGAGAAATTTTGGATTTAAATGTCATGGAAGTGCAATTTGTCCGTGGATTATATGTTATGGAGGAAGAAGAAGCAATTTTTATGCGGGAGTATTCACAGGAACATGATGTGGAACTTCATGTTCATGCACCGTATTATATTAATCTTGCTAGTGATGATGAAGTGGAGTTGAGTTTTGAAAAAGCAAAAAGTTCTGCTGTTCTTGCTGATATGATGGGAGCAAACACGGTGATTCTTCATCCGGGATATTATGGAGATAAAACAAACAAGGAAACCCTTGATAAGATTGTCAGTAATACTAAAAAACTGGTTTCCCTGCTAAAAAAGGAGGACCTCTCTGTTAATATTGGACTTGAGACCATGGGGAAACAGAAAGTCTTTGGTAGTCTTGATGAAATTGTCTCTGTTTGCCAGAAGGTTAAGGAGATTGTTCCGGTGATTGATGTTGGTCATATTCATGCTCGTGGAGATGGTTGTTTGAAATCAAAAGAAGATTTTCAAGAGGTTTTTGATACCTTGGGAAAATTAAACCTTGATCATTATTTGATTCATGTCACTGGTGTATTGTATGAACAGGGAAATGAACAATATCATCTTCCCATAAAGAAGGGAGATATGCCTTTAAGTCCTTTGATTGACGTTATTTTGGATAATAAATATAATGTATCACTTATCTCTGAATCACCACTGCTTGAACATGATGCGGTATACATGCGGTTGCAGGTTGAAAAAGCGATTATGAAACGAACTGGTGGTGATGAAGCAGATTATCGGGATCTTTCGGGGATCTAATGAAGCATCAAATGAAAGAGGACGCCGTGTTTTCAGAGTCAGTTCAGTATATTCAACGGAAAGTTCAGGATATTTTAAAAACGGTTTCTCAAAAGGATGTTGATCAGGTAAAGAAACTGTTTTTTAAAGCGAATCATGTTTTTGTGTATGGTGCAGGACGATCAGGTCTAGTAGCCAAAGCATTTGCCATTCGATTGGTCCATCTTGGTTTTCAAGCATTTGTGGTTGGTGAAACGATTACTATTCCTGTTCAAGAAGGTGATTTAGTCATTATTGTTTCGGGTTCTGGGGAAACCATTCCTGCGGTGATGACTGCTGAAATTGCTCATAATTTAAAGGCGAAAGTGGTTTCAATCACCGGTAAGAAGGATTCAGATATTGATCAGTTTGCTGATATTACCTTGTTTGTTTCAGCTGGTTGTAATGAAGAACAAAGAAAACGATGTGCACCTTTGGGTACATTGTTTGAGGCGAGTGTTTGGATTTTATTGGATGGTCTCATCGCTGATTTGTTAGACAGTAAAAATGAGACAGAGGAAACCATGCGCAAACGGCATGCTACTCTTCAAGGATGAAAATGATAAGAAAGATGTTTTTTAATTATTGGCGATATCGTTTTCACTAACCATAAAATCTTCTATTTCCCGAATTTCTTTGGTAAATGAGGCTGCATCGATTAATTCGATTTCCTCCTGCTCATCATCATCTTCCATGAGGTTGAGTTCACGGTATCGTTGTCGTAATGATTCTTGAAGACCTCGGTAAAAAACATCTTGTGCTGAGAGACCAAGTTTTTTTAGAAGATCTTTTTTTTCCTTTGGTATATCAATTACTATTTTGTCATTATCCATTAGTGAAAACTCCACCATTTTTTTTCAATTACTATTGAAAATACTATGTAATTTAAATACTTTTGTATAGATAAAGATTGCATTGCTTTTCGATGTTGAAATCATCAATGTAAAAAAGAAGAATCAAATCTATTCACTTTTCAATAAAGATAATATAGAAGACTTTTCATTTGGTCTAGTTGTGTTTGAAATACCACGTGGAACAAGGGATTTTTCTCCCAATCAGATGAATCAGCGCAGATTTGTTGAAAGCAAAATTCGCAGTGTTTTTGAATCATATGGTTATACTGAGATTCAGACACCTACTTTTGAGCATCTTGATTTATTCACTGAGAAATCTGGTGATCAGATTTTAGATGAACTGTACTCTTTTACTGATAAAGGGGGAAGAAATCTGGCGTTACGTCCAGAGTTAACTGCTCCGGTTATTCGTTTTTATGTTAATAAGCTTCAGATGGAACCTAAACCATTGAAATTGTTTTATTTTGGTAATTGTTTCCGTTATGATCGCCCTCAGAAAGGCAGGTATCGAGAGTTCATGCAAGCAGGTTGTGAACTTATTGGAACAGGTAAACCTGAAGCAATTGCAGAATTGATTTGTATGGCCTCGGCACTGATTTCATCGGTGGGTTTACATAATATCAATCTTCATATTGGAGATTTATCGTTGCTGAAACAAGTCTTTCTTCATTTTTCAATATCAGATGAAACTCAATCATTATTGATACCTGCCATTGACAAGGAAGAGTTTGATGAGGTTGAAACAATTCTAAATACGGCAGGATTCTCCCAAGAAAAAATTACTGCTTTTCTAAAGATCCTTCGATCAAATGATCTTGATAAAGTCAAAAACATGTTAGAAACTGATTCTCAGGCAGAAAAGATCATTGATAGATTACAAAAAGTTATGTCTTTTTTAACAGAATCTTTTCAATTGACTAATGTCAGTTTGAATCTGGGGATAGTCCGCGGGTTGGATTATTATATGGGTATTGTTTTTGAAATTGAAGCACCTGCTCTTGGAGCTGAAAAACAGATTTGTGGTGGCGGGGAATACCGTCTTATCAATCTTTTTGGTGGAAGAGATACGCCAACAGCTGGATTTGCTTTGGGTTTTGATCGAACTATTTTAGCAATGCAGCTTGAAAACATTGTTTTTCCATCTGAATTTCTTGATTATTTTATTATCCCGGTGGATAATAATCTTATCGCCGATGCAATTTCAATTGCTCAACGACTGCGAAATAAGCAGTATAAAGTTGATATTGATTTGAAACGCCGTGGCATTGGTAAAGCCTTAAAATATGCAAATTATCGAAATGCCAAAAAGGTCCTTCTTCTAGGTCCTGATGAAAAACAACAACAAGCAGTAACCATTCGAAACATGGGTTCTGGTGAGCAAAAATTGGTTTCATTATCTGAGTTATATAGGAAAGAGGACCAATAGATTTATATCTGATAAAATCACAGAATAAGATAAAGATATTATTTTTGATGATTGGTGAATTGATTGAGTAAAGAAAAGAACCATAAGATATATTTGATTGATACTTCTGCCATTCTTTCTGGAAAACCATTTTATAATCAATCAATTTCTTTGATGACCACTCCACTGATTGCCCATGAGTTTTCTCCTGGTGGAAAAGATTTTGCTCTATTTCATCTTTTAAAACAAAAGGGATTAATCATCCGTTCACCTTTAAAGGATTCACAGAAAAAAGTTATTGAATTAGTAAAAAAACAGGGAGAACTTTCTCGTTTATCAGATGCTGATCGTGAACTCCTTGCACTCGCCTATGAGATTAAAAATGAAAACATCTATCAACCAGTAATTCTCACAGATGATTACGCCATGCAGAATATGGCTGAGTTAATAGATATTTCATTTCAATCATTAAGTCAAAAAGGAATTACAAAAAGGTTTAAATGGCAATCTCGATGTCGTGGATGCGGTCGAATAGTTGATTCACAGATGAAAGAATGTCCCATCTGCGGCTCTGACCTTGTTCACGTCGTGGTGAAAAAAGAACCGGTGAAAAAACAAAAACGTGATCACTAATGGCAGTTGAAGATCTTAAAAAATCGTTGATAAAGTTTTGGCGAACTGATGATGAAAAAATCTCTTTTATTCGAGATATCTTAGTAGCTATTTTTGTGGTCCTTATTATTCTAATGTTACTTTGGGGATATACTGGTCAGTGGTTAGCTGCTCCTATGGTTGCTATTGAATCCGGCAGCATGATGCATCTTGATGAACCATTTGGTCGGATTGGAACGATTGATGCAGGAGATATGGTTCTTTTAGTTGATGTGGATAGTAAAGCTGATATTGTAACGAAAGGTGCGGAAGAAAACAAAAGTGATGGTTATATATCCTATGGTGATTATGGTGATGTTATCATATATCGGAAATATGGTCGGACTGATGATGATCAGATCATTCATCGAGCGATCTGCTGGATTGAGGTAAATAATGATGGGAATCAAACTACATACACAGTTAAAGAATTCGAGATAGAGGATGAAAAAGCAATTAATATTCCCTCTATTGGATTGAGTAATTATAAGCCAACTCATGAGGGTAATATTACAAAAGGTGATAATCCCCGTACCAATGATCGATGTGATCAAGCAGGTGGTATTTGTAGTGAACCCATTCTT
>JAWOBC010000124.1:0-9003 GCA_046498165.1 Thermoplasmatota archaeon
TTGCAGGGCAAAAGGTGCCGTTGACAATGTGAGATCAGGATTACCTATTATGGTGAGACCAGTTCCAACTCCAAGAAACATATAACCAAGTTCTGCCACCGCTCCGTAACCAATGAGTCGTTTCAGATCGGTTTGAATAAGGGCCATGATTACTCCTACAAGAATAGTAATCAATCCTAAAATGACCATGATCCATCCAATGGAGATACTGGGCAGGGTGATGACGTTTCCATACAGAGTGAAACAAACCCGAAACACTCCATACAGACTGGCCTGGGTTGCTCCCACAAGAATTAAGCTGACAGCAGCTGGTGCCCGTCCATAGGCATCTGGAAGCCACATATGCATAGGAACAATGCCTCCTTTCATCGCCAGAGCCGCGAGAAGTAAAACCAATGCGATCTTATCTAAAAATGAAAAGGTAATATTATCTGCTAGTTTTGCGATGTTCAGTGCGTCATATTGACCGTAGAGTAAGGCAATAGCTAAAAGCACAAACAATGCACCAATAGTGCTGATTACAATGTATTTGAATCCTGCTTCCACTGATTTTTCCTTGTTTGTCCAAAAAGCAATAAGCGCACAGGATGCAATTGAGGTTATTTCTAAGAACACAAAGAAATTAAACATATCACCAGTAAGCACCATACCAAGCATTCCCGCAGTCATCAACAAAAGGAGCGTGTAATATTTTCCAAGACCGGTGTTGTCCCCCATATATGACCAGGAATAAAGAGCTGCAACAAGTGCAAGCACGATGGTGATAAGAGCCATGAACACACTGAGTGCATCTACTTCAAAAAGGATGCGAATAACGGTGGAACCAGCAACGGTTGCGGTTGATGATCCAAACACATAGGTCATGATTCCATTTTCAAGCACATTTGATGAGAGAAGCAAGACAAAAACAGTGGTAACACCCAGCATGATGAGAACAAAGCTGTTTCGCACTTTTGCATTGATTTTATCAATAAGGGGGGTAAGAAATGCAGCAAGCAGTGGAAACGCTACGACCAGCGCGGGAAGATGAGGAATGAGTTGATCTAAAAGATTCATTGATCATCACCTCCTAATTCTGCTGGATTTAAGGTATGAGTATGTCGATAAATATGGATCACTAATGAAAGCATCAATGCCAACACTGCCACCCCAATAACAATACTAGTGAGTGTGAGCGCCTGAGGGACAGGAAAACTCATAATGCCTCCAGGTGAACTGGTATAAATTGGTGCGATACTGTTTTCTCGGTAACCAAGCGTGATCAAAAACAGGTTCACTCCACTTTCAATAAGGACTATGCCTATTACTATTTTGATCAGGTTTTTTCGAAATAACACTGCATAGAGGCCTATAATGATTAGGCCTGCTACTGCTAAATAAGGAATATTTGCAATCATGCGCATCCCTCCTTGTGTTCAGTTGTTGCATGAGCCATAATGAGAATAATAGCAAACAGGCCAGCGATGACTTTAAGACCAACAGCAAAATTCATCAATGGAAGCACGCCACCGGTGTTGATATTTGCGGCACTACCACTTGGAATACCACCAAAAAGAAAATCAGTTCCTACTAAGAAATTTGAAAAAAACACTGAACCAAAGAGCAGGCCAAGAAAGGCCAGACCGATGAAACTAATGGCTCCAATGCTTTCAAAAATGGAGAGATGACTTTCCTTTATTTTTTTCATCAACCATGCCGAGCCATAAGCGACGAGTAACAATGCAAGTCCAGAGGCAACAATGGCACCTCCTTGAAAACCCCCACCTGGGGTGAGATGACCATGGGCAATGATATAGAGTCCATAAATAGTGATAATGGGAAAACTAATGTTAGCAATGGTTTTCACAATTTTACTCATCCCAATCATTTCCGTAACCTCCTAAAGATCATAACCACACCAGCAACCGCGGTGAACAAGACTGTTGCTTCACCCAGCGTATCAAAACCTCTGTAATCAAAGACGACTGCAGTGACACCATTGTTTGCTCCGGTTTCATTTTGGGTGTTATCAATGATGTATTGATCCATGGCTTGTTCATCTGGTTGACCAAACGGATGCATAAGTAGGCCACTAAAGATCAGAAACATGGAAACAACAGTGAGAAATGCTATTGCCAAATAATCTCTTTTTGTTACCGTCATATTATGCTTCATCCTCCATTCGTTTTGTTGCTTTTATCGCAAGCACCAGAATTGCAGTGGTTAAACAGGCGCCAACACCTGCTTCAGCAATAGCAACATCAGGTGCTTGTAAAATATAAAACTCAAGGGAAAGCAAAAGACTCATCGCCGCAACCGCAATAGCAGCAGCAATCAGATCCTTGAGCATCACCGCAATGATTGCAGTGATAATAATCAGTACAGGTATGATGATATGAACTGCTTCTAGAATCATGTGTTTTCCTCCTTTTTCATGGTTTTTGGTTTTTTCTTGGATGCTGGTTTCTTTGTATCAAGTTCATCAATCACTGCTCCATGGGGTTTAACCCCTGATGTATGAGCTGCTCGAGCAATGGCATGAGCACCAGTTGGATTAGTCACAAGAATTGCAACTAATGCTCCTAAGCTATGAATGGCTAATACTGATCCATTAATATTTCCAAAATACCAGGATTTTAAACCTAAAATGATGACAGATCCTATGATAAAAATGGATCCAAAAGTGGTGCATTTTGTTCCAGCATGAAGTCTGGTGTAAACATCAGGGAATCGAAGCAAGCCGATTCCAGCGAGAATATTAAAAAAGATTCCGATGGCTAAGAGAATGTATACAATAAGGGTGATTATTCCTATCATTTAGTAATCGCCTCCTTGCAAGTATTTTGCTATAAATAATGTTGATATAAATGAAAGCAAGGCATAAACAATAGCGACATCAATGTAAATCACTTGTTCGAATGCTGCCCCAAAGATGACCATGGAAACAATCACCAGGGTATTAACGGTGTCTAGTCCAACGACTCGATCTGGTGCTGTGGGCCCCAGAACAATCCGGATGACTGCCATCACGGCAGCAAGGCAGAGCACGATGAGCATGATGAAATATTCTGTTGCCAGTCCGATCATTCTGTAATCCTCCTTATCCAACTTGGGAAATTACCGCAAACGTATTTGCAGTCGACGGGTTTTTTCTTTAAAGCGGTTTCATCAACGTTGATCCAATGGATATATAATTCATTGCTGTCCTCATCAATGTCAACACTGAGTGTTCCAGGTGTAAGAGTGATGGAATTAGCAAGCATGGTGATACTAAGATCCTCTTTGAGATCTGGTTTGATTTTAACGATACCTGGATTGATTTTTCCAGTGATGACTCGGTATGCAACATCGATATTTGCTTTGGCAAGAGAGATAAAAAATGGTCCAATAAGATAGGCAAGAAGCATGATCCATCGAACAGGATTAAGCATCCGAAGATCTTTTTTCACAAAAATCGATTGTGAGATAAAACCAGTGATCAGGGAGAGAATAAGTCCTAAAATCATTTCTTCCGGACTCCAAAGTCCAACTAAGGTTCCACTGCCTGTTGTTAACAGAAGATAGGTAATAAAACACATAATGGTGGTTACCACAAATGCTAGCATGATTAATGTCTCCTTTTTGGCTTCCTCTTATTTTTTCTGTGATGGTAATTCTATTACTTTTTAAAAGGTTATGGTTTTTTATTAGCATGGACTATTGTATTTGGATAGAATGCTGAATGACGGGGTTTATGAACAATTTTTTAGATATGCTATGGATAATTTTTAAGTAATATTTTTGAATATCTTGGAAAACATGAATGTTTTTTATGGTGGAGCAATCCAAGGTGCTCAAAATCGAAAACAGCGCGCAGCCGTTCATCAATCATTGATCGCTAAAATCAAATCATTAGGCTATCATGTGCTCACGGAACATACCACAGGCACTAGTTATGCAGAAGCAATGAAACGATTGGAGGAATCAATTGGTCCTTTACCTAAGGAGGAATTAGCGCGACGTCAATATGTTCGAGAGAAAATGATTGATTTTGTGGAAGGTGACATCGTTGCAGCAGTATTTGAACTATCGATTCCTAGTCTTGGCACCGGTATTGAATTCGCTCATGCCTATCTTCGGCCACGCATGGGCCTGGGAAATATTCCAGTGCTCGGTTTATATCAAAAGGAATATTGGCCGAATAAACTCTCAACGATGATCAGGGGTATTTCATCTGAATCCCTCCCTCAAGTGACGGTGTTTGATTATGAAAACGTAAGTGATGCAGAAAACCATCTTGAATCATTCTTTAAAAACTTAGATTAAATGGCTTTTTTATGGAAAAAATAATCGGGGGATAGCACACAGTATCTTAAAGACCTTAAAACATATAAGCAACTGCTGATTTACCATGCTTGGGGAGTAAAGCTGATGGATGTGAAACTGATCGGTATGATGCCTCAACCGGAAATGATTCCGGCAATGGCAGCGAAACTGACGCATAGTAAAACAGTTCCCAGTGAACTTGGTGAATCATCAAAAAAAGAATTACAGGCTATTTTAAAACAAGTCATGGATCTTGGTCATACCAGTGTCATAGAACATACCTGTTTTACCTTTACCATTAGTGGAGTCAGTCGATCTTTAACTCATCAATTGGTCCGTCATCGAATCGCAAGCTATGCCCAGCAGAGTCAACGATATGTTAATCTGATTGAACCAAGGTTTGTCACTCCTCCAACCATTAAAAAAAATTCTGAGATGAACAAAAGATTTAAACAAACCATGAAATCAATCTGGCAGGAATACAATAAGTTGTTAGAAGCTGATGTTCCCGCTGAGGATGCCCGGTATTTATTACCCAACGCTACCTTTAGTAATATTATGGTGAGCATGAATGCTCGCAGTTTATTGAATTTTTTTGAACTACGCTGTTGTCTTCATGCCCAATGGGAAATCCGCACTCTAGCAAATAACATGCTGAAATTAGTTAAAAAAGAAGCACCAACTATTTTTTCAGATGCGGGTCCAACCTGTAAAACAAAGGGATATTGTCCTGAACATAATCCTGATTGCCCCTGGTTTCCAAAGTGAATGAATATGAATCGACCGAAGGTTATCATCAATGCTGCGATGTCAGCAGATGGAAAAATCGCACTTCCCACAAAAAAACAACTGCGAATTTCTTCGGATGAGGATATGAAAAGGGTGTTTCAGCTGCGTAATGATTGTGATGGCATCCTTGTTGGGAGTGGTGCTGTTTTATCTGATGATCCAAAACTTACCGTCAAAGAAAAATATGTTTCCAATCCACATCAACCGATTCGTATCGTTCTTGATAGTCAGTGTAAAACACCAGTAGATTCATTTGTGGTCAATGATTGGGCACCAACAATACTTGCTATCGCTGAACAAACAAGTTGCAACAAATCTTTTGGAAATAATGTGGAACTGCTTCGTTGTCCACTGAAAGAAGATGGATTACTTGATTTATCTTTCGTGCTCACCACTCTTTTTCACAAAGAAATAAAAACACTTCTTGTAGAAGGTGGTGGAACAGTGATCTGGCAGTTTCTCAAACAGGGATTTGTTGATGAATTATGGGTCTATATTGGTCCCTTGATTGTTGGAGGAAAAAAGACATCAACGCTAGCGGATGGGGAGGGTATTTCAACAATTGATGATCTCATTAGGTTAACGATAAAACAGGTGAAACAACTTGGTGAGGGTATCCTCATTCAGTATCAGCCCGTAACATTTAATGCAAAAAACCATTAACATCGTCGTTTATTTGATTCAATCATCATGAGATTTGTTTGCGATCAAATGTTTGGGACTCTTGCTTCGTGGTTACGATTACTTGGTTTTGATACATTTTATACCATCGCAAAGATTACTGATGAAGAACTTCTTACTATTGCTTCAACTGAAAAAAGAACATTGGTAACAAGGGATAAAGAACTTGTGTATCGAGCGAGAAGAAAACAGATTCCCGTGGTGTATATTGATGAAAAAGAGTTGAATAATCAATTAAAAAAAGTATTAGAGCAAACAGAAGTTCACATTGAGAATCAGTTGGTATTAACCCGATGTTCAATCTGTAATGGTCTCCTTCAGCCAATAGAAAAAAACAAGGTAGAAAACATGGTGCCTGATCATGTCTTCTCCTGTCAAGAACAGTTTTGGCAATGTATGGATTGTCAAAAAATCTATTGGAGGGGAACACATTATCAAAAGATTCTTTCTACCATTAAAAAATTAAAAACAGAGATTTCTTCTTGATTATTTTGTTAAAACATACGCACCATTTGCGCATGAGGTATGCCCTTTATGGTTAAAATGCAACCAGGGTCAACAAGCCCTAGGCTAATAGCACATTTCACTGCTTTTTCACCGACGAGATTAGCAATGGTTGCATCCTGTAGATATTGTTTTAATGCTTCTACAGAGATGCGGCTGCCACCGTAGAATTTTTTACTCACATCCAACCGAAATTTTCCCTCTGAAAATTTTTTGCCCAGTAATTCCTCATCACAGGCACCGATGAGCATATCATTTCCTTGTTTGTATACATGAATGCTAATCATAGAAACCAACAGTTAATGTATAAAATAACATTATTTGACATTATTTATATTATTTTCGAATAATAAAAATATGTTTTCTTGTTTTTTCAAAAGAAACCATCAGATTGATAATCCAAGCTAAATTAATCTCTGCTACCATCGTTTTTTCAATGAAATCAAAAACAACCGTAACGGCTAAAAAGCCATAGGTCTTTACCATTTATTCCAAAAAAAGATGGATGTCTTTTTATTGGTTAAGGATGAGAATGGGGTATGGACTCAATTATTAAGCTTTTTTCTGCACATGGAACCTTCGTTCAACCTGATACCCTAGCATATATACTCAAAAAAGAAAACCCGGAAGATTTTTCTATTGAAATCTCAAAAAAACTGACAGAGTTCCCATTGATTCTTACCATTGATCATCTTAAAACCATTGAGGAACAAGAAAAAAAGAAACCAATAACAGAACCAACCGCAGAAACACTTGAAGAAAAAAAACAACAAAACAAAGTATTAAAGAAACTTTACAATCAACAAGCACCAATAATCACCGAGGAATTAGACAACCAACCAGCAGCAGTGACAACTACGGTATCATCATCTACAATGGAACCAAAAACACTGTTGAAACAACCACTAAGAAATTGTCAACAAAGCTGGCATCCAGCATCAAAAGATTATGATGCAGAAATCAAAATACTCAAAGATATCACAGGACAGAGCACTTGTGAAGGAACCACATCAGATTTTATGAAACTCTTCGCAGACCGTTATGATATACTCCGTAAACTATTAAGAACACAGCGAAGGGAACTTGCTCATGTCATCCCCATTAATCGAATGCAGAAAAGCGGAATCAAAGACATTCAAATCGTAGGTATCGTCAATGAAGTTCGCACTACAGCCAATGGCCATAAACTCCTAGAACTAGAAGATGACACCGGAATGGTTACCTGTATCGTTCTTAAAAAATTTAAAGAAGTTTTTGAAACCGCACAAAACATTGTCCCAGATGAAATCATCGGAGTAACTGGTCAGCAAAGTAAACATGGTGATTTATTTCTCATTAATCATGTGGTATATCCTGATATCAGTCTGAACAACAAACGACATACCGCTGATGTTCCCTTGTATGCTGCATTTCTCTCAGATATTCATATCGGCAGTAAAGATTTTTTAGAGAAACAATGGTACTCCTTTCTGAAATGGATCAATGGAAACCTGGGAAACTCTCGGCAAAAAGATGTCGCTGGAAAAATCAAATACATTGTTATCCCAGGGGATGTAGTAGATGGAATTGGTATTTATCCCAATCAGGAACATGAATTATCCATCACTGATCTTTACAAACAATACGAATCATTAGCAGAACAGTTATCTTGTATTCCCGATCATATCTCCTTGATCATTCAACCGGGTAATCACGATGCGGTGCGACCCGCTGAACCACAACCAACCTTTGAAAAAGAAATCTGTCAGCTCTTCAATGCAAATGAGGTTACCTTCCTTGGAAATCCATCTTATTTCTCCCTGCATAATGTTGAACTGCTTTCGTATCATGGGCAAAGTCTGCTAGATTTTGCTACAAACATACAACATCTGAAATACAATGAGCCCATTGAGATTATGAAAGTGATGCTGCAGAAACATCATCTCGCTCCTGTCTATGGCGGGTATACCCCGTTGGCCCCGGAACATAGAGACTACATGGTTATCGACCGGGTTCCGGATATTTTTGTCACCGGTCATGTTCATCTTGCAAGCCTCGGTGAATACCGTGGTGTCACTCTGATTAATGCATCAAGTTGGCAGGCGCAGACTTCTTATCAAAAAATGCTGAATTTCATCCCTGATCCAGCAAAACTACCCATCGCGGATTTACAAACAGGTAATGTCACCATGATGGATTTCAATAAGCAACCCTAATGGATATGATATTGTCATTTTTCGGAATATATTAATATCTTCACCGGCTTTCCGAACTATGTGTATGGGTTAAAGTTGTTTACCGCCTTTCTGAGGTTTTCTAGGGAGAAAAAGAGATGGCTGTCTTGATAAATGAACTCGGTTGGTTCGCCCTTTTCATCTTTCAAATCGCTATTGCTGCTAGTTTTTATTCAGCCTATGTAAAGGATAACAATAAAAGAAAACTCATTTTTTCACTAGGATTTTTAATAATTTCCTATTCACATTTTTATGAGGTGATTACTCCCTCTGTTTTTGGTCAAACACCGATCAATGTATTTACCGCAATTCAATACTGGTCATTTCTCCCACTTCTTTTCGCTCTTGCCATCGCGGTTCATGAGAAAAACCTTCAAAAGATCAATTCAAAAAATATGTTCTCTATTTTTTCGATATTATGTATTACAAGCTTTTTTGCTAGTATTATCAATCCAACTCTTACAACATCCTATTTTGGACAAATCACAATTATTTTCGGAATCGAAATAACTCTCTTTGCATTTTACAACTC
>JAWOBC010000139.1:0-2909 GCA_046498165.1 Thermoplasmatota archaeon
TATTTTAATACCCGACTGACTTAAACCACTGTTCTGTATAGTAAATCCTGTAATATTGCAATGGCCAGCATCCATGAGTTTGATAGCAGAGCCTGACTCATTTCCATCTATAATCGTGTTTTTTGAATTTTCTCCAACAAGATTAATGGTTTTATTAATATTAATGTTTTCATAATAAACACCTTTTGCTATAAAAATTGTTTTATTTGCTGAAGCATTTTCCACAGCCGCTTGAATGCTTTTGTAATCCGCTCCACCATTGATATCAACATAGATAGTATTTTCATCACGAGGTTTTTTTGTAGAACAACCACAAAAGCCAACAATGATAATGCAACAGAGCATGAAGAGGATAACAGAGTTGTTTTTCATGAGACAGTACCATCACAAAATCAACGTATTCCTTAATAAAATTTAGGAAAAAAACTGTTAAAAAACCAGGGAAAAAAGAGAAAACAGAAAAAATCTTCAATTATTTTATGAAAAGAAACAAGAGAATAAAAAACATTCATTCTACATCAATTGGGATGCCTTTATAATATCGATGCTTTCTTTTTATAATGATATCTAGCACTCCATTATGATAAGATGAACAAGCGGTAGTTGGATCTACAAGAGCAGGTAAATCAATGATATCATACAGCTGCTTATCATTATTTTGTATCGTGATCTCAACATCAGATTCAGTACAATACAGATGGATATCTTCCCGTGAAACAGTTGGAAGAGAAAGAGTAATCATTACTGAAGATTCATCCTTCATGATGTCAGCAGCAGGTTTTTGTAAACGAAACGATTCATCAAAAAATTCCTTATCATCGTTTATTGTCTCAAAAGAATGATACTCAATTTCATCCTCAAAAAAACCAAAAGATTGATCTTGCATTGTGTTTTCATAAGATAAATCTTCGATAATATCTTCCACTAGCGTTCTAAATGAATCACTGTCAATAAACTCTTGAACCTTATCAAAAAGTCTTTCTAGGTCAGTATCATCAAGGTGATCAGATGGATGCTTTCTTTTCTTTTTGTTATCTTTAGATGAGCTCAATCAATGCCCCCGATTCATCTTGAAGTTACAAGATAACAGGTATTTAAAAAGTTTTGGTGAGAAAACCTCAATAGGATTTAGAGTTCCTTTTGAAGTTCTTGTAACAGTTTTTTGGATTTTCTATTGATTTTTTGTGGTGTTTTCACCTGTATTTTAACATACAAATCACCATATTTGTTTTGTTGAAGATATGGCATTCCTTTTTTCTTAAGTTTGAATACATCACCATTTTGAGTTCCTTCAGGAATCTTCAAAATTCCTTCTTCACCAGAAATTGTTTTAACTGAGATCTTTGTTCCTAATGCTGCCTCAGGAAATGAGATATCCTTTGTTGTGGATAAATCAACACCACGTCGTTTGAATGTTGGATGTGGTTTAATATGCACCACGATATAAAGATCCCCTGTTCCCCCAGGTCCAGATTCTCCTTCACCATGAAGTCTAAGCTGAGATCGATCATCTACTCCAGATGGTATTTTCAAATCTATGGATCGAGTTACTTTGACAAAGCCAGATCCATGACAAGTTGAACATTTTTCTTTTATGATTTTTCCTTTTCCACCACATTTATTGCAAGGAGCAACCTGTGTAAACATACCAAAAGCAGTTCTTCGTGATTGCCTCATCTGACCCGCGCCATGACATTGAGGACAAGTTACTGGTGATGTCCCGGGCTTTGCACCTGTTCCATGACAGACATCACATGTTTCCGTTCGTGGGACTTGTATCTCTGTTTCAACACCACTATATGCATCTTCTAACGATATCTCAATATCATAACGAAGATCTGCACCCCTCATTTGTTGTCTTCTTGATGAAAAACCAGATCCACCGAAAAATTGGCTGAAGATATCATTAAAATCAAAGCCCATCCCCCGAAAGATATCACCGAAATCAGCTCCCCGAAAGATATCCTCACTGCTGAACTGTTGATCAATTCCTGCATGACCATATTGATCATACATCTGTCTTTTTTCATCATCTGAAAGAACTGCATAAGCTTCTGAGATTTCCTTGAATTTTTCTTCTGCTTCTTTACTCGGATTCTTATCTGGATGATATTTTAATGCAAGCTTTCGATAGGCTTTTTTAATCTGTTTTTTATCTGCGGTTTTATCGACACCTAAAACGTCATAGTAATCTTGTTTTGTCATAATGTGGCTGATGCTAAATTAATAACTAGTATATGGTTTTTTTCAACGTGCTACTGTTCTTTATCATTAGATACCTGTGATTAGTTTAGTGATAAAAAGAAGGATATCCCCAAGGAAAAAAGCACAAATGAAACCAGCTAGGAGTGGAATCATAAAGGGTATTTTAGGTGTTACCCATATTTCTTTTATTCCCTTTTTAGCAAATGCATCAAATTGTTCATGAGGATCAATTGAATGGGGAACAAAGGAAATCTTCATTTTTCCATGTATCAGATGCTCAAGTGGCCAAACAAATTTTTTTCTTGCTTCATCCAAGTCCATCTGATATCCAAGAAAACAATGAGGAAATCTAAGATTTTTCTTAAAAACATTATATAGTAAAAGCCCAACTGGAATAGATAAGAATAGAATGATAGCATTTGAAAAAATCACCCATGAAAACGGAAGAACTGACTCAAAAATTGGAAAAGAAAAAAAAGCAGGGGTAAATGGGGTGAGAATTGCAATAGCCATCATGGCTTTTGCAACGGCACCACCAAATAACAGTCGTAACTGAAAAAAAACATACATGATGACGATGATGATTGGAATAAAAACAAGATACATGATTTGATTTCCAAAGCCTCCAAATAAGAAATATTCAATAATCAGTAATACTCCACCGATACCACCCATCAATAACCATAAGGAGTTTGATGCTTTTC
>JAWOBC010000018.1:0-20923 GCA_046498165.1 Thermoplasmatota archaeon
CACTGTTGTTTTTTCAAGAGCTTGTAATCCCTTGATTTGATCAGTAGTTAATGCTTTTGATTCTTTTTTTATTCTTTTTTGAAGACTTTCTGCTGTTTTTTGCATTTTTTGGATTTTTGTTTCTAAGTAATCAATCAGATGATCAGTATTCTCTGTTTTCATGGTATCTTTTTCTCTTGACTTTTCGCCGATTAGGGTCCTGAAACCAATGGGTTATATTCATGGTCATTACTCATGATATATTACTCATGATATAATGATCAAAACTATCTGTGTCCCATCAGTTCATATCACCTACGTGTAAGTTTATAAAGCTTTGCTTCCTAGAATGTTAAATAAGGATTCGAATCTTTTTTATTAGAGGACTGTATTGGTATCTGTTGATTTCTATGATACAGCATGAAGAAAGAAAAAAAATGAGTGAAAAAACCCTTGATTCAAATCGTGCAAGACAATCACTTATAGAAGAACTTGAGGCCATTAATTGGTATCAAGAACGAATCGATGCTACCACGGATGAATCATTGAAAAAAATACTGGCTCATAATAGAGATGAGGAAAAAGAACACGCCGCTATGCTTATTGAGTGGTTAAGAAGAGTGGATCCTGCTTTTCATGAGGAATTAGAGACCTATTTGTTCAAAAAAGAAGATATCACTGAAATTGAGGAGGATTAAAGTCATATAGTGGAATAAATAAAAAATATTTCTTTATTTTATTACATTTGTTTCTTTTAATATCGATATATTAAAATATAAGTAACCCATATCCAATAGTTAGGGGTTTTATTCAAAAGGAAGGGAGATCGATATACGGGGGGAGAACCCCTCATTATCCACTATTTTGATAACTATTTTAAGTAAGGGTGACGTCAATTATTTGTCAAAAAAACGTTTTCTATAAACATGTTCAATACAACAATAGATAGAGCTGCACTTATTACCATAGCTAAAATTCTATTTTTGCTACCGATTTCACTCATCACGAAGCCTTTCACAAATAAGATCTAAATTACGAATCATTTGTTGGGACATAACGGTTTCCTCTTCATCCAGAAGATGTTCAATCCCACGACATAACTCAAACACGGCAAGCAACTGATCCTTTTTTGATTTAAAGACCTGTTGAGGCTGCACCTCTAATTGATCATAGGATTGAAAAAAAGAAGCACCATCAGAATCAATGTTTTCCTCCAAATAGCTTCTGATGTGCAAAAGTAAACTATGCATCTGGATGAGTTCATCTTTTTGCATTATTAGATTTTAATACATCTGCTGGTTTTCCGTTGTTTCTATTCCAACTTGTGAAGACGGGTTGCTTTCCTGCCACCATTTGTCCTTGAAATCCTGATTCCACCAAGACTTAATAGGGACTAAGGCTGCTGTTCGCCAGTCACCAGTTTTCACATCCATCAAATGATTCCAGACGTCATCCCAGTTTTCTCCTTCAACCCAGGCCATGTAATCCCAATCACCTGGAATACTCGCACCGCTCGTAATCCAATCCCATTGAGAAACTCTGTTAACGCTTTCATCTAATTGATTTTCCTTCATCAGCATCCAGGCACCAACGGGTTTTTCCCACCACCAACGATTTGTTTTGTATCCTTGATGAACCATATGGGTATTGGTATCCTCAACTTCATCCCATTGCTTGATGGTCGCGATGCAATCATGAATGGTGTCCCAATCTTTTGCATCAAACCAGGCGACAACATCATATTCGCCGGTAACTACCCAAGTTCCAATGACATTATCCCAGCTTTGAAATCGTTCCCATACCTGATGAGCGCTTCCTTTTTTTGTTTTGATAAACGCATAGGCTGTTCTATCCTTCCAATTCATCTTTCTTCACCACTTATTTGAATAGCGTTACAATTTATAAATATAATCCTTATTTTTAATGAAACATTTCCTCCATAAAAAACAAAAGACAAGTCATTTCAAAAAACTAGTTTCTGCAGAAAACATATCAAACAATGACGGAAATAAATACCAAAAAATGAATCTACAAAAACCACCTTCCAAGGAATCATTAGACCATATGACCTCTTTCTAAAATTTTTCAAAACGACCTCCATTTCGCGGATTGCTCTTTCTTTTTTTCATCCTTATTCTCAGTAACATTATTTTCCTTCCACGTATCATCGATATTTCAGTTTCTTATGCCCTCGCTATTTCAATTGGGATTTTCACCATAATTTATTTCACCATTATCAAAAAAAATACTTAACTATGAATAAGCTAAGGAGAGGAAAATAAGATAAAAAGATCAGTGAGGAAAAAGCAGATTCAATTCTTTTTTTAACACAATGAGTATAACAATAAGACACTTATAAGAAAAAGAGATGTCTAAGACCTATGGCCCATATACCATCATCAAAACAGGTCATGGCTCAACAAGCATCCCTGTTTGTTATTACTCCAACCGTGTTTGCGCTCCTTGGATTATTCTATTTTCAATATCCATTACAGCAATGGGTTGTCACTATGCTACCCATCCCTCTTTTCCTAGGATTGGGACTCCTGGCTATGGGATCATTTATCAAGGAATCACCTCTTGCAAAAAAATTTCGTATTAGTGGATGGATTAGTTTTTCAGCATACTGGGCAACCCAACCAAACACGCTCTATTTTGCTGAACAACAAGATATCTTTAACGCCGCTCTTTGCATCATCGGTATCTATGTGCTCTTCTACCTAGCATATCATGACTGGCTCAGTATGAAACGAAACAAAACCATTAACAGCCTTCGCTGGATCGCTGGAGCATCAGCAATCGCTGGCCTCATTTATTTCATTGTTGATCTGACTCCACTTGCAGAACTATTAATCAACTCGGTTGCCATTCAAAGCGGAGTGCTTCTTGATATTTTTACTGATGGCGTAAGAATTGATGCACCCCTGATTTTTTATCAACAAGCAAACATTCGCATCATCTTTGCCTGCACCGCAGTGCAATCAATGGTTCTTTTCGTAGGAATGATTCTACCCCTTCCAAATATTGATAGAAAACGAAAACTGTATGGATTACTCATCACCCTTGTTCCCGTTTATTTTCTTAATCTTATCAGAAACGCAGGGATCATTTATCTAGTTGGCATCTATGGCGATTCCTTCTTTAGCATCGCTCATAACTACATTGGTAAAGGAGGAAGTCTACTTGCGCTTATCATCCTTCTTTTTATCGTTGCAAAAATAGTTCCAGAACTCTTCGATGAAATCCTTGCATTAATTGATCTTCCCAAGGAAAACGGTCCCATTGAACAATTCATCCACCATCATCTATGGAGAAAAAAGAAATGAACATTGCTCAAGGAGCAAAAAACTGGATCTTTATTCCATTTCTCTGTGCAATAATCAGCGGTATCCTAGTGATGCTTCTTTCATCCACCCTACAAATGATAATGGTGCTTCTTTGCTTTCTTTTGTTTCTTCTCACTGGTCTTTTTCTCATCTTTTTCCGAGATCCACATCGAAAGATTGGCCCTGGTATCGTTGCTGTTGCTGATGGAAAAATACGGACTATACAATCACGTCATGATGATCATGTGGGCAACAGTTTGTTTATCTCAACATTTATGAACATTTATAATGTGCATGTGAACCGAATGCCAGTGGATGGAACCATTCAAAAAATCACTCATATTCCCGGGTCTTATCTTCCCGCTTTTACCAAGGAATCAGAACGAAATGAACGTATCATCTATAACATACAAAGTAGTATCGGACCCCTCAAAATCATCCAAATCGCTGGAACCCTGGCACGACGAATCGTTCCCTATGTTACCGAATCAACAACGCTAAAAAAAGGAGAAAAACTAGGTATTATTCGACTGGGATCACGAGTTGATATCTACTTACCAATTGATATTATCAAAGAACCAATCATAAAAAAAGGAACCATGGTAAAAGCAGGAGTTGATCGTCTTGCAGAAATCAATGCTTAACTATGTCACCCTCGCTGACGGTATCAGTCTGCTCAACGTTGGCTTTGGATTTCTATCTATCTTCATTCTTTGCTCATCGCTTTTTTTCAGTGGCCAACAACAAATCCATATGGCTTTTTCTTTTATTCTTCTTGCACTGCTTGCTGATGGATTAGATGGCGTTATCGCTAGGAGAACAACAACAGGTGAACTCGGAGAATACATCGAATCAATGGCCGATATGGTCTCCATGGCAATCGCACCCACTATCTTTATCTATGCCAGCTACAAACAAGTCATTCATCAGGAACCTTTCTTTCAACTGTTTTTTCTCATCGCTTTCTTCCTGTATTTATTCCTGGGTGTAATCCGGCTTGCCTCATTTCATCAGATGAAAAACGATGCGTTCTTTATTGGTCTTCCTGCCTCAGCAGCAACCATGATCTTGCTCATTCTTTCCTATTTAAAAATACCAGCAGTATTCATGATCGCCGGCATCATCATGATTTCCCTGTTGCTCATTTCATCAATCCCTTTTCCAAAGACCAATAAACACATTAGTGCTACAGCAACTCTTCTCATTATAATTGTGATTCTTTTTGGAAACAGTGTTCAATCATTGTTTTTATATCTCCTGTTAATCTGTGTTCTTTTTTATGCAATAGGTGGACCATTTTTTATTATCTATAGGAAAAAAACCAGAAAAACAAGCGCAAAATAGTGCATAATCTTGCTTTGGAACGAGTAGCAACGAAAACATTTCTAAACAAAAAACGCATTACATGGTATCATTATGGATGATATACCCAAAATTGGCATCACTGGTATGCCAAACGTTGGAAAAACACAAACCCTTCAGAAAATCATAGGTTTCATGGAAGCGGATGGTTACGTCTCACAAGGAATGATAACCGAACCCATCCTCGACGATGATGGCAACCGTATTGGGTTTTATGTCCAAAACTATCAAACAAAAGAAAAAAAAGTATTTGCCCATGTTGATTTTGAAGAAAAAGAAAAAGTGGGAAAATATGGAATAGACATTTCCGTTTTAGAAGAAATAGGTATTCCAGCTATCAAAGAAGCCGTCACTGATGAAGGGATCCATATCATCATCATTGATGAAATCGGAAAAATGGAGATGCTTTCTGAATCATTCTGTGAAACCGTGGTGGAAGCTCTTGATAGCGACAAACCGATCATGGTCACCCTTCACAAAAAATCACGGACACCACTTCTTCAAGATGTCCGCCGTCGTGATGACATCAGAATCCTTGAAGTAACCCCAGTTAACCGGAATCTTCTCCCCTATAAGATCGAGAAAATCATGAAAGAAAAACTCCCACCGCTTTTTTAGCCCATGACCCAACCAGCGTTAACAACCATCACTGAGGGAACCAGCTCTCTTTTTGTGTACGGCAAAAAACAAGGTATGAAAGGACCTGGAAAAAAACACTCCCTTCCCTTTTATAATCCAGCTATGCAATTAAACAGAGATATCTCCATCGCCCTGCTGCAATGGTATGTGAACCAAACAGAACAAGAACCAATAACGGTACTTGATGGACTCGCTGCCTCAGGTATCCGTGGCATCCGCATGGCACATGAAATCGATGGATCACTCGCAATTACCTGCAATGATTGGTTGCAACCAGCCTATGATCTCATACAAAAAAACATCACAAATCTTACCCTTGAAAACATCAAGGCCACCCAAGAAAACATCCATACTCTGCTTTCACAGAACCGTTATCACTATGTCGATATCGATCCCTTTGGGTCTCCGGCCCAGTTCATTGATTCTGCGATTAGAGGACTAAAAAAAAATGGTATCATCGCCTGCACTGCAACAGATACTGCAACCCTCTGCGGGCATTATCCAGCAGTCTGCAGAAGACGCTATGCTGCTAAAAGTCTTCTGAGTCCTATGATGCATGAAATCGGACTAAGAATTCTTCTTGCGTTTATCTGCCGAGAAGCAGCAAAATATGATCTGGGCATGACACCAATTCTATCTTATGCAACCGATCATTATATGAGAGTATACCTGCAAATGAACTCAGGGGTAAAAAAAGCAAATCATACCCTTTCACAGATAAAAACAATTCCACCAGATTTTCCCTTTCTAAAAAACACAATCAAAAAAGAAATTGGTCCTCTTTACATGGGAAATATACAGTCTGCATCAATCATCAAACACATCCGAAGTATTGTTTTTCAAAAAACATTTGGATCAAAACTACAGATGCTAAAGCTGCTTAATCTACTGGAAGAAGAATCTGAGGGTCCCGCGTTTTTTTATACCATAAATACCATAGCTTCTGCATTAAAAACCTCAGCTCCTTCAAGAAAAACATTGTTTCAAACATTACAAAAACAGGGGTTCTTTGTTTGTCGAACACATCATGATCCAACGGGGTTTAAAACCAATGCAAGCAAACAAGACATCATCAACGCATTCACCACGACAAACAAATCATAAAAAGGAAAAAACTAGGAGGCTGATACCATAAAAAAACCAATCAAGGTAGGGGTTCTCGCATCAGGCAGAGGCACCGATCTTCAAAGCATCATTGATGCCGCAGAAGAACACAAAATCGATGCCACCGTTGCCCTGGTCATCAGTGATCGAGAAAACGCATATGCATTAGAACGAGCACGAAATCATGATATCCCCAATTTTTTTGTTGATCCCAACCATAAAACACGTGAAGAAATCGATAACGATATTGATACCATTCTAACCGAGCATCACATTGACCTTGTGGTTGGTGCTGGTTATATGCGGATATTAAGTAACGAGTTCATTGACAAATGGTTTGGAAAACTCATCAATATTCATCCAGCATTACTCCCCTCATTTAAAGGAACAAATGCACAAGAAGATGCCTTTGAATATGGAGTAAAAATAACGGGTTGCACTACCCATTTCATGGATGATCAAATGGATCATGGCCCTATTATTCTACAAGCAGCGGTCACGGTTCAACCAACAGATACCCCTGAAACATTAGCACAACGAATCCTAGATGTAGAACATCAAATTCTCCCCCGTTCGATTCAACTGTTTGCTCAAGACCGATTACATATAAAGGGAAGAAAAGTCATCATTGAACCAGGTGATTCATGGAAGGAAACCGAACCACAGATTGAGGGTGTGCTTTACCCAATTGGATACTAACTGATGCTATGAATGAAATAGAAGCGCAAGAATGGTTAACTAGTTTTCAACGGTTTGGAATGAACCTGGGATTAAAACGTATTCGAGTTCTCATGGACTATTTAGATCATCCTGAACGACACTATCCCGTAGTGCATGTGGCTGGAACCAATGGAAAAGGATCCGTCTGTCGATTTATCGCAAGTATACTGAAAACAGCTGGGTATCAAGTGGGCCTTTATACTTCACCTCATCTTCAAACCGTTTTTGAACGTTTTTGTATCAATGACAACATAATCTCAAAAAAAGATTTTGCAAACATAGCTACCATGGTGAAACCAGCGGTTGACCATCTCATTGACAGAGGTGAGCAACCAACATATTTTGAGGTCTGCACGGCGATGATGTTTCAGTTTTTTGCGCTCAAACAAGTAGATATCGGCGTGATAGAAGTAGGGTTGGGTGGCCGCTATGATGCCACAAATATCGTTGATCCCTTGGTTTCAGTGATTACCAATGTAAGCAAGGATCATCAACAGGTGCTTGGAACACAAATTGAGGATATCGCACGGGAAAAAGCAGGGATCATTAAAAAAAATCGACCCGTGGTTACCGCAGCAACTGGTTTATCATTAGATGTTATCAAAGAACGAGCAGCAACACTATCTGCCCCAGTGCATGTGATCACTGAAAAGAACAGCTGTTTAGTTCAAAGAAATGAACATGGTCAACACATTCATTGCACTGGCTGGTTGGAGAGTTATACGGTTACTACCTCATTACTTGGAAGCTTTCAACAGCAGAATATCGCTCTTGCCATCACCGCTATTGAAGTGCTGCAAACACAGGGATTATATCTCTCCGAAGAAGCAATCATACAGGGAATAGAAACCATGCATCATCCAGGAAGAATGCAAATACTTCAAAAGGATCCATTGGTCCTTATTGATGGTGCTCATAATGAAAGCGCAATGAACGTTCTTTGTAAATCAATCAAGGAACTCTTTCCTAAGAAAAAAATCATTATGATACTGGGATTGTTACATGATAAAGACATCAGCAGTATAACGAAAATCGTTGCTGATTTTGCTGACACGGTGATTATTACCAAACCCAATTGCAATCGAGCAGAAAACCCAGAAATCATTGCTGAACAATTACGAAATCATCACTATAACAAACCAATAAAAATTTCAACGAGTATTCAACAAGCAATACAAATAGGGTTAAAAGAAGCAAAACCAACCGATCTCATCTTGATAACTGGTTCATTATATCTTCTTGCGACCACTATGAAATCATTCAACTAACCATTTTTTCTTGCAGAATGCTTTTAATTACAAAACCGTATTGTTTTTCTTATATGAGCGTTCATAATCCATGTTTCATAACTGTAAACACTCTTTCTGAAGCAAAAACAGAAATCAAACAAATTGGAAGTGATCCGCAAAGCATTGGCATCATGGCCCCGAAGATGATTACAAAAATCATCAAACTTCATGAGGTATTATTACAGGATGCAATCATCGTCAAACAAGATATGCTTTCCATTGGTGGAGAGGTCGCAGTCCCCAAACACACCTTTGATTTACATGAGAACACCGCAACGATTCTAATCATCGGAACTATCGCCCAACACCGACAGCTGGTAAAAAAACTACGAAGGCATTACCCTCGAATCCAAACCCTTGCCTCTGAAATCAGCAGTGTTTTAGAGGAAGATTAATCATGGCAACTCTATCGTTTGGTAATATAACAATTAATTTGAGCGATCATACGGTGATTATGGGTATTCTTAATGTAACACCAGATTCCTTTTCCGATGGTGGACAATATTATGATGTAGACACCGCTGTTGATCACGCAAAAAAAATGATAGCTGATGGAGCTGATCTTATTGATATCGGTGGAGAATCCACAAGACCCGGTGCCAAAACAGTATCTGTTGAAGAAGAATTAAAACGCGTAATCCCAGTGATCAAACAACTTACAAAGGAAACAACCATTCCACTATCCATTGATACATCTAAAGCAATAGTTGCTGAACAAGCAATTCAAGCCGGAGCAACAATGGTTAATGATGTCACCGCACTTCGTGCTGATCCAAACCTTGCTGAAATTATTAACAAATATGATATAAATATTTCTCTGATGCATATGAAAGGTAGCCCTCAGAGCATGCAAAAAAATCCCGCATATGATGATATCATAGAAGAAATAAAAGATTTCTTAAAGCAACGTATTGATTCTGCTGTTGACCACGGGATACCACAAAACCACATCATCATCGATCCTGGTATCGGCTTTGGAAAACGAACCGGAAAAGGAATAGAGGACAACTGCAGAATCATTTCTCATCTTCATGAATTCAAGGAATTAGACTGCCCCATTCTCATTGGTGTATCAAGAAAACGATTCATTGGAAACATCTGCAATGACCAACTGCCACTACCTGCTAGCAAGCGCTTGGAAGGAAGTTTAGCAGCAGCCTGTGCAGCAGCATTACAAGGAGCAGCAATAGTCCGCGTGCATGATGTCAAAGAAACACGACGATGCCTTGATATCATCGACTGCATAAAAAAAGATGGAAACATACTCAGTTGAACCTTATGATCATTTCAAAAAAAGAAACAAAAAAATGAGGAAAGAAGAGAGTTTATTTAATTTTGATTCGTTTTGGTTTTTCCTTCGGAGCCGGTTCTTTTTTCGGTAAAGTTATCGAGAGCACACCATTTATCATTTCTGCTTCAACATCATCTGTTTTTAATTCCTCCGGAAGCTCAAAGCAACGATAAAAAGAGGAAGCACTTCGTTCCTTTCGTAACCAGTTCTTTCCACTATCCTCACTGGACTGAGTGTGTTCTGCTGAAATCTCAACACCATGAGGGGTGACCTCAATGTTTACATCATCCTTGTTGATACCCGGTAATTCAACCTGCATTTCAAAGGCATCACCTTTATCAGAAACATCAACAGCAGGCGTCTGCATCCACTTAGAGGATTCCTGTGGATAAAACCCTGGATTCCAGAATAAATCATGGAAATCTGATCGCAGCTGATCAAACCAGTGGTCCATATCCGTCCAAACATCAGATGGTGTTCGCTCAACGATTTCATTTTTTCTTTCGTCAGATTTTGGTGTAATTTTATCTTTTCTTTTTTTACCAATTTTCATAATATTTTCCACCTCCAAGATTTTCTTCGCATAAATATATAGACAATAACTTCTATAAATAATTTACGATTTCGGATACTGTGTAATTTAGAGTTGGGATAAAACGTTGGGAAATTCAGGTTGGTGAGTTTTTTTAACTAAATATAAAAATGAGGTAAGTAAGCTACTTTTGTTTTTCCAACTTTTTCTATTCCAAATTTTTTTTCAGTAAAAACTATTCCTTTTTTTGGTTCATAGTTTTTTATAAAACTAAAAAAACTTTTATCAGGTTTTCCTTTGTTTTTTACCTCAATGGGAATTAACTCATTTTTTGTTTGTAAAATAAAATCAACTTCTGCTTTACCTGTAGTTCTCCAGTAATTTATCTTTCCATCAAAATTTCTTTTAAGTTCATTTAACACAAAATTTTCCATCAATATTCCTATATCAGTTCTGTTTTCAATAGGAAGAAAATTTTTCAAAATAGAGTTTCTGATACCAGTGTCTTCAAAATATATTTTCTTGGTTTTCTTTAATTCTGTTGTAAGATTTTTATGATACGGTGAAATAAGATTTATTATATATGTGTTGGAAAGAATGGATAGATAGTTTTCAGCTGTTTTGTAGTCAATTTTTACATCATTCATAATAGATGATGTCTCCATTAGTGAACCATCATTGAAGCTTAGGTAACTTAACAGTTTTTTAAATTTTTCAAGATGTCTGAGGTTAAAGAAGAAAAATATATCTTTTTCTATATAGGTTCTTGTCAAGTTTTTAAGCAATTCTTTTTTTATATCAGGATCTCTTTCTTTAACAATCGCAGGAAAACCACCATATAGCAGGTATTCCTCTAGTAATGTTTTGAATTCTTTTCTAAAAACTGGTTTTTCTGTAATTTCTTCTCCATCTTCTATAAAATCATTTAAGTTTTTTTTATTATCAAGAAATGTTTTATGTAGGTCTTCTGCATGCCATAATAAAAAATTTTCAAAATCAAGAGGAGTGAGTTCAAAATATACAGATCGTCCAACTAAATATTTTCCCACTTCAACTTTAATATCAAATGAACCTGAACCTGTTACAAACAATTTAAGTTTGTCTTTGTATAAATCATATAGAAGTTTAAGGTTTTTCCCTGCTTTTTTACAGTACTGTGCTTCATCTATGAAAAGATAGTTTTTTTTGTTTTGTATGTATCTTTTAGCAAATTGTTTAGGGTTTTCTTCAAAGCTATTTAGCATGTCTTCATCTTCAAGTGTTACATAGTCTCCTTTTAGTTTTTCTTTTAGATGAAGAAACAGTGTAGTTTTACCGCTTTGACGAGGTCCTTTCATTAGAATTATTTCTTCCCGATCAATCCATTTATCTAATTTTTCCTCTATTATTCTTGGATTATACTCCATGAATTATAGCATAATTAATGGCTTATTTAAGTTTTACTATTTTATAACTCTCAATTCATCAGCAGATCTTTCTAAATTAATATCAGAAAAAAAGAGCTTTATTTTTTGGCATTTTTTTTGCATTTAAATGTTCTATCCGGTTTGCAAAACAAAAGGGAGAAAACCTTACATTCTTCAAAGTTATCTAACAATAAAAAAAATCTTTAAAACAGGAACAGTAAAAAATATTGAAAAATTTATACAAGCTTAAATAGTTTTTATGATTCTCTTTTTGTGGTGTGCTTTCAGAGGTGAGGAAACATAAAAAGCTTATCCATAGGGGTAATGCTCCTCATACTAGGTAGTATGCTCTTCATTAGTATGAGCATACTATCCATTTCCTATGATATCGCCAGTTCAATCTCCATATTGTTCATGGTGATGCTGGGTCTAGCTATCGGTATCCATATTATAGGATGGGGCTTTGCCTACCTATTCGAACAAACAGAAAAAACATAATCAGGATATAGGATACACTGATTTTATCGGAAAAGAACATTAATCATAAGTCTATTTCAGGATGGGAATATGATGATGGATCCAGTCTGTCCACTTGATTATCGATATGGAAGAAGTGAAATCAAAACCATTTTTGGAGAACGACAACGACTGCAATATTTACTCACCGTTGAAGCAGCACTTGCTCGAGCACATGCAGCAGTTGGAAACATTCCAGAAAAAGCAGCAGCTGAAATCACCGAAAAAGCTACCACTCATATGGTTAAAGTCAGCCGGGTAAAAGAAATTGAAAAAGAAACAAAACATGACATCATGGCGGTCACCAAGGCCCTCGCTGAAGTCTGTAAGGATGATGCAGGTAAATACATCCATCTCGGTGCAACAAGCTATGATATCGTTGACACTGCTAACGCCTTACAATTCATGGAAGCAACAGCTCTTATCAGCAAACAACTCAAAAAACTACGAACGGCACTTTTAAATCTTACAAAAAAACATCGACATACCGTGATGCTAGGAAGAACCCATGGACAACATACTATCCCTATTACCTTTGGGCTGAAAATGGCTAGCTATGCCATGGAAGTAGACCGACATCTGGAACGAATGCATGAACTCAAAAGCAGACTGTTCATTGGAAAACTCTCCGGAGCAGTAGGAACCGGTGCAGCATTAGGAGAACATGCTTTAGAACTACAGCAAACAATGCTTACTGATCTTAGACTTGGTGTAGAAGATGTTTCAACCCAGATCGTCTGCCGTGATCGATATAATGAACTCCTTGGATTACTTGCTAATATTGCTACTAGTCTTGAAAAATTTGCAACTGAAATACGAAATCTACAACGTGATGAAATTGGTGAGGTCGCAGAATCATTTGATGTGAAAAAACAAGTCGGATCCTCCACTATGCCACATAAAAAAAATCCGATCACTAGCGAACAGGTCTCTGGACTCGCTAGAGTGATAAGAAGCATGATCATCCCAGGATATGAAAATGCCATCCAATGGCATGAACGAGATCTCTGTAACTCCTCAAGTGAACGATTTATCATACCACATTCAATGATTCTTACCGATTGGATTCTTTATAAAATGACAGATGTTTTCACCCATTTGAAGGTCTTTCCACAACGCATGAAAGAAAACATGAACATCTCAAAAGGACTGCCCATGGCCGAATCATTGATGACCACGCTTGTTCAAAAAGGGATGGGACGAGGAGAGGCCCATGAACTGATGCGGAAAACCGCGCTAGAAGCCGCCGCAGAACAACGCACACTAAAAGACGTATTCCAAGAGGTAAACAAAAAGAAGCAATTACTCAATCAAAAAGACATTGACCATGCACTTGATCCAGAACAGTATCTTGGCGCTACCGATGAAATCATTAACCGAGTAATCAAAAAACTAGAGCGAAACTAAAAAAACAACTGTATACAAGCGAAATAACCATTAATAAGATGGTCTATTCACTTTTTTCATATGACAACGCTAGAAACCATAACACAGTACACCGTTGAAGTAGTAACACCTGAAGAATTAACAACGGTTCTCAATAAAAACCATCCTAAAGGATACATTGGTTTTGAACCCTCAGGAACCGTTCATCTCGGCTGGAAGATCTGTACTAATAAAATCAAGGATTTTGTCGCGAGTGGTTTTGATTTTACTGTGCTCCTTGCTGATTGGCATGCCTATATCAATGATAAACTCGGTGGAGATATCGAATCCATCAAACTCTGTGGAAAATACATGGAAGATTGTTTTGCAGCAATGGGGGTAGACACAGAAAAAATCAATTTTGTTTATGCAAGTGATTATGTCGGTGACCCAGATTATTGGGAACTCGTGCTTAAAACCTCAAAAGCAGTTTCAGTTGCCCGAGTGAAACGAGCCATGGATATCATGGGAAGAGGTGCTGAAGAAGCAGAAAAAGATCTTTCAAAACTGTTTTATCCTGCCATGCAAGTCGCTGATATTTTTTATCTTGATCTTGATGTTGCCTATGGTGGAACCGATCAGCGTCATGCGCATATGCTTGCTAGAGATGTCGCAAAAAAAATCGATAAAAAATCACCCGTTGCAATTCATACACCACTTCTTACTGGTCTTCAAGCAGGGGGACGGATGAATCCAACTGAAGCAAAGATGAGCAAAAGCAAACCAGATTCCATGATCTCTATTCATGATCGTCCTGATGAAGTTAACCGGAAACTCAAAAAAGCATATTGCCCAGAAAAACAAGTGGAGGGAAACCCTGTGCTTGAAATGTGTCAATATGTGGTATTCCCAGAGATGAAGGATGAATCATTCATTATCAAAAGACCAGAGAAATGGGGTGGAAACCTGGAATTCACTTCATATGAAGAACTTGAAAATGCATTTCAAAAAGATCTTCATCCCCTTGATCTGAAAAAAGCAACCGCTGGATATCTTAATCAAATCCTAGAACCAATCCATGAGTATTTCAAAAAACATCCTGAACATTATCAAAAAATGAAAAAACAAGGGATCATCACCCGTTAGAATCAACCATTTTCTCTTTTTTTGGTAATACGACGAACCTCAATGGTCTCTTCAGAAAAGGATTGTGTTGCTACAGTTTTACTTATTAAATCATAATTTTTCAAAATTCTCTGATAGATCTCTTTCGGTGAATTTGAGCTCACAATGATAAATGCCCTTCCCTCGTTTGATAGGTAATCAGATAATCCTTCAAGAAATAGGATGGTTACATCTAACCCTGTTTTTCCACCAGATACCGCTTTATCAAACCATCCATGATCATCAACATATTCATCTTCAGTCGTGGGAAGATATGGTGGGTTGAAAATGATGAGATCAAACTCTTCATCTTCTCTCAGTACATTGAAAAGACTGCCGAGTCTTACATCAATCATACTCTCTAATCGATCATTATTTACCAGTATATTTTTTTTTACTAGTTCAACCGCGTTTGGATTGATATCAGAGCAAACAACTTTTTTTGCCTTCAATGCACATGCTAAAGAGATAATTCCAGTGCCGGTGCCCATCTCAAAAACAGAATCCAAAGAATCAACATCTAATGCATCCAACAGAAGAAACGTATCCTCAGCAGGATCATACACATGCGGATGAAGAAAAATCGTTAAATTCTGAAAATGAAAACAAGATTCATCATGTTCCATAATCATGTTTACCTAATATTCATTCATCAAATACTGATGAAGCCAGCTCTTTTCACATAACACATTTGCCCATCCAGCTTCCTCCCCCGATCTAATGACAAAGATTCTATCCGTTGGATTCAATATTTCTTTTAATTTATCCCTAATATCAGTGGCTTCTTCATCAGTGACCACAGCCCAGGTGTTTTTACAAATCTGAGCATGCGGTGTGTAAGAATGAATGATATCAAGGATTTTATCATCATTAGTTTCCGTGTCATAGGATACGATAAAACAGGTCATCTCTCATTATCTCCTTTACAAATTAATATTTTTTTTAATGTTAACAATAAACGTGTAATGAACCAAAAATAAATAAGATTGATGGTGGAAAATATTTAAAATGATGTGGGACCAAAAGCAGATTTAGACGAAAAATATAAATAGGTCAATTGAATAATATACTTCTTAACACGTATTAGAACGTGTAAAGGTGTGTTAACATGAATAATGGAAAAACAATAGGTATGATCCTCTTCTTTGGAGGAATATTGCTCCTCATTGGCTACGGAATCATCCAAGGATTCAATGAAATCATGGAATCCCTCAACTTGATTTCAGGATTCCTCATCGGCATTATCATTGTCGGATTTCTCACTCTTATTGTAGCCATTATTATGGAGCAAAAAAAGGATACAAAAGAAACCATGAAAAAAATCAAAAAGGAGGATTTGAAACCATGATAATTGTAAACACTGATTTTATCCCAGGAAAAGAGATCAAAGAAACACTTGATCTTGTTCGAGGAAACACCATTCAAGCAAAAAGCATCGGAAAAGACATCAAAGCAGGATTCCGCCATATGGCTGGTGGAGAAATCAAAGAATACACCACCATGCTTGCTGAATCAAGAGAAATCGCTTTGCAACGGATGCAAGAAAAAGCAGAAAAAATAGGTGCAGATGCAGTTATCAACGTCAGATTCATGACCTCAGCAATGATGGGTGGAGCCGCAGAAATCCTAGCATATGGAACCGCAGTAAAACTCAAATAAACAGAACAAGACGGTAGCAGGAACATCGTTATACTCATGGTTGGTCTTATTGTATTACTATTTGGAATAGCCTCATTTATCAACCCCAATATCGCCCGATGAATCAATTTTCCCGGAACAGCTCAAATCAAAGCAATAACAGCAACAGTCATTGGACTCATCATCATTTTATCAATACTAACCTAAAAAAACACTAAAAAGACCGCATGTAACCAAAGAAAGGATTGAAAAACCGAAATGAAAAAAGTAACCATCACATTAGATGAAACTATATGGAAATGGTGGAAAGATAATCCTTGGATTAATCTTTCACAACTCGCAGAAAAAGAACTCAGAAGATTAAAAGCACTGGAAGAACGCGTGCTTGGTACCTGCCCAAAATGTGGCAGTGAAAAACTGAAATTTAACGGAAAAACATACCATTGTGCCCAATGTGGCTTTGAATACAAATAAAAAAGGTGAAAAAACCATGAAATATTGTCCACGCTGTGGATCATCAAACATTGAATGGGTGCTTCCACAGGACTGGTCAAAATGGGAATGCAAACACTGCGGATACATTGGACCGGTCATCATTGAAAATGGAGAAATCGCTGAACAAATAAAAAAAGATTACAAAAAACATCAATTCAAAGAAAAAAAGGAGGAAAAATAATATGATGGTTGCCACAACAGAACATATTCCAAATAGAGAAGCAAAAGAAGTCCTTGGAGTCGTTTTTGGTAGCTGCGTGCAAACCAAACACATTGGAAAAGACCTGCGAGCCGCTGGTCGAACCCTTGTCGGTGGAGAAAACAAAGGTTACACTGAACTCGTTGAAGAAGCACGACGAGTAGCGATGAAACGAATGATTGAAGATGCAGAAAAAATGGGAGCTGATGCCATCATCGCCATGCGCTATGCTACGGCACAAACCATGGGATCAGCTGCAGAAATCATCGCGTTTGGCACCGCCGTCAAAACATTTTAAAACAAACCAATATACCTGAACAAAAGTGAGGAAAACCAATGGCAATCATTGAAGTGCAAAACCTGACTAAAAACTATGGTAACCTGGAAGCAGTGAAAGGAATTTCCTTCACCATTGAACAGGGAGAAATCTTTGGATTAATTGGGCCAAATGGTGCAGGGAAAACAACAACGCTGAGAGTGCTAGCCACCCTGCTTCAGATCACCGATGGAACAGTCTCGTTGTTTGGCATTGATTTAAACAAACACCCTGAAGAAATCCGCAAACAAATCAGTTATCTACCTGAGGATGCTGGTGCATACAAAAACCTCACCGGCCGGCAATACCTTGAATTCATCGCTCGTTTCTTCAATCAACAATCAACATCAGAAATGATAGAAAAAGGAATCAACATCGCTGATCTCAACCATCGCATCGATGACAAAATAGATACCTACAGCAAAGGAATGAAACGACGACTTCTTGTAGGAAGAGCATTGATGAACAATCCAAAACTGGCTATTTTAGATGAACCAACCAGTGGCCTCGATGTACGAAACGCCCAAGAAATCCGATCCATCATCAAATCCAGTGCACAACAAGGAACCATCGTTCTTCTCTCCTCACATAACATGCTTGAAGTCGAATACCTCTGCAACCGCATCGCCCTTATTGCCAATGGCCATATCATTGAAGAAGGAAAACCAACTGAACTAAAAAAGAAATATCGAGCAGAAAACATCGAAGAAGTATTCATGAAGGTGGTCCAATGAGTGCCCTATCAAATATCATCCGCAAAGAAATAAAAGAACTACTCACTCCTGCAACCATTCTTCCCATTGTCATTCTCACCCTGGTTTTTGGATCCATTGGTAATACCATGGGCGGGATTGAAAATGAAATCAGTGAAAAACCAATCATCGGCCTCATCAATGAAGAAAACACCACCTTTTCAACCATTGCAACAACCGTGTTACATCAACATGCAAACGTGGTATACAACAGCAGCGATATCACCACACGCGAACAAGGAATCAACACCGTTCAAAACAAGGATGGAGCAGCGCTACTTATCATACCAAAAAATTTTACCAGTAACATCCAACAAAACAAACAAGCCATCATAGAAATCGAATGGATCGTCAAAGGAACTGGTATCTTAGATACCATTCCATCCGCCGCTGTTGAAGGACTCATTGGCCTCATACAATCACAAATATCTAAGAAACTTATCACCGCTGAAAACCAAACTACAAATGCCACACTTGTTCTCAACCCACTCAGCAAACAAGAAACCACAACATTGAAAGGGCATACCTATGAAAACATTTCACCAGGTCAAATCACTGGTTTTCTCTCCACACAATCCACTACCACACCCATCATTATCATGATGATCATCATTATCGCCGGAGGAATGGTTATTTCATCCATGGCTCTTGAAAAAGAAAACAAAACCCTAGAAACACTACTCACACTCCCAGTAAGAAGAGTAAGTATCGTTACTGGAAAAATCATCGCTAGTGCCATTGTTGGGCTACTTCTTGCCGTAATCTACATGTTTGGTATCGGCTACTACATGCAATCATTTCAATTTGATATGCCCAGTTCTGGGACCACATTTTCACTGAGTCTTTCCTCATTTGATCTTCTCCTTGTGGGAATATCCTTATTTATCACTCTTGTCGCAGGATTATCACTCTGCATGCTTCTAGGAACCATGGCAAAAAACTACAAAAGCGCCCAAAGCCTCACCGCACCCGTTACCATGATGGCCATTTTTCCAATGCTTCTCACCATGTTCACTGATTTTGACACTCTCCCATTGGCTTTGAAAGCGCTCGTGTTTGCCATCCCCTTCTCTCATCCCATGATGGCATCAAAAGCATTACTCTTTGATGATTACACCCTTGTTATCGCTGGAATCGCCTATGTGAGTATCTTTGCTATTACCATCATTGGTATCGTCATCTGGGTGTTTACCACAGATCGATTAATCACTGGAAGTAACATCAAAACCATGCTATCACGACTTAAAAACCGTTAAAAATAAGGAAGCAAAACATCAACAAGAAAGACCACACCCAACACCATGATGATAACGCCAATAGTTCGACCCAGTTTATCCTCATCAATCCGGTTAGCAAAAAGTGATCCACCAGCTGCCCCAATCACAGCACCACCAGCAGCAAACAACGCACTCTGAAGCAAGATATTACCCTGCACACTATGAGCTGCGGATCCAGCGCCAGCAATAAAAAACATTAACAACAACGATGTTCCAATGGCCTGATGCAGACTATACCCCATAATAAAAATAAGAACAATAGTCATCGACCCACTACTCCCCATACCGGTAAAACCACTGGAGAAACCAATTAATCCACCAAAAAACAAAAAACTCAGATTCTTATGTTTTTGAAACCGAGAAAAATTTACTTTTTGATTAATGGTTTCCACATTTTTTTTCACCCCACCACGAAGCAACATATAACCAAACAAAATCAATACTACAGCAATTAAAAATTTTAAATTCGATTCAGGGGTCTCAGTGGAAAAATAACTACCAACCAAGGAACATAACATTCCAGAAACACCAAGCAGCATAACTGGTTTGATCTTCACATGACCCTTCCAGAAAAAAATGATTCCAGCTACCAAACCAATGAAACAATCAACAAACAAACTAGTACCAATCGCATTATAAATCGATGAACCCAATAACACTGTAATCAATGGAATAATAAACGGTTCAACAGTCCCAGATGCAATACCTACATAAACCCCGCCTCCAAACCCGGTAAGAAAGGTAAGCACGGTTGAAATCAAATCATCAAACACAATAATTCCCTCAATACATCAATGACATATATGTTTTATCGAGAAAATAACCCAAAAAACTCCTGGTATCTTCATACTTGAAACAAATCCATACTCAGATATCGTTCACCACGATCCGGTAGAACCGTCACCACCTTTTTAAATGCTTTAGATACCTTTAATGCTGCAAGCATATTTGCCCCTGCACTAATACCAACAAGTAATCCATATTCCTCAGCAAGCAACCTTGACATTTCAACGGCTTCTTGACTTCCAACCACAATCACCCGATCAACTTTTTCCATATCAATCAGTTTAGGAATAAAACCATCACCAATACCCTGAATACGATGTTCACTAATCCGCGCGTCACTCCCACCAAACATCACCGCTGCCTCCTCCGGTTCCACCGCGATCACCTTCACATCTGGATTCAGTTCTTTCATCACTGAAGAAACACCAATAAGTGTTCCACCAGTACCCACTCCAGCAACCACTGCATCAACTGCACCGATTTCATCAACGATTTCCTGCCCGGTTTTGATATGAGCCATGATATTATTCGGATTACTAAACTGCTTGGTGTAAAACGTCTTTGGTTCCTTAGATAACTCCTCAGCTTTATCAATTGCTTCCTGAAGACTCCCGCTTTTTGAAGTAAGAACTAGTTCAGCACCAAATGCTTTCATCATCAACTGCCGTTCCCGACTCATATTCTCGGGCATTACAATAGTCATATGATATCCTTTCACCGCTGCAATCATTGCCAATGAAATACCTGTGTTTCCACTACTTGCTTCC
>JAWOBC010000095.1:0-7796 GCA_046498165.1 Thermoplasmatota archaeon
TCACCAGCGCATTTTTGGGTTCCGTCAAAATCTTGACCAGGGATGCTTCTGAAAGTTCTCCGATGGTGGTGACAACGGGCAGCCGTCCCAGAAATTCCGGGATCAGCCCGAACTTGATCAGATCTTCCGGCTTGAGCTGCTCCAGCAATGTGCCGATATTCACCTGTTTTCTGTCGGCAATCTTGGCACCGAATCCCATGGTTTTCTGCAAGATACGTCGCTCAACGATTTTTTCCAGTCCCGTGAACGTGCCCCCGCAGATAAAAAGAATATTGGAGGTATCCACTTTAACGTAATCCTGCTGGGGATGTTTTCTGCCGCCTTTGGGCGGCACACTGGCAACAGTGCCTTCAATGATTTTCAACAGGGCCTGCTGGACTCCTTCTCCGGATACATCTCTGGTAATGGACGGGTTGTCGCCCCGCTGGGATATTTTATCAATTTCATCAATGTAGATGATCCCTTTCTGGGCCCGCTCAATATCATAATCAGCATTCTGAACCAGAGACAATACAATATTTTCCACATCCTCTCCCACATGAGAGAGCCTTGATTTTTACCGGTATTCAATTTGGAAGAAGCCCTATGATTGCAGTACGTATTCATCCTGTGAAGCCTTCGGTGGTGATTTATCATAAACCTGGTTCGATTGATCCATTGGCCATCAAACTAGCTGATAGGGAGAACATTGCCTTGGTTTCGACCAATATGGCTCTTGATGAATTAAAAAAGAAATTGATTCAACTTGGGCAGTAGGATTGTTTACATCATTCTAATCCCACTCTTTTTTTTTATTCTATCTGGTATTGTTTTGTTGTGTTTATGTTGTTATCAGATACTTGTTTTCCCCCATAGTAAATTTAATAATATATTATTATATTAATGTCCTTTAAAAATGAGGGCTGAAGACAATGAAAATAAAAAGATTAACCACAAACAAATCAGCACAAGTCCTTGGGCTCCCCATGTATCTTATCATTGTAATGGTAGTTGCAGTCGCCGTCATTGCTGCTGTTATTTACATGATCCCACAGGGAACACAAACCATGAACGCACTTGTCACTGAAAATGCTGTTATCGCTGAAGATCCCGGCAATGCCAGCAGTTTTACTTTTTCACAATCCTATGATGTAACCGTGAAAGTTACTACTAATGATGACCGGGCCGATCCGTTGCAGGATGCAACCGTCACCCTGGTTGGATCTGGTGTTGCAAGTACTACTTCAACGAATGCTAATGGCATCGCCACCTTATCGATCACTCCAACACTTGCTGAAAACATCAATGAGGCCACCGTAAAACTTAAAGTGAAAGCAACAGGGTTTGAAGATTTTTCAGATGATGATGCAATCACCATCTACCGGTTGTAGAAAACATGATTTCTTCCAAGAGCTCATGGTTTGATATCTTTTTCAAAAAAACAGTTCCACAAAGAGAAAAAAACAGTGATCAAGAACAAACAATGCAAGATATGATGATTTGGCTTCGCAAAATGGAGCAAGGCACTGAAAGTATTAGTACCCGTCTTGCTGCAGTGGAACAACGGTTATCGTTGAAAACAAGATTGTCTCATCCACAATGGTATGCCAACAGTGAAAAAAAGGAAAAACAATCACATAGTTGTACCTCTTCTTCTGAAGTGAAAAACGTTCTTCATCTCAATGAAAATGAATATGCTGAGGAACTCGCAACAGTGCAAGATCTGCTAGCAGAACAAGGAAACAAAATAGCCTCCTTGGAAAACAAAACAGTGAACAGCAAAACAAATGAAATCACAACTCAACAACGATTAGATCAGTTAAATGAACACCTTAAAAATATTCAGAATACTGTTGATTCCATCCAAAAAAGACAGTCAAAGAGATCATTTTCAATGAAAGTGAAAGGCCAAGAGATCCCCATAGAAATTTCAGGTATCATTGGTGGAGTTCTGGCTTTTATCATTGCGGTTCTCATTGGTCTGGGTGGGAAAAATGTTGTTGTTTCACCAGTTTTTTTAGCAGGGATTGGATGTATATTGATTGCTTCATCCTTATTTCGATCAGTTACTGTGACCACTTTGGTAAAACAGTGGTTAACAAAGTCTTCTCAACCAGATTCAAAAAATGATTATTGATAAACAATCTTTACCAGGTCTTTTCCAAAAAAAGGATGGTAACCAGATGCCTTTACTTTAACATCAGCAAACGTCTCATATTGATGTGTTGAGGTTGTGGTGTTCACTCGTATTGTTGTCTGCCCTGTATTATCAGTCATATTGCTTTGTATGAAATGATCACCATGAAAAATGACCTGAGCATTCGATATGTGATGAGCGTTTTCATCTGAAACAGTGACGGTAAAAAGTGTTTCATAACTTGTTTCATTGACCACAGCGACAGTGGGATTAACTGAGACAATCATCTCTTTTTCAAATAATGCTGGTTGAAACAGAAATGAAAGAATCACCGTTAGTGAAATTGTTCCAATAATGAGGGAAACAAGTAATTTCATTGGAAGATCTATCACTGCTAAGTCATTTGATAAGAATGGTTTTACCTTTTTTGTTAACCAGCTTTGATGGATCATATCAATTGGCCATCATTAAAAACCTATTTAAGTATTTAGATAATTTTATAATAAACCTAACATTTATGCTTTCTAATGAAAAGGGATGAAACTGCAATCATGAGTCTTCCCACATATCTATTGATTATTGTAGTGGTTACTGCTATTGCTATTATTCTGCTTACCATGGGGGCATTGGATCTTCAAAAAAACTTACAAAAACAACAGATAGAAAACCAGCTTGAAACCATCATGATGAAAGCAAAAACCATGTCAACAGCAGCAGTTGATGAAACCACTCTTATCATATCTGTTGATTTCCCCAATCAAATGAAAACTGCTGTCTTTGGAGCAATTCCTCAGGAAAATGAAACAAATAAACCGTTCTTTCTCCGCAATAATCATACCAAGAAATCACTCTGTGCTATTTTAGATGACCATCAACAAATCATCAAACACAGCTCTATGTTATTCTCTGGAGAATCAATTGAAACCTATGCAGAGTTACCCTCAGGATCATATGATATCATGTTAAGACTCATTCAACGAAATGGTGAAACTTATGTTCAGGTTTTTAAAGCAGGATAACAAGGCCATCATGGGTCTTACTCTCTCCCAGATTGGGATTATGATTGCTTCAGCAGTTATACTCGCTGCACTTTTCAGCATTCTTTTTGATTCAACATGGCAGGAAAAACAAAAAATGCAACAAATCACACAACAGATTTCCTCTTCACTTGTTTCCATTGATAATACTTGGTATGAAACACAGAAAAATATCGCGGTATCAAAAGAATATTTTGGATACAATATTACTATTTCATCATCCTCAATAGAAGTTTCAACATCAGGATTAGATGAACATTTCATTCGGAAACCTTTGATCGTTCTACCAGTGATGCGAACATGTTCAGATGAATGGATTACAGCAGAACAACTTCATTCATATTTGTATCAACAGTATGGTCATCAGGGCACCAAAGAAGATCCAATCCCAGAAAACAGCGGTGTCTACCGATATATAGAAAATGAAACAAACAACAGCTATTTCACCTATTCTTTACAGCCATATGTTATTGATACTTCTTTGCAAATCACTCTTGAAAAAATCTTGATTTATATTGATGAAAATCAGGATGGTATTTGGCAGAAAACTGAAAACATTCTAGACTATGTCGTATTGTATCAATGTACTGAATGAGTTAATACTGATCTGGACTAGAAATTATCATTTTTATGACAAAAAATCCCATGCAACAGATACCAACTATGATAAAAAAGAGAAATAATTCATGTGGTATCATTAAATAAACAATGGTTGCTACCACGGCAATAATACTTGAAACAGCTAGAAATGATTGATTAATTGTTCTTTCCCGTATTTGTTTAAGAGAAGCAAGTTCCTTTTCAATATGCTCAAATTTTTCTCTAATCTGAGCATTGGTTATTCCTTTTATCGATGTCATAATTACTATTCATCTCCGTTTTCAAACTCTTATAATGCAAGCATAATTAAAATAAAATTATTTATTAAAAACCTTTTGGAGAGAGTTATGTTAGCGAAGAGTGAGCATATCTTCTAGTGTCCCATGAATAATGGAATCTAAAAATATCGAAGCACTCATGCTTTCCTCATACGTAGTCCAATCAAAATGTTCTTCGGTTACAATGTACCCAAGTTCATCCATTCCCAGACCAACAATGATTCTATGATCTGCATGGAGTTGCTCCTTGATTTCAAACCAGTTCTCAGGAAAATCCTCGCCAGGAACACTGATCATCTGAAGAATATCTGCTTGTTCCCCAAGTTCAACAACGCTTACAGCAGTGAGCACGTCCCTTCGAAAATGATACACTGGTCGGTCTAATATCTTTAGAAATGATGCAAACCGAAACACAGGGTTGGTCAATGGCACAAAGACTTCTTTAAACCCAAGATGTATGGTTGTCTCCCAAAGAATTGAAGAGTTAGATACGGAGTTTAAGGACATCTCTGCAAGGTTTCTTCCATAGTTTTCAGCATGTTCAAAGTCATGATCTGCTACTTGTGGAGTGATTAATCCACCAAGGGCTCCACTGATAAATACTCCTGTTCCACCATTGTTTTTTTCGATATGATCATAGATATAATGAGGGTAATCAGAGGTGATAAGCGTGTTATCATCCCATAAGATCTCAGGATGACTGCCAAAAAAGACTAATGTAGCAATAGGTTCAGCATCGGTATTCACTGCTTGTATGGTTTCCAGGTGTTCATCAATGATCTGTGGGTCTCTGCTATCCCGAGAAAAACCAGATGCTAGGTCATGGCCAAATCGCAGTCCAGCTGGTTGCATGTTTTCATATGAAGAAATAATACTTTGGGTGATACCATCCATTGCTTCTTCGTACCATTCCCAGTTAATGCCACTAAACACAGATGATCCCCAGAGACCAATAACATCTGGAGCCTCATGATTATGCGTACTAGTTAAGAGAACCAGATCGATTGCTAGCTCCGGAGGTAATCGCTCAAGGATGCTTTTGTATTCTGAATACATAATACCAATGAGATCAACTGACACAATTGCTAGGGTTGTGTCACCTATGCAAAGACAGCAACATCGCGACCAGATGTCATCATGAATTCCTGTTGCTTTTCTATCTCGATTAAATCCAGCTAGATAAATTGGATCATGTTTTGAGAGATCTGGAGTAATCGCAACAGAGCAAGCACCAGCTAAGATATGACCTGAATCCGTAATGTCAAAACCTTGAGGTGCATTCAATTGAGAACTCCTTTGCCGAGAATCAATCATAATGGACTCATCATAACCCGTGGATAGTATCGCACCTTGAGTACTACCAATGAAAAGAAGTATCACCAACAATGGAAAAAATGTTTTTTGTATCATATGCCAAGACAATGTTTTATGAAAATTCATTTATTTAATTGTTATTGCAGATATCAAAACAAGGGGGATAAAGCTTCTCTTTTACTGTGTTCATCACAGAATCCAATGAGTTGCCTCTAGAAAAGAAATTCAGTTCATAATCGATTTTTTAATGAAACCGATAGTTAAAATACAAATAATGACGTTGTCATGGTTGAAGATGAGCACCTCAGTCATTGATGAGAATACCATAATCAAAGATTATTTCAGAGAGGATGCAAAGAAAAAACATGATTTTTATACACAAAAAGACGAAGAATACCTTAAAACCCTCCTAAAAAAACGGAGAATGTGGGATACATATAAAACAGTTCTAACAACAATATGCTCAGATAAAGGATATCGCTCAGCTGTTGATGTAGGCTGCGGCATGGGCAACCTTCTTTTTGAATTACACAAGAGAAAATGTTTTACCACTCTTGTTGGAATCGATGTATTAAAGGAAACATTTAGTATTGCTCTTTTAAGACCTGATCTCTTTGATACGGTCTCTTTTTTCCAAGGGGATGTATTCCATCTCTGTTTTAAGGAAAAAAGTTTTGATGTTGTCTTTTGTTTAAACCTCTTGCATCATATCAGAAAACAAAACATTTCAAAAGCAATCTCTGAACTTACTAGAATCTGTAAAAAAACGGTAATCATTGAAATAAGAAACAAAGATTTTATGTTTGATTTTTTGTATACTACATTAGTGCTTCCACTCTATTACAATCGTTTACCAGTGTATTCAGTAAAAACAAGCTGGATTGAAAAACTCTTAGAAAAACAAGGTTTCTCTATTGAACATATACTTGGAAGAAAATCAACATATCGATTCAACCGACGAATCATACTTGTCTGTAAAAGAATGGAAGGTGTTTAATGAAGATATCTGAGATCATCACCAATTCTAGACGAATACTCTCCTGCTACTTTTTCAATCTCCTTGAACTTTTTGCTGTGAAAACTGAGTTCTTCTACCAAATTCTTATGAGCTGGCGAAAACCGGTTTTTGTTAACGAAATACAGATGGCTAACGTTCACTCTGATGACAACATCCTTTTGATTGGTTGCGGTATTTTTCCTTCTGAAGTAATGGTCATTGCAAATCAAACAGGAGCACAGGTGACTGGGATTGATAATTCATCAACTGCAGTAAGATTAGCAAAAAAATTCATCATGCAAAAGAATCTTAATAAACAGATAACCATCCTCTACGCAGATGGAACAAATCTTACCGTGAAAGATTTTGACATTATTTTTATCGCCATAAACGTGTTTCCAATAGATCAAGTCCTCAAAAATCTATCAACTCAGATAGAAAAAGGAACCAAGATAATGTGCAAAAGCATAAAACATGACATCCCTCAGGTTTTTAAGAATTCGAGATTAGACACCTGTTTTGACATTATCGATACATTAGAAAATCCACGTACACAATCATATTTACTCATCAAAAAATAAAACCCAAAAAAACAATTCTGAATTATATTTACTTATATCAAAACTAAGGGCCCGAGCCGGGATTTGAACCCGGCACAGAGGATCCACAGTCCCATATGTTACCAGGCTACACTACCCGGGCCATATTGAGAATACTTCGAAGGGGTTGAATGCCAAAGAAATATTTAAATGATGTGTCTAGATAGCATGTGAGGATTTCATTGCTGCTTCTATGTTTTTTCATTTTGCAGGGGTAGCCAAGCCTGGCCAACGGCGCAAGGTTCAGGGCCTTGTCCTGCAGAGGTCCGAGGGTTCAAATCCCTTCCCCTGCATAATTATCTAATATATTGAAATAGATGTTATTATTTTTTAGAATATATGAATAAAAATATCAGTTTCATGTGATTCAAGATAATAAAATTATTTAGATCGTTTATTTCATAGAAAGTAAAATATAACACAAATTACAATGCGTATAATTGATTTTAAAACCCTAAGAGGTAAAGAAGAGGGGAAGGGCATGACTAAAAATTATAAAAATTTACGTTTTTTTGCTATCTTTTCTGTGGTAATCATGGTTGCTGTTGCTTTTCATCCAGCAATTAACCCTGTTTGGGACCATCTTTTTTCAGATGAAAATGAATATTTGTTATCGTTAGTTGATACGGTAAAAGCTTCTGATCAATCGACTCAAGTTTATCCAACAGCAAATCAAACAAAGTTATTCAAGCTAGTACAGGATTTAAAAGCTATTACGCCTGAAGATAACCAAACGGATATGGATAACGATGGGCTATATGATTCAATAGAACTTGTAATTGGAACTGATTTGAATAATTCAGATTCAGATTTTGATGGATTAAGTGATTATGATGAAGTAATGATTTATTTAAC
>JAWOBC010000032.1:0-12309 GCA_046498165.1 Thermoplasmatota archaeon
CTTGGCCTGGGAAAACTGCGTAAATTCAAAGGAACCTGTTTCATGGGTGAAACACCTGGTTATCTTGTTGATCCAAAAAGTGCAAAAGCAGTACTGAATGTACTGATGAGCATTACCAAAATCGATGTTGATCTCTCCGCACTTGAAGATAAAGCAAAAGAAATCGAGCAAATCGCTCAACAACTCAAAGAAATAGAATCAACAACAAAAGAAAAACCAGAGGATCTAAAATACATTGGATAACACAAACAACATTTTTCCTTTCTTTTTTTATTCGTTTAGCGTGATATGATAGGTTTTTTCAGGGTTTTTCTGATGAATAACAGCAAGATCTTCCTTACTGAGCATATGTTGGTCTAAGAGCTCAAAAGTGCGTCGGGGAACCGTCTTTGGACCAAGGACGGCACCAGGTCGTTTCGGATCATCAATGTAATCGGTTTCCATCAAAAATCTTGTTCCTTTTTTCGCTGCTTTCCTGATGTTTTTCTTACTAGCAAGGACTGAGGGCATCAATCCAAAGTTTTCATCAAGATGAATTAATGGAGGTGAGAAATGTTTAATAATCTGATCAGCAGGTAAACCAACCTTTTTACCCATCTTAGCAAGCTCTTGGCATTGATCTGGCGTTGTTGTTTCCGTATGTAAAATCACAGGTACACCAATAGCTTTAGCTTGTTTCATTCCAAAGGATAGAATCTCATTGCTCTCTTTCATTATTTGTTCATCCACTGTGAAATGAGGTCTGCCAATTTCACCAATACCAATACAGTTTTCATGTTCTTGACAGAACCAGGCAGCAGTTTCCATCCCCTGTTTCATCAAATCCATTGCCTCTTCCGTGCTAAATACATTTTTTAAACGCAGGTAATCCACAGGGTAGGGCCCAACCGTGGTAAATACCGTCACATCGATTTGTTTTTGGATTTCTTCAGCCATGTCAATGGTTTGCTGAAATACCTGCGTATAGGTTTTCTCCCTGATAACCTGGTCAACCATTGGATATTGACATAAGATAAAATGAGTTCCACCAGCATGTTTGAAATCTTTGACTGCATCTAGAAATCGTCCATCTCTTCTTAAATGCAAGTGGTTATCAAAGATAATCATTCTCTATAGTCACCTGAATATGTTTGGGAAGGGTAAAAAGGGTATTAAAATGCTTTTATCACCCATGATTTTAGAATCGGTATTTGTTTTTTTTACTGAAATAATAAGAAAATGTTTTTTCTTCTTTGGGTTCCTTTCCGGTAATCATCTCAATGATTCCCTGAGCAAGAAGCCAGCCGAAATAACCCATGAAAAAGGTGAAAAAACCAGTGATACTATACCCAAGAATCGCCTGTAAATAGTTCTGACCACCTGTTGCAAAGAGAACCACGATTCCCACACTGATAAATAAAAAAATCAATAAAAAAATCCAACGAAGCGCATGAATAGTAACACGAATAGTTTTAACTGGTATATCCTCAAGGAAAAGGTTTTTATCGAATCTGTTTTTGAGAGAACCATTTGGCATGGTGAATTTTTTTCCTGGCAATCTTTCTCCTCCGAAAAATATTCAGTATAGGCGAGTGCAATCCCAATTTTTATGTAATGCATGCTGCTTATAAAAAACTAATTCGCAGCTAGTAGTGCAGGTTAAAAAAATAAAAAAACCTAATGAAAATGATTCCCTGTCTAAGAATCGGCAACGATACTGATCACATCTCCATCTTTTAGTTCATGATCAGCACCAATGACCCGGTTGGTTTTCGCATCAATTGCTCGAATAAAATGATCACCGATATCAGAATGAACCTTGTATGCAAGATCTTTTGCGGTGTTACCCCGGGGAATAAAATAAGCATCAGGAAGCACTCGACCTTCTTTATCGGTTAAATGATGTTCATCTTGCACCGGGTAGACGACGATTAAATCAAGCATTTTCACTGCTTCCTCAATACATTGTTGAATACCGGTACTCCCAAATTTATCAAGAACATGGCTTTGAATATATTCTAATGCTTTTTGCTGTTTTCCAGTAAGCTTTCCATCATTTTTTATATCAAATGTGTTACTTCCTGGTTGATAGATAATCAAATCATGATCTGCGGCATTACTCAAGGCTAATTCTGCTTCAGCACTGGTAGGAACCACCCGATATCCCCGTTGCTCAATATCCGCCTTTTTTTCAATAAATTCATCTGGCGATATATCAATTTTGTTATAAGCAATAAGCATTGGTTTACTAATTTTACGAATATGATCAGAAAGATGAAGTAATTCCTCCTCTGACCAAGTAGAGGGTTTTTCCGTATTCAGATTTACTTTTCGCACGGCATCATAAATATGTTCCTCCCGAACTCCTAGACCCGTGAGTTTTTCAGCAAGCAATCGATCAATTTTTTTTCCTTCCAGTTCACACTTCCGAGCAATATCCTCCCAGCTTTTTTTAATAATTCCCTTTAACCAATAGGTGATTTCCTTTTCAAGAAAATCAATATCCTTCAAGGGATCATAGCTTCCCACATTCAAAGGATTGCCCTCTTCATCAGTACTGCCTGACGCATCAACAATATGAATCAAAGCATGGGCCTGCCGGAGTTCATCAAGAAACTTATTACCCAGACCTCGACCCTTGAATGCATCGGGGACCAGACCAGCAACATCTAATGCTTCAATAGGAACAAAACGAGTGCCATTCACACATTCCGAATTATGCGGTGTACAAGTTACCTCAAAATGCTGACAGGGACAAGGTTTTCGCACATACATCACCCCTTGATTTGCATCAATAGTAGTAAACGGATAGTTTGCAATCTCGGCATGAGCATCCGTTGCTGCGTTAAAAAACGTTGATTTCCCCACATTTGGCTTTCCAACAATACCAATTAACATACTCATAACATATTCACCCTACACATCTTCCACGGTTTCAATGATTTCCACATCATCTTCAAACCGACGGACTTTCTCGGCGGCTTCAAAATCATAAGGGGTGATAAATGAAGCACCATGTTTAGCAAACATGGTTCCATCAATAGTAACCGTTTTTGCTAGATGCACATGTTCTCCTTTAATATCACCTTTCACAGTGGTATTTTCATCAAGTCGAACATCTTGCTGAGATTCAATGGTTCCTTTTATTTCAACTTTTTTCCCACAGAATACCTCATCAGCTGCATGAATACTCCCATGAACGGTGCTTTGATCGCCGATATAGATTTTTCCCTTGGCCTCATAATTACCAAGCAACCGGTTTTTTTTGCCAACTCGAATGTTTCCATCAATTTTTGAATTCTGTAATCCAACCATCGAATTATTGGGAACAAACATAAACACTTCCGATATCGGAATAGTGTCACCCTTGTTGTCTTCCATTTCATTTAAAATTCGTTCTATTTCTTCACTATGACCCATTTTCAACAACTGAGTCAGATAAATAAAAATATAAATAACTACGGGGATGGGGCTACGAATATTAATCCACCCTTTTGCTTCAAAACCTTCTTTCACATTGACACTATCTGCCACATCAAGATCACCCAGCAATGACAGTTTTCCTTCAACAGATACCTTTTCACCAAGATACACATTTTCTTCGCTGGCAATATTACCTCTGATACGACTGAAAATATCGATACGGATATCCTTTGTGGCCTCTAAATTTCCATCAAGGACAACATGTTCACCAACAAAGATCCTCCCATCAGTTTTGATTCCAAATTGCACCAAACAACGATCTCCAATGATCACATCACCCTTGGTTTCAATGGTCTTTTCATCAAATACCGTGTCATCCGGGATAACAAGTGTTCGTCTGTCAAAAGTCATGCTACAGCCGTATCATCTCTCACGTTATAAAAGCAACGACATAATTCATTATAAAATAAAAAAAATAAAAATAATTGGTTGAGAAAATGAAAGGATTATTCAGTTAACCAGACTTCATCAACCCGTTTATAATCAATGATTTCATCCTTTGAAAACCAGAGATTAATCTCAAAAGCAGCAGTATCCGGACCATCTGAACCATGCACAATGTTTCTCCCGATAAATTGACCAAAATCCCCTCGAATAGTTCCCGGTGCTGCCTCCAATGGATTTGTTTTTCCCATCATATTTCGAACCATGCTAATGACCTTTTCTCCTTCAAGAACCATGGCAACCACTGGCGAAGAAATAATGTATTCAACCGTTGGTTCAAAAAAAGGTTTTCCTTTATGCACACCATAATGTTTCTCGGCTAATGCTCGATCCACATCAACCATTTTCATCGCAATAATCTTAATTCCTTTTTGCTCAAAACGATGAATAATATCCCCAACATAACCTCGTTGAACTCCATCAGGTTTAATCATTACAAATGTTTGTTCTTTTGCCATATCAATCACACTACTCAAGCTTTATTTCTGAAGGCAGCATAGACGAAGGGTTTAAAGCATTAACGCTTGGGTAAGCAAGTCTTTTCCCACAAGATATAATGTAAAACTAGCCAGATTAAAAAAAACATGAGCGATAATTGCAGCAGTAAGATTTTTTGTTTTCACAACTAAAAAAGCAAGAAGAATACCAATACAACCCGTCATTAACGCTGGATAAATATTGCCATATGAGAGATGAGCCACTCCAAAGAACAACGATGACAAAAGCACACCAGCAATAATTCCCCATGTGGAGGTAAATTTATCCAAAAGAAAACCCCGGAAGAAAAATTCTTCAGCAATCGGTTGAAGCGTAATCAAAAACAAAATAGAAGGAATGGAAAAAAGAAGTTCCAAATCCGTAATATTACTCGAATTTTCAACATCGACGCCTGCTGCTGTTAAAACAAGACCGATACCAATAACAATGACAAAAGCAGCAATAGCAGTCAGAATACCCCATAAAAAAGCCATATCAAGCTGATCTGTTTTTAAATATAACTTTTCACGGATTTCTTTCCAGGAAAACTTATTTACTAATGCATACCACACATATGGGGAGAGAACAAGCAGAACAATGACAAAAATACCCTGGAGAACTAATGCAAATATCTCAAAGAAAAACATAAATGAAGAGGGAAGATCGCCAATTTGCTCTGTTGTATCCATCCCCAGAAATCCAAAATAAGATACTATTGGAAGAACAATAAACATGAAAAAACTTGCAATCACCATCAACATCGCAAACAAATGGGTGGGTTTCCTGAAATTAAAATCCATCTATGGGGTGAAACAGCTTCCATTTCATAAAAGTTTTTAAATAGGAAAGACGGATACGCAAAAGAGATAACTTGGGCCCGTAGGGTAGCTTGGCCGATCCTTTTAGCTTTGGGAGCTAGAGACTCCGATTCAAATTCGGGCGGGCCCACTTTGATTCATTTTATGATATAATCAATTTATTTTCAATGATTTTGAAATTGTTTTTCGACCAATCAAAAAAACAATCAAGAAATCCAGTTATTTCTCCTGATCATTCAACCCCATAGAATAAAATCAATATTTGGAAGAGTCCTAAAAAACCAAGTGTAAGATTTTTATTCAGTAAACACATTCAACTTTTGAGGTTAAAAGTTTGGGGAAAGAAAAAGTTTATGTTTTTAAGGCTTCATTAAAAAATCGAAAAAGAATCTGGCGCCGTATCGAAATAAAAGGAAATCAAAATCTTGGAAAATTTGATGGAATGATCCGGCTCGCATTTGATTATGATACCTTTGATCATCTCAGTGAGTTCTTTATGTGTAAAGCATTCAAATCAGGAGGATATGGCTACATTGAACCTGGAGGCTATGGCGAAGGCGCAAGAAAAAAGATTGATTCACTCAACTTAACTGAAGGAGAATACTTAGAATATATCTATGATTTCGGCGATAATATCCAGCATATCATTACGCTAGAACAAATCATTGATTCGAAACCCGGCATTCAATATCCACGGATTACAGATGAAAACAAACCAAGATATCAATACTGCAAATCATGTAAAAAACAGGGGAAAAAAACGGTTGCCAAATGGATTTGTGTTGAATGCTCTGAGGAAGCATGCCAAAACATCCCTTTATGTAATCGATGTATGGAAAAAGATCATGAGGATCATTTTATTGATGAAATTTTGTATTAAGCTATGTATGAAAGAGAAAACCCCTAAGAGTTAAGATCTTCTCCGTTATCATCTAATTTCAAAAATATTTTTCAAGATATCCCTAAATTCAATCGGGACAAATGCAATCTTATAGTTACGCTCATTGAATCGCATTTTACCAACGAACAATAGCCCTTTTTGCCGTAATTCACCAATAGGCGACTCAATAGGATTTTCATTCCAGAAAAAACCAAACTCATCATCATATTTTTTTAATTTTCCATATTTTAGAACACCATTATTCTTCATACAAAGTCGGAGCACATCTTTTGCATCAGTTGATAACTCTTTAAAAATATGAGAGAGATTGGAAATAATCCTTTTTTTGATATCTTTAATTTTTTCATTTTTACGTCTTTGATTAACATTGTAATAATCACTCATCCAATCAATCCAATGAGCAGGAAATTTTTTCATAACAGATTGAAGAGTTGAAGATTTCCTCAATTGAATGCTATCAAATCTTTTTAATTGATCACCCTCATATGCATGCATTAAAACACTTGGATCCAATATTAAGGGAGACGTTTTTATCAAAAAAATCCCTGTGGCCCTATAGTATTTTCCAAATGGATATATCCGACCGACAATAAGCATGTTTGATGAAAGAGATTCAGCACCTTTATCCTGTTTCACCGTGTAAATTTTACCATCAACAGTATCTTTTATTTTTACTATTTGATTTTTCACTGAGAGAACCACAAACTCAGATCGGACGATGTTTCTCATATTCTGAATATTCTCTCTCATCTCCGAGGTTATCTCAGTTGAATTTTGTGCAAATTCCTCAGCAATAGTTATCCCCGTTTCTGGAAGTGGTTTTTCATAAAAAAACCAGCTAAGAAAATTATTTCTCCATGATTCCTCAGGTAAATCCCAGTCTTTCTCAGGGAATTCCTCAACAAATGCATTAAAAAATTCCTCCAATCTATGACTGTACTTTTCTGTTGCATAATCAAAAATTGCTTTTGGGATGTTCTCTTCATCTAACATGTTAATTCCTACCATTTAATTATTACGTTTCTTCCTAAGAAATAAGGTCAGCTTATTTCAAGTCAAAGACAATGACATCAGTCCTCATCCAATTATATTTCTTGCACAAACATAAAAACCTCCATCAGCAGCTATAATGCAAGATCAAATAAAAGATAATACCAATTGTTTTTATATCTTTCCATCGATTCATTTTGAAAGACAAGCAAATAACTACCCGATGATAAAAAGTACCTGTTAGATTCATCTGGCTAACTAGAAAAAATGGGAATAATGGAGGTAACTAAATGGACATAAAAACAATTTATGATATTAATCGAGAATCCATCAATTATCTTTTCAGTGATATCATCTTCTTGCGAGGAGAAGAATACTATGAAGAAGGCCACGTAACTTCAATTGATCCAATTGATACCACTACCATTTCAGCAGTTGTTCAAGGAAATCAAGATTATGTGGTATCTATATCATTAGATGATGAAGGAGCTGTCCTTTGTGATTGCTCTTGCCCATGTGATTTCAATTGTAAACACGCAGTCGCGACTCTTTTAAAATGGATAACAATCAAGAATGACATAAATAGAAGGCAGGTAAAAACTTCAAAAGCGAAAAAAGAATCAATAGAAGAAATCTTAGGGAGAAAAAACAAAACTGAACTCATAAATCTATTACAAATAGTATTGAAAAAACATCCAGAACTTACATCATATGTACGAATCAATACAACTGAACTCATCATCAGAATAAGAAATCTCTTTTCTCAATTTTGGGAGGGATATGAACTAAAAGAACTTATTTCACAACTTGAAACGATTCTAGATGGAATAAGAAACAATAAATCTCAATGGAACAATCAATTATTCCAGGCGATGAAACAATGTACCAAAGTAATGATAAAAAATCAAGAACAGGTATATGATGAAGGAGAACTCTCTCTTTTCCTAGAAGAATGGATGTACACCTTTGGAGAAGTTTTCTCCGAAATAGAAACGAGTCAATCAAAAAAAGAATCATTCGTTGAGACCATTGTTCAATGGATAGAGGAAGACAACTATGATCTAGAGTATGCTTTCCAACAAGCATTTGTAGGAATATGCAAAACAAAAAATGACATCCAGCTTATAGAAGATGTATTAAATTCTACAGATTTATTTCAAAATTTTTATTATGATTTCACCACCGATTTTCTCCTCGAAGCATATGACAAACTGGATATGCATGATGCTTACATTAAAACCTCGCTGCAATCAGAGTTAGAAAGTAAGGCAATTGATAAACTAATGACACTCAACAGATATGAGGAAGCGTTGAGACTTATTAATCAATCAAATAACACTGAATTAAATGTTGAAATGAGACGTGCTGCCATATTAAAAAAACTAGGCCGAACAAAAGAATGGCAGCAGAGCATTATACAACTCATCAAAGATACCGGTAGCTATAGTTATGTTCCTCAATTAAAAAAAGGTTCATCAAAAAAAGAATGGGAAAAATTTCGATCGGAAATCATCAAGTATGCAAAAACTAAAGGGAGAAAATCCTTTCTATCTCGATTATATTACAATGAATCTGATTACGAGAAAGCGTACCAATATGCAAGAAATCTCACCGATGAAAGCTATTTAGAACTGCTTGCAGAAAAATTATGTAAATCACATCCTAAACTTTCATGCAACCTTTTCAAAAAACTCTGTTTTGATTATATCAACAAAGGATCAGGATGGCCTTACAAAAAAGCAGGTAAAATGCTTAAGGCTATCAAAAAAATAGATACCAACGGAACATTTTTTAAAAAAACAAAGGATGAAATAATAACCATACATAAGAAAAAATATTCACTAATGCATATCATTGAAAAAATTTAATATTGGAATCTGAATGAAATGAAAATGAAAACATTTGCTTGTAGAAAATGTGGCATTGTCATCAATGAGCACAATCAGTTTTTACATGATGGTATGTGCGATGAATGTTTCTTTGAAACGTATTTTCCAGAAGACATCGAAATTTTTGAAACTGATCCTAAAAAACTTCCTCGTCTCTGCGAAGAAAAAGAGGATGTAAACCAGGTATTCTACAGATACATAAAGGATGATAGACTAAACAATAGAAGATTTCATAATATCGTTAAAGAGGTTGAAAAAAGAATCGATTGCAAAAAATGCGGTAATTGCTGCAAACAGTTATATCCGGAGATCATACCCAAAGATATCAAACGAATCTCATCACAGTTGGGTATAAGCGAAGCTTATTTCGTCAAAAAATATCTCATAAAAAATGAAGATGATACATATAGATTCAAGAAAAAACCTTGTGTTTTTTTACATCAAAACAAGTGTAAGATATATCATGTACGACCACATGATTGCAAAAAATATCCCCACCTACAAAAAGATATCAGTACAAGAACTATACAATTCTTTGCAAACGCAGAAATCTGCCCAATCGTATATAACGTTCTCGAAAATTCAAAAATCATTTTTATTGATGACATTTTTGGGATCAATAAAGACGTTTGTGATCTAATGTAGTGCTTATAATCATAAAGTCATATTTGAATAAAGCTATGATACAAACGATTTCACGAGAATAAGATATTTTCATCCTTTTTCTCATCCTCATCGATTATTTTTATTAGTGGTCACTGCATATATCAACGATATGCAAATACATGGCATCCAAGGTCGTAATTATGATTCAAATATTTACATAATAACCGGAAAAAAATCTACTATCATAGATACAGGAACCGGATTAAACCAAGATACTGTTACCAAAAAGATTAAAGAAATCATTGATCCAACTTCTCTTCATCAAATTATTCTCACCCATGAACATTATGATCACTGTGGCGGTTTGAAAAATATTTATGAACTTGCTAATGAAAATGCAGTGGTAATTGCTCATCCACATGCTGCAGCAAAAATCGAAAACGGTGAAAGTATGTTTGCATCCATGCTTGGGGGTACCATGCCAAAAATGCCTATTGATAGGCGAGTGAGTGAAGCAGATCAGATCATCATTGGAAATGATACGTTTACAGTTTTACACACACCGGGACATACCCCAGGTTGTATTTGTTTACATAGTGAAAAAGAAAAAGTGCTTTTTTCGGGTGATACCGTCTTTGCCAATGGGTCTTTTGGTCGCACTGATCTTCCTGGTGGAAACCATCAAGAACTGCAGCAATCAATTCAACGATTAGCAACGCTTGATATTATGGCTCTTTTCCCAGGACATGAAGACTGGGTTGAGCAAAATGCTCATCAACATATCAAACAATCGCTACAAAACATATCCTCTTTCGGCTGAATAAGTATTATGAATAAAATAAGAGATATTTTAAATGAGATCAAATGGCAGAATAAATACCAACTCGATAAGGTTGAACTTTATTATGTGCATCGAGGAGCACTACATAATTACAAAATTATCTCTGGAGAAGACATTATTTCCATTGATAAAACATTCATTGAAACCATTGATGCCATGATTCCACATCACCGAATCTTTAAAATCACCTACCAGGGAAAAACACTTTTTGATAGAAAAAAGGACACTTAAAACCAGTATGCTTTTAAAACCAAATGGTTTCATAGCTGGTGAGGGAAAATGACAATATGAACATTGAACCAATTGCATCTGATTCACTGGGAGTCAGGTCTATGGCAACCTCTGTGGAAACAGATGATTGCCGTATTTTAATTGATCCATCTGCAGCACTTGGACCAAAACGATACCGACTACCTCCAAGCACCATTGAAAAAAACACGCTACAAAAAATAAAAGAAACCATTGCCCAGAAAGCAAACACTTGTGATATCCTCACTATTTCACATTATCATTATGATCACTATGATCCCTATGAAACATTCTATAAAAACAAAACCGTTTTTGCAAAAGATATTAGCAATCATATCAATAAATCCCAGAAGAAAAGAGGAACTGATTTTAAAAAAGAAATACTAGAAAGCTGTGATCTGATTTACTGTGATAATACACAGCATAGCTATGGAGCTACCACATTAACCTTTTCTCCACCGTTTTTTCATGGACCAGAAAACGTTCGCCTGGGATATGTGATTATGACCACTGTTGATGATGGATCACAAAAACTGTTACATGCTTCAGATGTACAAGGACCAGTCACCAAAGATGCAACAGAGTACATAATCAAACAAAACCCTGATATTCTCATCATGGATGGACCACCAACCCTTTTCTTAGGATGGCGATTTAGCACCCAGAATCTTGCTGATGCCTCAGATAATCTGTTATCAATCATCGAAAAGACCAATTGTAAGGTCCTTTTGGATCATCATCTTCTTCGAGATCTTCATTATAAAAAACGATTTGCAAAACCCTATCAAAAACATGGGCAATCCATTAGCACTTTTGCTGAATATTTAAATAAAGAAAATAATACACTAGAAGCTCATCGAAAAGAGCTCTGGGAACAAGAAAAGAAAAAAGAGAGTTAATATTTGATATTAAACCCTTGAAATTTTTTATCAACATCCATTACTTTTACGGTAACATCAGAGACATTGCTCATTGATGACCCTTGATGACACCAGGAAATAAGATCATCAACTGCATCAGCTTCACCTTGAAAGACAGCTTCAACTTTTCCATCTGAAGTATTCCTCACCCATCCTGAAATATTTCTTTGTTCTGCTTGTTTTTTGGTGTTTGCTCGAAACCAAACACCTTGAACTTTTCCACTAATACGTACATGAACTGTTTTAACCATTGATATCATCTCCTTAGGGCGTAAAACGGGTCATGGTACGAGGGAAGGGAATGGTATCTTTTATATTATCCAATCCACAAATCCAAGCAATTAATCGTTCAACACCCAGACCATATCCAGAATGAGGAACTGATCCGTATTTTCTGAGATCAAAGTACCAAGAGTAATTTTCAATATTTTCACCCTGTTTCTCTAAACGCTGCTTCATATAATTTATATCTGTACTTCGCTGTGATCCACCAATGATCTCACCATAACCAGCTGGAGCAATCATATCAAAACAAAGCGCGGTATGTGGTTTCTTTGGATCCGCTGGTTTATAAAAAGCCATGATCTCTAAATCCGTGCTGGGCGCGCTGGGCATCGCGCTGGGGTTCGCGCTGAAGGACTACGCTTCGAGCCTGGTGGCCGGCGTCGTGGCGGTGTACGAGCGCCCCTATCGGCAGGGCGACTGGGTGCGG
>JAWOBC010000050.1:0-13793 GCA_046498165.1 Thermoplasmatota archaeon
TGATAGCTATGGAATGCAAAAAGGATCAAAACAAAGAAAAATACTGTAATTGCAGCTATTCATGTGAAAAAAAAGGGAAATGCTGTGACTGCTTGCATTATCACCGTCAAATGGGAGAACTCCCTGCGTGTTTTTTCCCAGAGGACATTGAAAAAACCTATGATCGAAGCATTGAACGCTTCATCCAAGTATACCAAGAACGAGGACGATGGTGGTAACCGTCATTCTACCCTCTATTAATCATTCTTTTGAATGGTTAATGATAGGGATTCAACTCGTTCATCAACTCCCTTCAACGTAGAGACCATACCAATTAAGGAGTTGTAGATAAAATCTCTGGGAAACTCACTTAATGGTATCTTTTTTCCATTTATTGTTAATTCAACTTGAGGATCCATAATTATTTTCCTTCCTTTGTAATTTGTTTTTCAATAAAGCAAATGACTTTATTAATGTCACCATCAAAAGTAAACATGGTATTATCTCTAATCGGTATTTGATCATTCATTCGGATCTTTTGTATTTCTGAATCATGAGCTCCTTCGACCAGCACAACATCAAATTGATCGATACAGCATATTATCCGTTGAATCTTTTCAAATGAAAGATGCTGCTTTATCATAAAAGAGGTTTCTACTGCAGTATCAAAACAAATCAAAGTTGCACCAGCTTGAGCATGTTTCCAGGTGTCAGTCTCAGATGAATCAATGGTATATGAATGCGATGTTTGTTTTATTGAAGCCAGTTTAAAGCCTTTCATTGTTAATTGTTTAATTATTCGAATAATTAGGGTTGTTTTTCCGGTATTTGAGAACCCATAGAACCCTATGTAAACAGGTGATTTCATCATAGTAATAATATCCCTTCTAATCTGTTTGTTATTCTGATAACAAACATTTTGTTTTTATCCAAAATGAAAATGTTTTTTAAAGATTTCTTTATTGCCACTTTCCCATGGTCCAACATAAAAACAGGCTTATGACCATCACATTAGCAATAGTCATTGTTATCGCAATCGGAGTGCTTGTATATACCAATCTACCATATTCTAATCAAACCTCTGATGATACTTCAGATATGGATACAACAGATGAAAACGAGCAAAACGAAAATGATGAAACGCTACTCACCATTATTCATAAAGGAATTAATTACACCTATAGCATTTCAGAACTTGAAAACATAGAACCATATACTGCCCCAGGCCGGTATATAAAAACGAAATTATTACCCGACACTGTTATTTTGGGAGATACCCATAATTATACTGGTGTAACTATACAATCACTTTTGGATGATGTTAACGTTTCATCTAACTTTTATCAATTAAATATCAGTGCAAGTGATGGATGGATTACAACCTACAGCATCAATGACACCATAGGAAAAGTAGATGTTTATGATGAAACTGGCCAGATTATTGATAATGCTTCTGCAACCATGATTATTGCATATAAGGAAGATAGAAAGTATTATTCAACTATTGATTTAGATAATGAAATTGGTCCGCTTCGCATCGCTTTTGTGGGAGAAAATACCCCCATCACTCCATCGAATCTTTGGGCGAAGATGATAACTACTATCGAAGTTATTTATTTATCATAACCTTTTTTTCCCGTTCTTTCTATATCTCTTTTTGTTATGAAAGATGTGAAGAGTTTGTTCTCAGCAGTTGAATCATTACATCAAGCACAAGTTCATAAAAAATTTAACAGTAAAAAAAACACCGTGTGCCTAATTTCCATTAAAGAAAAACCATTTGTGTTGAAATGGTATAAGAATAGACCTAAAAAATACTTGAACAATGAATATGTTATGTTGTCTCAACCTCAAACATTATTTCTGAAACCTTCGGTTATCGAAAAAAATGATGAACACAATTTTTTATTGTTAGATTACATCAACGGTTCAAATGTCTGTGATCTTATCAATGATGAACAAAAAATGGCTCAACAGAAGACACAAATCATTGGTCATCTCGCTAAATGGTTTGCTCAGTTTCATCAGGCATATCACAAAAATACAAACACCCTGATTCATGGTGATGCAAATCTACGGAATTTTCTTTTTTTAAAAAAGGTTTATGGATTAGATTTTGAAGAAGTAAAAAAGGGCAATCCAACTGAGGATATCGCAGATATGTCTGCTTCAATACTTTCCACCTCTCCAACGTTTACCAAAGAAAAAAACATCCTCAGTAACATATTTCTTCAAACCTATCAATCATTGGTTTTTTATGAATTAGAAGATGTTGAAAAAAAGATAAAGTTAGCAATTAAAAAAACAAAAGAACGAAGAAAAAAAAGATTTTAGAGAACGCTATCATAATTTTTATATAGAGAGGAACCCATCCGCAGGCCAATGATTTCAAGAGAAAAACAAAATATCATCCCCTTTTTAGCAATGATGGTTCTGCTTATAGGATCCATTTCAACATTGTATGTTCATGCTAACCAAACCCAACAGGTAATAGATGATAATACTCTATTAATCAATAATCAAGCCTTTAACATACAAGAGTTATTTACCACGTTTTCAAATACAACTATTCAAACCGATAATGGAAACAAAACAGGGATCCTGCTCTCTGAGATTATCCTCTCATTCTCACTTGATTGCCCAGATTGTCATACCTATCTGATAAAATCATCAGATGGTTATCAACAAACCGTTGACTGGGATGATATGCAACAAGGTATTTTAAGTTTAGAAAAACAAGTTTATTTTCCACATCTTGCTCATGCATTTTGGGTGAGGGATGTGACACAAATAGAGGTGAATTCATAATGATGAATAACATGAAATTTTTTGCAGGAATGTTAGTATTCGGTTCACTTTGGGGTTTTTCAGAATGTATCATTGGACCGATGTTCAGTGAAGCTGGTCTACCTAGCGGAATGATTATGACGGGGTTTTTTGCCCTAGTGTTCATGGTACTGAGCAGAAGACTTTACCCACGCTATGGAATGCAAGCTGGCATGGGGCTTGTTGCTGGAAGCCTACGGATGATCAATCCCTTTGGTGGCTGCCATCTCTGTTCAGCACTGGCCATCATGGCAGAAGGTATGCTATTTGAACTTATCTTTTACAGCACCACTACCTTTGAATTCAAAAACCTCAACACTTGGACGAACAAGATTGGATTAGGCATCTTTTCAGGATACATCATCTATGTTGGTGGATACATTATCACTCAGATTCTCACTCCATTAACCTATGGTCAATTCTACCTGAGCAATCTTATAAGTATGATGCCGCAATATTTAGCAAGGGGTCTGCCTGTTGCATTTATTGGGGCAATCACAATACCATTTGCTTTAAGTATTAACAAAATGAAACTAAATTTAAAGGATCCTTGGTATTATCCAACTACTCTTGGCATATCGGCTTTTTGCTGGATTTTTGTTATCTATAATTGGTTAATATTCAGTATATAGGTGAAATATATGACAGTTAATTCAAAAACAGTAAAAGTCATTCAATTCGATGCTACAAAATGTAAAGGATGCCGTGAATGTGAAAAAGCATGTTCAAAAATTCATTTTAAAACAGAAGAGGGTGGAGATAAATCAGCAATAAGAATTGCAAAGGATAAAAATACATATAAAATAAGCGTCTGTGATCAACGAGGACTCTGTTTAGATATGTGTCCAGTTGGGGCGATTACTCGTAAAAAGAATGGTGTAGTTTGGCTTGATAAAAACACATGCATCGGTTGTCAAGCATGTGTTGGTTTCTGCCCGATAAACGCCATGAGGAAAAGCAGTGCACGAATCGAACCATTCAAATGTATCTCATGTGGTGCCTGCGTCCGCGCTTGCCCTGAACATGCATTGAAACTAGTTGAAATAAATATTTCAGAAAACAAACAAACAGTGTATCATAGCTTAGGTGGAGGACATTAAAAAATGGTTGAAGGACAAATACCCATTGAGGAATACAAAACAGGAAATACAGAACATACATGGAACGTGGAAAAATTACGTTCAAAACATATCGTGCTTGCAGAATATAGGTATAAAAGCAGAGAGGTTAAAAGAGGCTTCGCGAATCGAACGTTGTATGTGAACCTCTCTGATAATACGATACGTGAAAAACCAGTTACAGATGAAATGAAAAAACTGTTCACTGGCGGCCGTGGTTTTGGTCTTAAACTTCTATGGGATTCAATAAAACCGAATACTCGTTGGGATAGTGAAGAAAACGAACTAATCATAACAACGGGTCCTCTTTGTGGAGTTACTCAGTACCCTGGATCGGGAAAATCATTATGTCTGAGCATTTCACCATCTACAGATATCATATGTGATAGTAATGTAGGAGGATTTTTTGGACCATACCTAAAATTTGCGGGTTTTGATGCCATTGAGATACAAGGAAAGGCAAAGAAAGATGTGGTCATCGTTGTTGATGGTGAAGAGGGTACGATACGCATTGAAACAGCTCCTGATGAAGAAACAAATAGTCATCTTCTTGCTGAACAACTAACATATATTTATGCATCAGAGGATTCTGAGAGATCACGACAGAAGGTTTCAACGGTTAGTGCTGGAACCGCAGCAGAAAACAGTTACTGGGGATGTATGAACTTTAGTTTCTATGATATTCGGCGAAAAGTTTGCCGATTAAAACAAGCTGGCCGTGGAGGTCTTGGCACTGTTCTTCGAAATAAAAAGATAAAAGCAATCGTTGCAAAGGTTGAGAAATTTGATGGAGTTAGTAATCATCCAGCTGATTCAAACAAGTTAGCAGAAATTGGAGCAAAAATTCATCGTGAAATACGTGATCTAGATCGGTATCAATGCAACATGCGGGCAGTGGGAACAGCACATCTTGCAGAGATCATGGATGAATATGATCTTCTTCCAACTGAAAATTATCGATTTGGAAGTTTTCCAAAAGCCAGTAGGATTTATTCCACTGAATTCTATAAACTTTTCACAAAGATTATACCAGATGGATGTTGGCATGGATGTACCATGGCCTGTGCCAAAACAGTTGATGGATTCACTGTCATGACTGGGCCATACAAGGGTCAAAAAGTAACTGTTGATGGACCAGAGTATGAAACCGTTGGATGCGGTTCGAACATGAGCATTTGGGATCCCCTATGGATACTTGAATTCAATTTCTATTGTGATACCTATGGCCTTGATACCATTAGCACGGGAACGGCTATCGCATTTTATATGGAAATGTATGAATATAAGATCCTCAACAAAAAACGATGTGATGGCTTAGAACTCTGCTTTGGAAACGCAGAAGCAGCGCTTGAACTAATACATCGGATGGCTCAAGGAGACAAAGGAGAATTTGTCACCATTGCTAGTAAGGGAATCCGACGAGTCAAGGATTGGTTAAAGCAGAAGAAATGGGGCGATCCTTACCTTATTGAGGAATGCGGTATGGAAAGTAAAGGTCTTGAGTACAGTGAATATGTCACCAAGGAAAGTCTTGCAATGCAAGGTGGATATGGCCTCACTCTTAAAGGCCCCCAGCATGATGAAGCATGGCTTATCTTTATGGATATGGTGAATAATCAAATCCCCACTTTTGAGGATAAAGCTGAGGCACTTCATTATTTTCCCATGTGGAGAACATGGTTTGGCTTGAATGGATTATGTAAACTACCCTGGAATGATGTAGAACCAGCAGATAACGCAGAAACAGATGATCCTGCTAAGGTACCAGGTCATGTTCAAAACTATGTTGAGTATCAAAACGCAGTGACCGGCTGGAATGTGGATAAGGAAGAACTTATACTTCAAAGCGAACGATGTTACAACTGGCAACGAGCTATGAATGTATGGATGGGGCGAGGTCGACGGCAGGATGATTGGATCCCCTATCGATCCATGGGACCAGTTACCAAAATGGAATATATCAGTCGGAAAGACCGATATGAAACCATTCTCAAGGATAACGTTGGTATCTCAGAAAAAGATCTTGAGCAATTAAGTGTTGAGGAAAAAATCAAGATTCTTTATGATTATCGACAGGGCCAATATCAAAAACTCACTGATGCGGTCTACTACCGAAGAGGATGGACGCAGAACGGGGTTCCAACACCACAAAAGATGAAATCACTGGGGTTTACCAATAAAAAGATGCTTACTATGCTTCAGAAGAAGATAGATGAGGATGAAAAAAACGGGTTCAACATCTGGGGTGGAACATATACAGGGAAGGAAAAGCCACCTAGCACAAAAAAACGATATTGGGAAGAATGGTAACTAGGTATGAACAAGGAAAAACAACGAAGAATCACAAACATCCTTTCAACAAAGACCGTAGGCATCGCTGGAGCTGGGGGATTGGGATCAAATGCTGCGGTTGCATTAGCGCGCTGTGGAATTAGTGATCTGATCATCGTCGATTATGATATCATCGAAGAGAGCAATCTCAACCGACAGTATTATTTTCTTAATCAAATCGGTCAAAAAAAAGTAACTGCGTTAACGGAAAACATTCGACGAATACAACCAAATACTACAGTGCAACCGATCCACAAAAAATTAAGAAAGGGAAACATGCACACTCCTTTTGTTCATGCAGATGTGATTATCGAAGCATTAGATGATGCAGAAACAAAAAAAATGTTCATCGAAGAAATCATTGAGAATCTTCCCACCATTCCTCTGGTTGCTGCTTCAGGAGTTGCTGGATATGGCAATAGTGATCGGATAACCACAAAGCATCTTGAAAATTTACATGTGGTTTATGATGAACAAGCAGAATCAAGTGACCAGGATGTGCTTCTTGCACCAAAGGTCTGTCTCATGGCTAACTGGCAGGCAAACATTACTTTAGAACTTCTTTTAGGTGATAACCAATGAGCATCACTGTAAATGGAAAAACAGTGGAGCATGTTAATCAAGAAACAGTAACTGAGCTATTGAAAAGAATGCATTATACTTTTCCGCTTATCGTTGTAAAAATTAATGGGAAACTCGTAAAAAAAGAAGAATACAACAAGACCATCATTGCAGATAATGCAAAAATAAAAGCAATTCATCTCATTAGCGGTGGATGAAAAAAGACAAAAAAAAATAGCTTATTATCACTATTTGTATCCCTAGGGAACCTAAAAAAGAAAAGGTTAAGAAATACTTAATACTACCTGCTACTGTTTTGTTCCTAAAGAAAAACTAATCTTTGAGTTGAGGAAAAATAGCATCATCAATCAAAAGTAAAATATTTTTACAAAATCAGTAAAACCCCATACTCAAAGCGTTAGATAAAAAAATAAGAAGGACCAGAAAAATGATTTGGAATTTTGAAAAACCAATAAACAACATGGATGAAATCCTCAGTTATGAAAAAGGAACAGAAAACCGGGAAAAACTCATCCAAGAAATCAACACCATCAAACAAAAACCCATTGAAATACCCCTTATCATCAATGGTGAAGAAATACATACTGAAAACGTCATAGACATACCTTGCCCTCATGATCATTCACTTGTTCTTGCAAAAGCTCATTTAGCAAGTGAAAAAGAACTCAAACAAGCAATGAAAGCAGCATTATCTGCACACCAAGAATGGAGTGAAATCAACTGGTATCATCGACTAGCTATCTTTAAAAATGCAGCAAGTCTTCTCAAAGGACCAAAACGATTTCGTAATATCGCAGCGATTATGATGAATCAATCCAAAAACACTCATGAAGCAGAAATCGATTTAGCAGAGCTCGTGGATTTTTGGAATTTTAACGCCTATTATACCAAACAAATCTATGAGGATCAACCAAACCAGCGTCCCGGTGAAGTCAACCGGTTAGACTGGCGACCATTGGAAGGATTCGTCCTTGCGGTCCCTCCTTTTAATTTCTATTCCATAGGTGGAAATCTTCCAACAGCACCAGCAATACTTGGAAACACCGTTCTCTGGAAACCAGCTCGCTCAGTGACCTTTGCCAATTATGAAATTATGAAGGTTCTCATAAACGCAGGTCTGCCAAAAGGTGTGATCAATTTCGTTCCCTTTTCCAGTGAACATGCAGATCTAGTCCTTACTCATCCCTCTTTTGCAGGGATTCATTTTACTGGGAGCTATGAAACACTGACTACCATATGGCAGAGCATTGGAAAAAATCTTACTAACTACCGGAATTTTCCCCGAATCGTTGGGGAAACTGGTGGGAAAGATTTCATTTTCATGCATCAAAGCGCTGATATCAAAAAAACAGCAGATCGACTCGTAAAAGGAGCATTTAACTATCAAGGACAGAAATGTTCCGCTGCCTCACGAGCATACATTCCAAAAAGCAAATGGAGTGAAATCAAAAAACTTATTGTTGAACAAACAAACAACTTAACACAAGGTCCTGTTGAAACATTTAATCATATGTTGGGTGCAGTGATTGACAAAAAAGCCTACATCAAGATAACATCCTATCTTGATAAAGCAAAACAATCAGAGGATTATACCATCCTTGCTGGTGGAAATTATGATGATTCCAAGGGATGGTTTATTGATCCGACCATTGTTCAAACCAAAAATCCAACAGGTAAATTAATGACTGAGGAAATCTTTGGACCAGTTATCACTATTTACGTCTATGCAGATAATCAATTTGAAGAAACATTAAAACTCTGTGATACATCAACACCATACGGATTAACAGGATCAATCATGGCAAGAGATCGTTATGCAATTATTCAAGCAGAACAAATGCTGCGCTATACTGCCGGGAACTTTTATATCAATGATAAACCCACTGGAGCAGTAGTAGGTCGTCAACCATTTGGTGGTGCACGAAATTCAGGAACCAATGACAAAGCAGGATCATATCTTAATCTCCTTCGTTGGTTATCACCACGTAACATAAAGGAAAAACATGTTTCAGTAACAGATTGGGATTAAACTATCATCTTTTCTTTTTATTCTAATTGAGAAAAATCGTTATGAACTTGCTTAAAAAAAGCATAATACAGAAAAATTCAAATAATTTTTAAAGGATAAAAAATATTCTCATTAGAAAAAATCTCTCAACAAAACAAAGGTGAAAAAAATCCCTCAAAAAAAAGGAAAAGAAGTGAAAAAACTAAAACGGAAAATAAAGGTATGGTATTGCAACGATTGTAATTTTGAGTTTGGCATACCTAAAAAAGACCCAGCAACACAGTTTGGTCGATGCCCGTTTTGTGATAGTGATCGAATAAAACCTAGTGAATCCAATAAGCGACCTATCCGCTAAAAACAATCATCGATTCATTCACTTGTCCCGCTGAAGCATCAAAACGACCAGCAAAGAAAAAATGAGAAAACAAAAAAAACAACATTTTTTGAAATCATCCTTTACTCACCCTTAAAAAATGGGTAAACCTATAAATAAAAGATGGCTATAGATATGTTCCTTGAACATAAAAACCATATGACCAAAAATAGTTATTGAAAGAGGAGCTGAACAGCAATCATGAAAATTTTACTTCTGATGCCTCATCCCAATCCAAAACGAAGTTTTTTTTCCAAATTCCAATATCCATCATCCACGCTCCAACAAATCGCCGCGCTCACACCAGCAGAACATACGGTAGATATCATCGATGAACGATATGAACCCATCAGATTTGATTCATCTTATGATCTCGTCGGTATCTCCTCATTAACCTATAATTCTATTAGAGGATATAAAATAGCTGATCGATACCGAAAAATTGGTGTTGCCGTGGTCTTTGGTGGCTACCATGCTTCATTACTCCCAAAAGAAGCAAAACAGCATGCTGATAGTGTGGTAATTGGTGAAGCAGAGTTAACCTGGCCACAACTTTTAACTGATTTCCAACAAAAAAAACTTCAACCATTCTATCGAAGCCAGCGAGTGGTGAAAGCAGAAGAAATCCCTGCTGCCCGTCATGATGTCGGCTCATACACATTTTGGGAGGCGATTCAGGTCAGCCGTGGATGTCCCACCGGTTGTGAATTCTGTGCCATGAACGTTGTAGAAGGTAAAGTGTTTCGAGGTAGACCCATTGATGATGTTATTAACGAAATGAACCAGATCCATTCAAAAAAAATCTTTTTCGCCGATGCTTCACTGACCATTAACCCACCATATACAAAAAAACTGTTCAAAGCCATGAAACAAGTGCCAAAAAAATTCCATTGTTTCGGCAATATCAATGTGCTGGCAAGAGACAAAGAATTCCTTGCGTTATCTCATGAAGCAGGCGTTGAAAAATGGTATCTAGGCATTGAATCAATCTCTCAGGAAAATATTGATCAAGCAGGAAAAGGAACAAACAAAGTGGAGAACTATGCACAAGCAATCCAGAACATCAAAGATTATGGAATGATGGTCACTGGTTTCTTTGTCTTCGGCCTTGATTTTGATACCCCTGATATCTTTGATGCAACCCTAAAGGCCATGTATGACTGGGGGCTTGATGAAGCATCATTCAGTATCCTTACCCCGTATCCAGGCACTCGATTGTTCGATCGATTTGAAAAAGAAAACCGAATTACGAATTATGATTGGTCTCGCTATGAAGAAGGAAAAGTGAATTTTAAACCAAAAAACATGACTGAAGAAGAACTCTTAGAAGGAATTCAACGAATTGCATTGGAGTTTTACTCCATTGATAACTGTATTAAACGTGGATTAAACGTGCACCCCTTTCGCCCATGGACTGCGTTTACCACGTTTTTAACTAATATGAGCATCCGCTCATTTTACCATAATGAAAAATTTAACAAATAAATGTAAAGGTGCAACTGATATCATGAAGGTTTTGCTTGTATTTCCAAAAATTGAGCATGGCGCAACAACCGTTGAGGATAAAGGATCCTGGACATCAATTGTGCTGGGCTATCCCATTATCACGCTCCCTCATCTTGCTACTATTACTCCAAGGAAATATGATGTAGAATTAGTAAATGAAAACTATGAACATCTTGATTTTGATACTGATGCAGATCTCATCGGAATAACCACTTACACGATGACTGCGCCCCGTGTCTATGAAATCGCAGATGAATTCCGTAGCAGAGGGAAAAAAGTGGTGCTCGGTGGCTACCATGCAACAGCCCTTCCAGAGGAAGCAAAACAACATGCTGACAGTGTCGTTTTAAGCTGGGCAGAACAGAGTTGGCCCAAATTGCTTCAGGATGCGGAAAACGGCGTATTAAAACCATTTTATGGGCCTGATGATTCCTATAGCATGACCAACATCCCACCTCTTCGTCGAGATCTGATTCAACATGATCCTATGCTTGGGGCAGTGCAAACATCAAGGGGATGTCCTAATCGTTGCGAGTTCTGTGCGATTGGAAGCTTCAGCAATCATGGATTGCGACAACGACCTGTTCAAGAGGTCATCGAAGACATTAAAGCAATGAGAAACCGGATGTTTATCTTTCATGATCCTCATATGACGGTGAACCGAAAATATGCCAAAGAATTATTTAAAGAAATGATCAAACAAAAAATCCATAAATATTGGATAGCAAATGGAACAACCAATGTGCTCAATGCAGTTGATGATGAATTTTTACGATTAGCAAAAAAATCAGGATGTGTTGAATGGTTCATTGGGTTTGAATCCGTCAGTCAGAAAGCACTCGATGGTATTAAAAAAACCCATAACAAAGTAGAAAACTTCAAGCATCTGGTCTCAAAACTTCATGATTTTGGCATGACTGTTCAGGGTGGCATTATCTTTGGTTTTGATGAGGATACCCCAGATATCTTTGATATGACCTTAGAGAAAATCTATGATATTAACATGGATGTTTTAGAAATCAATATATTAACACCTTATCCTGGAACACCTTTGTATGATCGATTAAAAAAACAGGGGAGAATATTTACCCATGATTGGTCAAAATATAATCAGGTTGATGTAGTATTTGAACCAAAACATATGAGCCCAGAAGAATTAAAAGCTGGAGCACGAAAAATCGCAAAGGAATTCTACTCCCATTATAATATTATGAAAAGAAACGCACAAATGTTTTCCATTATCAAAGGACCTGGTGCTCTTATTCCAGCTGCAACCAATTATAATTTTAGACGGTATTATCGAAAGGATTTTAATTTTTAGATTCAGCTATCTCATTAATTGATGTTAATCGTTTTTTCTGTAATAACAAGGAAATAACACCACCAATGGAGTAAGTAATAACCTTTTTTTGGATGATAAAACTAGAAGGGCATACTAATTCCATAGATAGATTATCTAATGCATCTGGTGGAATACGATACACAACACGAACTGAGGGAGAAGCAGTTTTCTTAATCATGGAAAACACTTTTTCCAACCCACGAATCCCATACAACACAAAGATAACATCAAAATCAGTCATGTTTAATTGACTTGCATCATTATAAGAAACAGTAATCCTTTTAGACAGATGAAAACGTTTGAGGTATCGTTGAGCATTTCTAACCGCTTTTTTATCCTTATCGACCGTGTGAATCTTTGCTTTGGTGTTTTTGGTAATAAGAATCGGTGTCATCGGTAATGATCCACTTCCAATCACTAAAACATGATCCGACTGATCAATCCGAGCAAGCTTAATCTCATTTTTGATTATGTCATCGTATAATTTGATATAATATTCATTAATGATATCAAAATGAGTGGCAATTTGTTCAAAATAAACATAAAGCACATCCATCAATGGTTTGAATGTTTTTGCTTTAAAATGAGGAGAAATCACCTTGAAAAAGATATAATGAGCAGAGGAAAAGATTGATTCCACGATATTAACCATAATCACTTACCTCAATGACTTTCAAACCATTACTATTCATGCCAATAAATCCAAAGGCAGGAACCGTTCCTATTCTTTTGAAGTATTCTAACAATTGAAAGATTTAGCAATGTTTATAGTTTTTTAATATTTCTCTTTTTCATTCAAAATAGTAGTTGTAAAAGAACATCTAAAACCATGATGTCAAAACAAAGCAGTAAAAAAGTAAAGCCCTTTCGACCAACGATACTTCCAAATGATGGCATCTGCTCAACTGGTTTTTTCATCAGCTTGTAAGAAAAGGAAAGCGTATAAAGCCACATAATACCAAAGGGTATGAGAAAAAACCAGGATAATACTGTCCGAAGGAAGAGCAGTATTCCTAATATCCCTGCAACGATATACATGATAAAAGAAATTCGGGCAGCAGTTTTTTCACCAAATGATGTCGCATAGGTTTTCACTCCATTGATTTTATCACCGTTCACATCATGAATGCCTTCAGGGAGATCATGGGCATTATCAAGAAAATAGGTAAATAACACAAAAAGACCCATGTTTTGCAATTGAAACATTGTTGTCTGCAGTGAACCAAGGAATGGAACCGTGATGGTTACTGCTTGAGCCTGGGGAAATGCTGACCAAACTGCAACGTAACCAAAAATTACGACCACAATCCATTGTATGGGAGTAAATATTTCAGAGTAAGCTGGCAATGGCACCATTTTTTTCAAGTATTTATCATGGATTGCGACAAAAGCTGCTGCACAACACACTACAAAAAGACACCACAGACTGATCAGATACGCAAAAAAAACAGTGAGAGCAGAAAAAACCAATGCAATAGCAAAGAATTTTGTTGAAGAAATCCTCCCAGAGGGAATAGGTCTATCTGGATGAACACGGGCATCGATTTCGGCATCAGTGATATCATTCCAGATTAATGCAGCAAAAAATCCTGAATACATACAAAGAATGGTTAACACGATGATTCTGATGATTTGATCGGGATAGGGATGAACACCATAGGCAATGAGAGGAATACTAGCATACATCAAAGGATAGCTAAGCAGTTCATAGAAAGGAAGAGAACGCCA
>JAWOBC010000062.1:0-4646 GCA_046498165.1 Thermoplasmatota archaeon
GCTGCAGGATATTTCATGAAAAATAATGAGATTGATCTAGTAATTACTGGAGCGGATCGTATTGCAAAAAATGGTGATTTCGCTAATAAGATCGGCACCTATGAAAAAGCAGTAGTTGCAAAGGAAAATGATATTCCTTTTTATGTTGCTGCACCCATCAGCACCTTTGATACCATGATTGAATCTGGTGAGCGAATCATTATCGAGCAACGAGCAGATGATGAAATTACTCATTTCAAAAACACTCGAATTGTCCCAGAGTCTATTGAAGTGAAAAACCCTGCATTTGATGTTACCCCTCATCGGTTTGTCACAGGTTTTATTACTGAAAAAGGAGTGCGAAAAATTTAATTTCTTGTTTTTTCTGTTTTTTCTCTCTCTGTTTTACATGCAGGATCAATGCAGAGTTCCCAGGGTTTTTTCCCACGATTTTTTACTTCTATAATGGGTGCACCACATTTTTCACAGGTTTTATCTGTTTTTTTAATGAGACCTCGTTGAGGCAAAGGATACGTATTTTTACATTTTGGGTAACCCGTGCATCCGACGAATCGTTTTCCTCGTCGAGAGGTACGAATAAGGAGATCTTTGCCACATCGCGGGCAGGTGCCAATGGTATGTTGTTTCCGATGTGCTTCTTTGATGGTTTTTCTAATTTTGTCTTTATCTTTCTCCAGTTCATGCATTACTTTAGTAAGCATTTCCCGGGATTCTTGGATGGTTTCCTCAAGGGTTTTTTTGCCTTCCGCGATTCGATCCATATCTTTTTCAAGCTCAGCGGTCATCTTTGGTTTAACAACATCAGTATCGCTCATGGAATCAATAACAGCCATAGCAAGAAGTGTAGGACCAAATGGTGAAAACGTGATGTATTTTCGGTTGTATAATTTATTAATGATATCATGCCGAGTTGACTTTGTTCCTAGTTGAAGTTGCTCCATTTTCGCGATAAGCGATCCCTGTGTATATCGGTTTGGTGGTTTGGTCTCATCCTCAAGTAATGCCAACTTTAACACAGGGATTGTTTCATCTTTTGCAAGATCCGGTAAGATGTTCTCCTTGGTTTTAATATAATGATAGATAGCTTTCCAATGTGGTTCAATCAGCCGGTATCCCTTGGTTTTAAATTCCTCCCCGGAGATGTCAAAACTTGCTTTCACCGTTTCTGAAATGGCATCCTTTGCTAATGTTGCCAGAAAACGACGCACCACCAGCTCATACACTTTTTTCTTTCTACCGGTCAATGGAGTTTTTGGGACATCTACAGGATGAATCGGTGGATGATCCGTTGTTTTCTTCTTCCCTCGTGTTGGTGCAGATCGCCGATGGGTTAACACTTCTTTAACATCATCTTTAAACTCGGTTTGTTGTAATTTATTGAGAATACCATCGATATCCAATGTTTTTGGATACACTGTGTTATCTGTTCTCGGATATGAAATCAGCCCATTCATATAAAGTTCTTCAGCAGTCCGCATTGCTTGCGATGCTGAAATTCGTTGATAGGATGCAGCTTGAATAAATGAAGTGGTGTGAAATGGTGCTGGTGGTTTTTCTTTACGTTGTTTTTTCTCTACTTTTTTAACAGTGGCATTTTTTGTTTCTTTTATTTTTTCATACAGTTTTTTAACTTCTTCTTCTTTCCAGAATTTTCCATTGGAATGAGTTGCCTCAAACTGTTTTTCTTTTTTTAGTTGCGCCGTGATTTTCCAAAAAGGTGTTGGTTTGAATTTCTGAATTTCTTTTTCTTTTTCCACAAGAAGCGCAAGCGTTGGTGATTGCACCCGTCCAATAGAAAGAAATTCTTTTCCCACCTTGTTTGCCGTTAGAGAAATAAACCGAGTAAGTACTGCACCCCAGATAAGATCGATGATCTGTCGTGATTCACCTGCTGAGGAAAGATTGAAATCAACATCAGAAAGTTCTTTGAATGCAGTATTGATTTCATATGGAGTGATCGCACTATACCGGGCTCGAGAAATCTCTTTGATATTCTTATTATACGATTTGACAAGATCTAATGCTTCAACACCGATTAATTCACCTTCTCTATCAAAATCAGTGGCCACAATGAGTGAATCCGTGTTTTTTGCTAGTTTTTTCAATGCAGAAGCAATCCGTTTTTCACTTACTTTTTTCTCTGGTTCAACCGGAATCAGTTTCCGTGGGGCAATCCGCCACCAAACATTATAGTTCTTAGGATAATCAAGGTTGATGATATGTCCTTTTAATCCTACAATGGTCCATGGTTCTCCATTATGAGAAAACTCATATGATGGGACTGATCCGATTTTTGTTTGTTTTGCTTTATTTCTAGAAAGAATTGAGGCAATGCGTTTTGCTGCTATGCTTTTTTCACAAATAACTAGTTTCATCGTCATCCAATCAGTATGTTTTTTGTCCTGGAAACAGGGGCCTCCTATATAATTGGTTTGTCCAAAATAGTTGATTTACGTGGTCGAAACTATTAATTAAGCTATATTAATACCCTGTTGAGGAACAGTATGAAAATTCAAATAATACTTGGTTCGACATCAGATATGCCGGTTGCAGAAAAAGCAAAAAAAATCCTTGATCAGTTCACGGTTGATTATGATATTAAGGTTGCTTCAGCTCATCGAACACCTGATGTTGTTGAGGATCTTATAAAAAACAGTGATGCTGATGCGTTTATTGGTGTGGCAGGTCTTGCGGCTGCATTACCTGGGAGTATGGCAGCTCATACCATTAAACCAGTGATTGGTGTTCCAGTAAGTGGTAAGGTAAACTTTGATTCTATTCTTTCAATCATTCAGATGCCACCAGGGATACCAGTAGCCGCGGTGGGTCTTGATCGTGGAGATAATGCTGCATTACTTGCTGTTGAAATCCTTGCGTTACAGGATGAAACATTAGCAAAAGAACTTTTAACGTATCGGCAGAACATGAGAGAGAAAATATTGAAATCAAATTGAGGGCCTATGTTTAATCCAACATCGTTTATCCAAGAATCAATAAAAAATATTCAAGAGCAGGTGAAAGGAAAAGCATTGATTGCTTTTTCTGGTGGTGTAGATAGCTCTGTTTGTGCAGCATTAGTGAATCAAGCGATTGGTGATCGGTTAATCGCCGTTCATGTTGATACCGGTTATATGCGAAAAGATGAATCAGTTAATGTAAAAAAGCTCATGGAAGAAATGGGGTTAAACTATCGATTCATTGATGCAAGTGAAGAGTTTTATAAGGATCTTAAAAACGTTGTGGACCCTGAGAAAAAACGAAAGATCATTGGAAATAAATTCATCGCTCTTTTTGAAAAAGTAGCGAAACAAGAAAACATTAATTATTTGGTTCAGGGAACGATCGCCCCAGATTGGATTGAATCAGGTGGGGAGCTTCGTGATACCATTAAATCACACCATAATGTAGGTGGTCTTCCGGAGAAAATGAATTTGAAATTAGTTGAACCATTACGGGATTTATATAAGGATGAGGTCCGACAACTTGCTGGTGAACTGAATGTTTCGGTTGCTAAAAAACAGCCATTTCCTGGACCAGGTCTGGCTATTCGTATTATGGGTGAAGCAACGCCAAAACGAACCAAGATTGTTCGAGAAGCATGTTTCATTGTTGAACAAGAAATTGAGAAAGCAGCAACAGAAGGAAAAATGACATTGCCCTGGCAGTATTTTGCAGTATTATTACCAGTTAAATCAGTTGGTGTTCATGGTGATAAACGTGCATATGGTCATGTCATCGCGGTGAGAGCCGTGGAAAGTATGGATGCAATGAGTTGTTCGTTTACTCGTGTTCCAGAGGATGTTCTTGATATTATTTCAAATCGGATCACTAATACACTTGGTAAGGATATCAACCGTGTCGTATATGACATAACCAATAAACCTCCAGGAACGATTGAATGGGAATAAAAAAAATAATTTAATCAAAAAGGAAATGATTGTGTTATGGTTTCAATTTATGTAATTGATAATGGTGGACAGTGGACTCATCGAGAATGGCGGATGCTGAAATATTTGGATGTAAATACAAAGATTGTGCCAAATACAACGCCATGGGATGAATTAGTAGAGGAAAATGTTGATGGATTAATTCTTTCTGGTGGTGCCCCTCGAATTGGTCTGGAAAATAAACTAGGCAACTGTGATGAATATCTTCGAAAAGGAGATATTCCTATTCTTGGGATTTGTGCAGGTCATCAGTTAATGGCTCGTTTTTTTGGTGGTGATGCCAAACCATCAAAGATCCCCGAGTTTGGAAAGATAACCCTTACTCTTATTGATGAACAAAGTCCATTGTTTATTGATGTGCCCAAGGAATCCATTGTCTGGGAATCACATAATGATGAAATAACAAAGTTACCAGAAAATATGAAAAATCTAGCGAAAAGTGAGAACTGTTTGTATCAAGCGATTATGCATAAGACGAAACCATTTTTTGGTTTGCAGTTTCACCCTGAGGTTAATAATACAGAATATGGTGAACAGATTTTCTCTAATTTCAAACAGATTTGTGAAACACACTAAAAAACAATCAATAATTCTCTTTTAATCAGTTATTCCCATCGTTTGAATCGCCGAACTGGAAGCGAAGATCCGCGATCTGCGGTATGTCGGGGACGACGCCGAGGTCAACATCCAGGAAGAGAT
>JAWOBC010000128.1:0-5544 GCA_046498165.1 Thermoplasmatota archaeon
AGTATGTGTCTTGCTGTCCCTGGAAAAATCATTGATATCGATGAGAAAAACAACAAAGCAACCATTGATTATGGTAATGGAACAACACGATCCGCAAATATTTCACTGGTACAAGTCAAATGTGGAGAATATGTGCTCGTGCACGCTGGATTCGCCATTCAAAAAGTTGATCCAAAGGAAGCACAAGAAACATTACAATTATTTAATGAAATGATGATGGAAGGAGAGGAATCATAAGTGTTTTCATTAAAAGATAAACAACTGATCGCCTCCATTGTTTCAAAGATTAAAAAGAAAAACATTCATCTTAAATTCATGCACGTCTGTGGAACCCATCAAGATACCTTGATGAAACATGGGTTAGACTCCCTGCTTTCAGCTTGTGGAATTGAAATAATACAGGGACCAGGCTGCCCCGTCTGTGTCACCAGTCCCAATGAGATAGAGGAAATGCTTACCCTCGCATCTCATGATAAAATCGTTACCTCATTTGGGGATATGATGCAGGTTCCCGGTGGACATCATTCTCTTAGTTATATGAGAACCAAGGGTTGCGATGTTCGAACCGTTTACAGTATTGAAGATGCTGTTTCTATCGCTGAAAAGAACAAAGACAAAGAAATCGTGTTTATGGCTGTAGGTTTTGAAACCACTGCTCCAACAACAGCTGCGACATTGCTGACAAATCCACCAGAAAACTTTTCCATTCTCTGTGCTCATCGCACTATACCCCCAGCCCTACAATCGATTTTGGATATGGGGGAATTACAACTTGATGGCTTTATTGATCCAGGGCATGTTTCCACGATCATCGGTACAAAACCATATGATTTCATATCTAAAAAATATGGTATTCCCCAAGTAATTGCTGGCTTTGAACCCGTGGATTTGGTAATGGCAGCTTGGTTACTCTTACAACAAAAAGAGCAACAAGACCCCCATGTTGAAAACGAATATGCTCGCGCTGTCAGCAGGGAAGGAAACAAAAAAGCACAAGAGGTAATCAAAACGGTCTTTGCACCATGTGATAGTAAATGGAGAGGCTTTCCAGTGATTCCACAATCTGGGCTTCAATTACGATCCAGTTTTGAACATTTTGATGCCCGTAAAAAATATGAACATGAATTAATTGAGATTAGAGACAAAGACATCAAAGAACCAAAAGGCTGTCGATGTGGCGAATTGCTACGTGGATTGATTGCACCCACTGATTGTCCCCTGTTTGGCAAAACATGTACTCCTGAGTCTCCCGTTGGTCCTTGTATGGTAAGTGCTGAAGGAAGTTGTAATATTTTTTTTAAATACGGCAATTGGTATAAAAAAAAGGCGAAGGTTGATATATGATGGACAATATTATATTCAAACAAAGCACTTCTATGAAGGAAAATGAATGAAAAACCAGACAAAAAGAAAAAAGGAACTGGACCGGAAACGAACAGAATGGAGAAAAACACATCGTTCGCTTAATGGAAAAGTTATTATCTATCCTGATAAACCACCCGAGCATATTAATGCTCGTGGAAACAAGGTCTATAACTGGTTTTGGAAAAAAATCCTTTTAGCAGTAGACATGCATGAAATCCCTCCGATCATCGGGGCGATTAAACAACGGCTAAGTCATGAAAACGATGGCCGAAAAATCCGTAAATTCAGAACCATGATTGGGATGGCAGATGATGCATACCAATTGAAAAAACTGGAAAACATTAAGGATTCTGATACAGAATTACAATTAGGTGACAAAACCGCTTATAACGCAAATCGAGGAATCATTTATCAAAATGGGAACATGTTTAGCACAGAATTCTCAGAAGATGAAGATAAAATCCTTGTCCGTGATGTCGAAGGAATCATCGTAGACATCCAATATGGAAACAATGGAAAAAAAGAATCATCATCTTCAGACATGAAGCAGGATTCATCATCCTATGAAAACTGGGATTATAGCCAGAAAACATGATTCGCCAACATAGATACTAAGATGTTTTACTGGTTTTTTTCAATGCATTATCCAATTTTTGAAGTACAAATTCAACTTCTCCTTTACTGATTATAGTTGGTGGTAAAAATCTCATGTATTCATTTGTTGAAAGACTGGTTTTTACCCCTTCCTTTTGTAAGAATTTCCTTATTAGTTCAACATTTTTTTTCTTTCCAAGTGAAAATGCTATCATAAGCCCTCTTCCACGAATGTTATCTATCACAGGATATTTTTTCTTTAACTGTTGTAATCCATCGAAAAACTGTTTGGATCGTTCTATCACATTTTCCGTTATTTTTTGCTCCTTCATTTGCCTAGTAGCAATAAGGGCTGCCGTCATTGCCATGGGATTTCCTCCAAACGTAGATCCATCATATCCAGGTTTCATAGAGGAAGCAATTGTTTCGTTTGTAACGACTGCAGTGATGGGGTAGCTGCCACCAAATGATTTTCCAATCGTGATAATATCTGGAACAAGATCATAACTTGTACAGGCAAACCAATCCCCTTTTTTAATTGCGGTTCTACCAAAACCAGCTTGTACCTCATCATCGATGATGATTAACTCTTTCTCTTTTTTTAATTGCCACAGATCTTGTAAGAACGTTTCATCTGCAGGAAGATTGCCTGCTTCTTCACCTTGAACTAGTTCCATAATGATAGTTTTTGCATTTGTTTCATCAACCATTTTTTTTACAGAATCAATATCATTGAATGTTGCAAAATCAACCCAATCCTCTCTATGCAGATGGAATGGTTTCCGATATGATTCATTCCAGGTTACTGAAACTGCACCATGAGTTCTGCCATGAAACCCTTGTTTAAAAGCAATAACTTCTTTGTTTTTTGTATATGCTTTTGCTATCTTAATAGCCTTATCAACTGCTTCTCCTCCAGAGTTCTGCCAATAAAAATAATGTAATCCTTTTGGCATCATCGAATGAATTTCTTTTAAAAACCGTGTTCTTGCTATCTGGACCCGGTCTTCTTTCATTGAAATTAACAAATCTGCTTGATTAAACAATCCTTTTGCTATTTTATTGTTTGACATACCAAGGTTAGTGGCACTGTAGTTACTATCCATATCGATGTACCATTTTCCCTTAGTATCTCTAATCCAACATCCATTTCCTTTCACTGGAATAATATCTTGTTCTAAGTGGGAAACGGGAATTTTATATTTTTTATGGATATCTATGGCTTCTTGACTCGATATTTCTGAGTATTGTAATTGATGGACAATATCTTCCATTTCCCCAGGATTTATCATTGCGTCATCAAGAAGATTTACTATTTCTTGGCTTTGTCTCTCAGTAAGTTCAGCTCTTGGATGAGTAACATCTAAGTTTTTTTTAAGATCCGCAATAACCGTCTTTTCTTTTTCTCCAAGAACATTTTCCAATACCTCAACAACTCTTTCAAACGTGGCATTAGTTCGTTCTGGATGACTTGTTTTATTATATCGTAATGCTTCTTTTAATTCTTTTAAATACATACTTTTTTCCTCAACTTTTCCTCTAAAAAAAACATGATGCATTTACGAATAAATTCAAAGATCATATAATTCAGTAAAATGATACACATTTCCGATGAAAATATTACTGTCGCTATAAATATTTTGGGAATAAAATGATGACTCGCCAACATATATTATAATGAGGCATTTTAGCAACTTCCTTTTTTTGGAAATCTTTATGTAGATAACAGTAATCATTGTTGATAGAAATGAAAATCTATGCATGTCCACGATGTGGAAGTAAGAATATTTCTATGGGATCCATAACATCAGGTATTACTTATGGAGTAACCTCTTGGAAAGAGGAATGTAAAAACTGTGGTTTTCGTGGAAATCCCCTCATTTTTTACAGCGAAAAAGAATATCAGGATTTTTTATCTACATTTGATGATGATAAATCAGATAATATAGGTGATGAAAAGGAATCAATTCATGAGGATTTGAAATTATCCGAAAAAGATAAGGAAGTCATCACGGCGTTAAAGAAATTTGCGAAAGAATCATCAAAACGAAAAGATATTGACTTTAGACAGAAAAATTGGTGGCCAGAAATTATCGTAGCTTCTATTATTTCGTTGGGTCTTTCTGCTTATCTTTTTCCAACAGTGTTTCTCATATTACCAGAATTCTTTTCAATGGAAGTAGTAGCCTCTACTATCCCCTATATCATTCTTTTTACCTTTATGAATTTTATATTCCTCCTATTACTCATACTGTTCATTGAGTATGTTGCAATCACCATGAAAAATTATATTGTCCGGTAAGACCATTTTTTCCCCCTTGATATCATTCTTGCTTTTTTGTAACTCTGACAATCAACATTTAAGTAAAATAAGAGAAAACATTGTAAATGTTACAAGATTGATTGGAGATAAATCAGATGAATCATGCCTGTAAAAAATGTAAAAAACCGCTTTCTTCACCTGCTTTCATTTATAGCATGACCTTGCAAGGATATGTCTGTCTTGACTGTTATCATCATCAATTCCCTTCACTACCATTGCATCCAAAACCGATTTTCATCGAAGGATATAATAAAGGAACAAAATTATTGGCTAAATGATTTTATCCTTTTTCCTTCCTTTTTTTCTAACTGATCTTTTTTCTTAAAGTAAAAATAAGAAGGGTTACACAAAACGATAGAGCATACGCAATGATTGTTCCTATCATGATCCCATAAATTGGATATAGAAAATGAATAACGGTTGCATAAGTGGCCACACTTGATAATCCAAGTAGCATGGATTTTGCCATTCCAGCAGCAAAATCCGGGCCATGTTCCTTAACAGATATCAGCATGGTCGAAGAAAGAATCGCAGGGAAAACAGAAAAAATACCACTGATAACACTGCCAAAATTAGAAAGAAATACCGCGATTGCAATAACGATTCCTGCAAGGATTCCACGAAACATAATCTTTGTAGCAGTATAGTGAATGTGTCGTTTTGCTGCTGAGCGAATCTTTTTTCTTTTTTCCAAAATAAGAAATGCAAAAACAACTGCTATTATGTAGCAGACAATGGAAATCTGAATATTTTCCATATTGAAAAGAACTAATGATGCTGAAAGTATACTCCAAACAGCGAAAGTTCCAACAAAGGCAAGCAATGTTGATCGATGGATAAGCAGAGCAAATACAAGAAGAAACACAACGTTGATCCCTAGTTCAGCGGGAACAACCGCAGCTGCTCGGGAAGCAAATGTTTCTCCTTCATTAAAAGCAATAAAGAGAAAAGCAATGACGATGGTAGAGGGAAGCGTTCCCAGGATTCCTCCTACTTTTGTTCCAAATTTTTCAGCTATTATCGTTATCAGAATAACAATGATTGCTGAAAGGAAAAACGGAATAATGATCTGAAAGAGCGGCGAAAACATCTGAATGTGGCATAGTTTTTTCTTTTAAAACGATTTGGTTTGATTTTTTTTCAACATCTTTTTTATCTTTGTTCTTTTTTTTGCTGGTTGATTTTCTTTTCTGCTAGGCTGTTTGTAATCCGAAAATACAAAAACACAAATAATAGTTCAAAACCAAATACCAAAAGAAAAA
>JAWOBC010000026.1:0-5334 GCA_046498165.1 Thermoplasmatota archaeon
TTTTGACCGAACTTGAGGGCCTTCATCATTAAGCGTTTTCCACAATTTTCCTGCGTTATTACCAAAGGTTTTAATAACATCACTCATCGCATCCATTCCTCCTATGAGACTTACAAATGATATATCATAAAATAAATAAAAACATTTTGGTTTTTTCAAGCAAAATATGTAAAAATCGAGTGAAAACATGCATTCGATTTATTGTAATTCAATTATTCCCCCGTATACTCTCTTTCATATTTGTTGTCTTAATTTTATTGATTCTATAAACACAGAACAAATCGACAATTATAAATGATTAATCCTAATAGACCCCATCTTAAAAAAATGGAGAAATTCAATATGAAAAAAATATTAGTATTGCCTATCAGCTTGGTTCTTTTAGCAGCAATTGGGGCCACTGTAACGGCAGAAAGCGTGACTGATCCCACAGGGGATGTATATCACTGGAAGTATACAGATACGACATGGGGTTGGGATACCAACATTGGAGATAAACCAAATATCGACATAACAGACTTAACATATACGATAAACGGAGATCAAGTGACATTGTCAATGAACGTTGCAGGAACAATTGCTAGTTCCGAAGGCATAAGTTACACAATCTGGCTCAATACAACAGACTCCTATTACACTGCTGGTTGGACAAATGGTGAGGGCTATGGCATGGGAGTAAGCACAGAAGAGGGATCATATGAGATGGACTTTGAACCTGAAATAAGCGTATCTGGAAATACGATAACTGTGACATTTGATACAGTTGGTACTTTTACTGGAATCGATGCCTTTTGGGGTTTTTCACAAGAGTTCTACGATAGCTCGGAAGGGATGGCTGGTGAATATTGGGCAGACTGGGCACCAGAATCATATTCATGGTATGAAGGAGATGATACAAACGGTGATGATACAGATGGTGATACCTCCGGTGAAACTGATGATTCTGGAGATACCGGCGAAACTAGTGATGATGGAACAAATACCAATACGCCACCACCAAGTGGAACACCTGGTTTTGAATTGATTGCATTGATTACTGCATTTGCGGCGATTGTTTTTATCTTAAAGAAAAGAGTTTAGAGAACTATTTTAGTTCTCATTTTCTTTTTTTTCTTTTTTACTGGAATTATTTTCAACGTTTCTTCTAAATTAAAGCAATATGGCGATTGAAAACAGATACGTATCGTTGATATTTAGAAAAATATCATTTACACGACCAAAATATTATACAATAATTATATATATTTAATCTTCAATATATTTCTTCTATAAACTAAATGATATACATGTGGTATTTGATATGAAAAAGATTACCATCATATTGCTCGTTTTTATTCTGATGTCTACGCCCTTTGTTTCTGTTTCACAGGCAACAATAAATTCACAAAACACCTTCTTGAGAACCCAGGATGGTCCTCTTACCAAAATTGTTGATTTCTTTAAAAACATTCCTTTTATCAATCAGATCATCAATTTTTTTCAAAAGCTCTTTGGTATAGATGATACGACTGATTCTGGTGAATCTGATGATTCTGGAGGCGCTGATGAATATGACCAACCATTCATACCAACCAAATCAGATTCTATCAAAGATTCAACAAATGATATTATGCATTACAATTGGAATAATGGTAGATATATATGGAATGCGGGTATTGAAAACAAACCAAATATCGACATTACTGAAATTAAATACGCCATTGGTGAAAATAAAATTAAATTATCAATGACCGTGGATGGAAACATATTCGATTCAGAAATGATTAGCTATCATATGCATTTAAACACAAGCGATTCTTACTATTATTTTATATGGTTAGATGGTGAAGGTGTTGGAATGGCAACCGCTACAGATGGAAAAACATTTCAAGGGGAGATAAATCCTGAAATAACAGCAAGTGGAACAACCATTACTGCAACCTTTAATATCATTGGCACTTCTACAAAAATTGAAGCGCTATGGGGTTTTGCTGCAGAATACACTGAATATGGAGACACATCTGCTGAATGGTGGGTTGATTACGCACCAAATGAAGAATCACCATATACTGATGATACAAATCCAACAACAGGAGATGTATCCGGTGGAACATCTGGTTTTGAAGTATTCTCATTACTGACTGCATTTCTATTGATTGCAGTGTTTTTTCAAAGAAAACGTAAAAAATAGAACCTCTCTTATCTCTTCCTATTCATGTATTTATAATAATGAAAGATCACCAGTGACTTGATCAATCAAATTAGTTGGCGCTGGGCCAACACCAAACACTGTTTTTGTTCCTGCAGGAATCTGTGTATGCCCCGCATCAGTAATGATTACTGATTCAATGTTTAATGAATCCGCCTTTTGCTTAAGTAATATAAAATCATCAACGCTCTCTGTTTTTACCACTGCTTTTTTTGCTCCTTCACGCATCCATTTAGAAAACCATTTTTTATGCTTTTTCTTGGTTTCAAGAGTACAGGTTACCGCTGCATGAGCAACCTGAGCAGCAAGTTTACCAGCAGAAAGCTTTAAATCCTTACGGGTTACAATGACCATCTTATATTCAAAATCCATAGATGTTATTCCTCTTCTTCCAGATCAATCTCCTCATATGATGCATCCCGCCATGCTTCACCAAGTTCTTTTGCTTTAGAAGTATCAACTAGCCCCTTCACCAATAATTTTTTTCCATTTTCCTCAATATGCTTAAGAGGAATGCCCAAAAAATCTTTTTTATCCTTCACAATCAACACATCACTTTGAATCGCTACACTTTCACCAACGGTTTTACCATTACCATCTAACACAAAACGACAGAGTAAATCCGTTTGATTATTATTCTCATCTGATTCCTCTTGTTCTCTATTTTTTTTGAAAAGAAAACAAATCATCCATAGCATCATACCCTTTCCCATATTCCGTGTAACACCCATAAAAGAATTTTTATCATCATATGGACGATTCTATTATAAATCTTTGGCAGTATACGGGGGAAAGAATCCTATGCAAGAACCTGATGTCTGTATCGTTGGTGGTGGACCAGTTGGTTGCGCTATAGCTAATGATCTTGTTAAAAAAAACAGAGAAATCATTCTTTTCGAACAACAAAAAGAAATTGGAAAACCCGTTCAATGCGCAGGACTTGTCACACCCCGGGTTTTTGATTTAGTTCCCTTTTCCACAAAAGGTATCGTTCAGACCAGGTTAAAAGGAGCACATATCCACTCATCATCTGGAGAAATCCTTACCATTGGTGGAAACAAAACACATGCCTATTGCATCGATCGAAAAGCATTTGATCAAAAGATGATGTCTCAAGCAAAAAAAAATGGGGCACAAATTAAACTTAATCAACGAATTTTTTCCGTGCAAAAACAAAAAAACACGGTTGAATTAGTCACATCAAAAAAACAAAACATCAAAACACCCTTGGTCATTGGAACCGATGGACCTTATTCAAAAATACGAGATGTCTGTAATTTTCCACAACCAAAAGAATATCTCCATGGCATTAATGCCACGGTTACCAACACCAAACTTGAATCAGATTTCGTTGAGATTTTTGTTGGAAACACCATCGCACCAGGATTTTTTGCTTGGATGATCCCCATCACTAATGATGGAACACAAGCAAAAATCGGACTCTGTATAAAACAAAATGCTACCTATTCTCCTCTGTATTATTTTAAAAAATTATTCAACAGTTCATTAACCACCCCATATCTAGAAAATACAAACATCGAACAAAAAAATGCAGGTAACATCCCCCTTGGTCCATTAAAAAAAATGGTGGATGATCATATTATGCTGGCTGGAGATGCCGCAGCACAAGTAAAACCAACCTCTGGCGGAGGATTATATCCTGGATTACTGGGGGCAAAATACTGTGCCAGTAGTGCAAATGAAGCAATACAACAACAGGATTTTTCAACATCAGTTCTACAACATTATCAGGAAAAATGGATGAAAGAACTAGGATGGGAAATCAAAGTTGGAATGCAGTTTCGAAAAATCTTTACCAGCTTTCAAGACCATCAATTCAACAAATACATCAAAAAATTCAAAGAAAAAAACATTGAGGAAATCATCACTTCACATGGAGATATGGATTTTCCATCAAAACTAACAAAACCCATCCTTAAAAAAATGCCTAGTCTCATAAAATTTCTTCCCAACATCATCGTTCAACATTAATCTCATTTTCTCTCTGAAGGCGGTGGAGGAACATAATATTCTTGATCCTGATACGAATCCTCCTCTGTTGGAACCCGGTTTGGGCTACTACCTCGGAATTGATTCCGTTTTTTTCTAATGAGATAAACCACAATAAACAGAATAAGAGTGATAATAACACTCACAATACAAGGAATAAACAACCCAATGGTATAAACGGCGCTTGGATACAAACTCAAAGAGAGCACATCGATAAGATTTCCTTCTGACGCATTAAAAGAGATTGTTATCACTGTTTTACCATTGCTTTTTTCCATCTGCGCTCGGTTCAACGAATCATTAACCACTACAGAAACACCAGCTGGAAACAATAGAGTATAGGTTACGTTTTCATCAGGTATACCAGAAAAAGTCACATTCTGTTTTTCAATGTTAAAAGAAGGTGGTAGAAACGAAAAATAAAACGAAAGCGGATAGGAACTATGCATAAAAGACTCAACCTGAACTGGTTCAAATCCTTTCATATCCGAGATATTGCCATCCCAGTTTAGGGACTGCTCAAAAACGGTTTCATCAACTTGTGCACCACCTTTTAATGACGGAAAAATCCCTTTGGAGAGATTCTCAAAATCATCTTTTTCCTTGTTTAAAAATGATGAAACATCCGCTGAAGAAAACACATCCTCCTGAACACATAATCGAAAAGCATCAGCATTTAACAAATCAATATCTACTTTCCGAGGGAGATCAAATGGTTCTGGAATTGATGTAACATTACGATACCGGGATTGCCGGCAATGAACCCCAACAGTTAACTCAGTTTTACCAGTAAAAAAGCTCAACAAATTCAAATCAGTATTTTCAATTTCAATATGCACATTTGTATTAACACGAGGATGAGTATAAACTGGAGCTACATCTGAAGCAAACGAACCATTAATGGTTTCATTTTCATTCCAGGAATACTCATTTTCATTTTGTAAGAACACATGATCTGGCAGAAGTAATGATCCATCATACGCTTGATCTAACTGATCAAAACCACTCACAATATTAACATCATCTGAGGCAATAGTAACATTAGCCCCAGCATTTACTAGACCATACACCGCTTTTGATGAAATCCCACAAATTCTCATAGCAATGTTTTCATCAGTAAAAACCCCCTTTATCTG
>JAWOBC010000033.1:0-3483 GCA_046498165.1 Thermoplasmatota archaeon
CAATTGATTATGCACTAGCCGGTTCATCATCGGTTTCAGATGAAAACAATGCAAAGGAAATCTATATCAATGAAGCGAATCAAGATGGTTTTCATATCAAACAAATCACAAAACAGGGAATTAATGAATTATTCACTGCATCATTTCCCATTAACTATGCAACAAAAACATTTTCCCTATCTTGTGAAGAAAACTCTCTTATCATTCAAATAGATCACACTGGTCTACCCTATGCAGGAATCGAACAATTACAGCTAACAGCTGATGAAAAAATAATTCAACCAATTTATGCCTGTTTTGAAGACACCGGTCAAAACATACTTACTGATCTCTTATGTGATGATTATAATGTTGCTGTAGCCTACCAACATCCCATTGAAATCGCTTGGGATCTTACTGATCAACCAACAGATACGATCTATTCTCTTTTAATCAAAGCAAATGAATACCCAAAAGGAAGTCCTCTATCTTGGGAAGGTGGAACATATAAAATAGGGACAAATCATCGAACCTGTGTTATTGATGGACGATTAGATGATCCAACACTTACCCCATTGTATTCTCCGGTATGGCGACCAGATTCCGGTCACCCAGACGGCATAACCAATGTCTATATCAGTGAAGATGAACACTATGTGTATTTTAGTTTTGACATCACCTGTGACAACACCAATGATATTGGTGAAGACTGGTTTGAACTCATCATTGATGATATGGTGTTTCATGTCGATGATTATAACACAAAATATGGAAAACTTGGATTTGGAAAAACAGATGCCGTTAGCTATGATCATCAAATAGCTGAGCTCTTTATCCCAAAACATGTCATCCAAACTGATGAAATCACCTTTTCAACATTATATTATGGCACTGCTGCAGTATATTCTGATGGCTATTCCTCAGATGTCGACACAGGAATTCAGTACATCACACCATTAGAAACAGAGCCTGAGGTAATTCAGGAAGTTGTTTATACAAATGAACATGCTAAATCTAGTTTAATGATCGATAGTTTTACGGTGACGAATACTGGTGATGCCCATGATGCATGGCTATATACACTTTGGTTATGGGTCGATGGAGGAGACGGTAATTATGATGGGGGAGAAAAAGATGATATCTTAATTGGTTCACATGTCTACAAACCTGATTTACAAAGCGGTGAGGTCATCGGTGACAATGATGGTTTTTCTTGTCTAGAAATTCCACCCAGGAGTTCAAAAAGAGTCTTTGTCACTATCACTATTCAACCTAATAGTAGACCGAATGTTGAATCTTTGCAAACAAGATTAGATGCAAGAGATCTTGTAAAATCCTCTTCTGTGGTCTGGTATTCTACACCAAGAACTAATGAGGGCCTGGTCACTGCTTCATCTCCAACATATATCTTTTCTAAGGCGGAGTATAAGACATCGGCAGCACTTGATACAAATGATAATGGTATCATTGATCAGATTATCGTAACCACTGATTACAAAATTGGTCCTGCAACCCAGATTTGGTATGGAGATGACGAAGAATCCGCTATCGACGGGTTTACCGTTAAATATGATGGAAACGAAATTGGAATTGATGGAATCGAGTTTTATGAATCAAATGAAACCGAGGCATCATTTGCCTTAATTCTAGATGAAGAACATATCTTTTTGCCTGTTGACACCTCATCAAATGATTTCTCTGTTAGTTATGATTATTCACAGGAAGAACTCTTCATCGAAAACGATGAATCACATTCAGTCCCAGTATGGCCATTTGCAGATATGCCGCTAAATGATAACGCTGGGCCTGTGGTCACCTCATTAACTGTTTCCGATACTATGATTACAGGGGAAGATGCAGAAGATACCTTTGAAGTCACCCTCAGCTTCAGTGAACCAATGAATATCTCCAGTTTTCCCGTTCTTGATTTCGATGCTGCAGTAGATGACGGCTCAGCACGAATACTCATATTTGATTCCCAGTACATGGTTGATGAAAACACATATCAAATAAATTATACGATTACTGAGAATATCTATGAAGGAACAGTGGATGTCATCTGTACAACTGAAGGAGTTTTTGATATCCAAGGAATCCAAATGAATTCATCATATATTGAATCAGATCTTTTCACCGTTGATACGAAAGCACCAGCTATCTCTGGTTTTCCCACTGATTCCATTACACCAGGGGAGGATTACACTGTTCGAGTGGATGTATCTGATGGCAGTGACATCCAAAATGTATTACTTGACTACCATTTTGGCGGCAGTTGGAATACCAAACCAATGAGCTATGACCCCGGAAATAAAGAATACATCGCAGTTGTTACCCCGCCACTGGATGCAACAAATATGACCTATAAACTATCAGCGTATGATATCCATGATAACGGGGAAGAAACAAGTATCAAAGAACTCACTGTAACAAGTGATGAAAGTGAGGATGATGACGGTGTTGAACAAGAAAAAACAGATGACTCAACACCCGGATTCACCACGGCCTTTGTTTTTATCGCCATGGCAGCAATGATCATCATCTTTCTTATCTTCATACGAAGACCACGATTCTAAATAAAAAAACAAACACTTTTTTTTCTTTTTCCCATTTCTTTATTCATCTACCATTATGAAGAAGGTAAAAAAATAGAAAAAAAGAACGAAAGGGGGCATAAGAGGATGAAATGGGGGCAAAAAAACAAATAATCCTAATCAGCTTTTCTATGACGAGCAAGATATCGTGCACGCTGAGCAACAATACTTAGTTTTGCAATCGCTCGGATTTCTAAAGCTTCCTGTTTATTTGAGACCTGTCCAACGATTATCATATCAACCAAATAATACTTTCTCATCCGTCTTTATAAACCATTATTGTACAGCTCTTACCAAGGCTCTTTACAGTTCTTATCAAAAAAATAATTTTAAATGAATAAAAAAGAAATATATTGTTTTGTTACATCCAGGAATCTAGACCCTTTTGCTCTGTTTCACCAATCTTAGGCAGACCAAACGCACCCTGAATATAATTCTCAACCATCTCCTTATACCATTCCAGATCAATTTGTGCTTTATCCTCCAACAAATTCACTGGATACATATAATCAATCGGTTTCACCCCACTTTTCGATGGATTAGCAATACCAGGCAATGGATTTTTGGTTACTACAAACCGATATTTCGTCCGTGACCGGATTCGTTTCCCCATCAGTTTTTCCAATGCATCAGCTCGTTTCCCAAATGTGGACAAACTTCCATCCTGATTCCGTTTATATTTCTTTGCGGGTTTTACACTCTGAATCAGCGTTAAATCCTCAAGATCAACCTTTGAAAAATCTAGAGAAGAAACAACCTTCTGCGTATGCCTTCTAATACTCTCCCGAACAGACAAACGAGCCTCCTCTTCATCACTCCAGGTTGGAATATCCTTTAACACCGCAAGCATGATCTCCTTTAATGCCTTTCGAGCAACATTTGCTTTATCAGATCCCTTAAAATTATTGCCCTT
>JAWOBC010000034.1:0-4227 GCA_046498165.1 Thermoplasmatota archaeon
TCATGGTCATTTTAGGATTGATTACTATTCTTGTAGGAGTAATCATGGCCCTTATTCAAACCGATCTGAAACGACTCATTGGTTACGGAGCGGTGGCAGAACTTGGTTATATGTTTCTTGGAGTTGGAACTGGTCTCACCATAATAGGTAATCCTGATCTCACATTGTCAACGGCACCTTTTGCCCTGCAAGCAATCAAAGGAGGAATCTTTCACATATTTAATGATGCACTTGATGTTGGTTTATTGTTCATGGTCGCTGGGGCCATCTATTATGCAACCAAGGAAACAGATTTGAACAAGCTTGGTGGCCTTGCTAGAAACATGAAATATACCACGGTGTTTTTCATTATTGGACTTCTTGCCATTTCAGGTATTCCTCCAATGAACGGATTTGTTTCAAAACTCTTAATTTATGAATCCACCTATCAGCTCAACCCCATTCTTTCTATTATCGCCATTTTATCAAGTATCATGCTTCTTGCTGTATTCGTGAAAGTCTTTCAAGCAGCATTTTTGGGGCCAAAACTTCCGCAATATGAAAACGTTAAAGAAGTCCCGGTAAGCATGCTTCTTGCCATGGGAATTATCGCTGCCATCATCCTTGTTTTTGGATTGTTCCCCGATGTTATCATTACTACTATCGTGGAACCAGCTGCTAATGCCCTGGTTGATCCCAGTGGGTATCTTTCTTGGTTAACTGGAGGTGTCTAAAAAAATGATAGAAGAACTATTTGCCACATTTGATACTGGAAATGGATATTGGAACCCAGTTGTTTGGGTTGTTGCATTTCTAGTGATCTTCTTAATCATCTACATCCTCAGAGGATTTGGAAATGATTCTTACAAGAAAAAAACAGGTCAGACCCAAGCATTTCTCTCAGGAAATGAAGAATATGATAAACAACACATGCATGTGAAAAGCAGTAACCTTTACTGGGGATGGACAGAGGCCATGCAATGGTTCATCACAGCTCTTAAAAAAATGCATACGGGAAACGTCAGTGATTACGTGCTCTGGTTTATCGTTGTCATGGGGATACTGTTTCTCTCCCAGGGGTTGATCTAAAATGGAATTAGTCAGTCTTGCTCAAACTATTCTTATTGTTGTGCTGGGAGCAATTGGAATTGCTGCATTTGGCATCTTTTTTGGTTTGCTCTACAAGGGTATAGATCGGAAAATCGCTGCTCACATGCAGGGACGGATTGGTCCACCGATTATTCAGCCATTCCGAGATGTGCGAAAACTGTTTGTGAAAGAAAACATCATCCCAGAAAACGCCATCGACTGGGTGTTTAATCTTGCACCAATCATGGGTCTTGTTGCTGCCTGTAGTATCTTACTCTATCTACCTATTGGTGGACAACCAGCCATATTTGATGGGATTCTTACGGCAAAAGGTGATATCCTCTTGATTCTGTATCTGTTGATTATTCCATCACTTGCGATGGTCATCGGTGGGTTTTCCTCAGGATCACCCTATGCAACGGTTGGTGCACAGCGAGAAATGGCTACCATGATGGCCTATGAATTCCCACTGGCCATCATCATTGTGAGTATCGCCTGGCGACTCAGTCTTGTGCAAGGAAGCTCTCATGTATTTGCCTTGTCCACGTTAACAGCGACACCATTGTGGGGAATTGCTGGACCCATTGGGTTTATTGGTGCTATCATTCTTCTGTTCGCATTAGTGATTGTGACTCCTGCGGAACTATCTAAGATACCATTTGATTCACCAGAAGCAGAAACAGAGATAGCGGATGGATTAATGGTAGAATACTCTGGAAGGAATCTGGCTATGTTTTATCTTACTGATGGAGTGAAAACCGTGGCAATGGGATCCATTATTATCGCCTTGTTTTTCCCCTATAATCTCTCACCACTTCTGGGATTAACTGATATCGCCGCAATCAGTGTTGATATCCTGTTTTTCCTCTTGAAACTCTTCCTGGTGATCCTGTTTTCTGTTACCTTGATTCGCGTGGCGGTCGCTCGGCTCAAAATCGATCAGGTCGTCTACACCTATTGGGTGCCGCTGACCTTGATGAGCCTAGTTGGTCTCATCTGCATTATGTGGGATCAAACCATCATGACTCAGTTTGGGATTCCATCCGTGGTTGAAATCCTTGGTCTGGTCTAAGCTACCAATCCTTTCTTTTTTTCCTTTTTTTTTAACATTCATTTTTTCACTTCTGTTTTCATCTGTTTTATCAATCAACTCAATGTTGATGAAGAAAAACAGGATTGGACAACATTTGTCATCACTAGACATCGATACTTTTTTAATCAGGTCAAAATGAAAAATATTTGGATTTTTTTAGATTAACTGAAAAGATTAAATAGATATCTAAAATATCTGCAGATATATGAAGAACAAACCAGTGATAAACTGGAAGATTTTTTGGATTCTTTATACGGCAAGTATTATCGGAATCATCGCCATAATGCCTTATGCCTTAACCCTGCAAGCAGATCTTCTAAAAGACATCTCTTTTCCCATGTCCTTTCTCATTGCCATAAGTATAGGACAAAGCGCTCTGATGTTTTTCTTTCTTACCTTTGTTGGATTATATCTCTCTGAAAAAACAGGTTTTGACATTCCACTTATCAAACATTTTCTACATAAAAAAGAACTGAAAGAAAAACTGGGATCACTCATTGGAATCTCCATTGGATTTGGCATTCTTGCAGCGGTTCTCATCATCGCTGGCGATTATATTTTAGCTCTAATTCAACCAACCAGCCTTAATCAATCCAATACTATACCACCAGTTTGGCAAGGATTTCTCACCTCATTTTATGGAGGAATCAACGAAGAAATCATGCTTAGATTATTTTTCATGAGCTTTCTTGTCTTTCTCTTCATCAAAATCAAAAAAACAAGCGATGGACAAGCTAGCTCACTGGTCATCTGGATTGCTATTCTTATCTCGGCAACTCTTTTTGGATTGTTGCATCTGCCGTTCACGGCTTCAATAACCACTATCACCCCAGTAATCATCCTGCGAGCAATCATCCTCAACGCGATTGGTGGCATCATCTTCGGGTGGCTTTACTGGAAAAAGGGACTAGAATCAGCAATGATTTCTCATTTCTCTGCCGATATCGTCTTGCATGCGATTCTACCCCTCTTTCTTCTCTAATAACATCTATTCATTCCATTAGCTTTTTATAGCCTTTCTTCACTGCTGATTTTTTGATTATCATGCTCAAAACAATTCTTTCATTCATCGTAATGATGAATCCCTTTGCGTTATTTCTTTATCTTAACCCAGTCATGAAGGAACTAAAAAATGAAGATTTTTTATTTGTTCTAACCAAAGCAAGCATTATCTCCTATGCCATCATCCTTTTTTTCATTTTAACTGGAGATCTTATTTTTAATTACCTTTTCCAAATTGAGTTTAATTCCTTCCGAATATTCGGCGGTATCGTCATCTTTTCCTTTGCCTATTTTTACATCGTCCAAGGAAAAAAAGCATTGATTCAGCTCAGAGGAAACCTAGATGATCTTGCCGCAGAAATAGCCATGCCCTTTATGGTGGGAGCTGGAACCATATCTTTGGCTATTATCGCTGCTGAAGATAACACCATTATGATTAACATGATCATTCTCCCCCTTATTCTCATCATCAATTTTCTCATCATCATTGGTTTGAAAACAATAAGAGATCACATCATGCAGAAACAATTACGTGTAGCCTTTGATAAAAGGATGGGGATCCTTCTACGAATCACAGGATTTTTCGTTGGTGCCATTGGTATCGATATGGCCCTTACAGGCATCAAAAATTTGTTTATTGTATAAAAAAAAACAAAACGAACACAAAAAGAAAAAAGGAAGGCATGTTTCAATCAAACAAAAACAAACTAAGGGGTTTCAATGGTTTTTTCAGGTCTAGAAAGATTATGTAATTCACGAATCTGCTCTCCACTACCGAGTCCCAATAAATAGTCATCAGCAAGAATGACCTCTTTTTCAGAGGGTGAATAAATGGTTTTATTTTCTCTTCTGATAGCAATAATTTGAGCACCAGTTTTCCGACGAATTTTGGCCCGTTTTATGGTTTTATTGACAATACGGGATTGATCACTGACATGGACTGGTAGAATCTCAAGATCCTCACTGAGATTAATCATCTCCAGAAAATCTGCAACATAAGGTTCGATAGTATTTTTTGCGATAAATCTTCCTACTTTTGCCATGGAAAAAATATAATCAACCCC
>JAWOBC010000063.1:0-6860 GCA_046498165.1 Thermoplasmatota archaeon
ATCAATCCTTGTTATCTCAGATCGATTACCTGTAGTTCTCTCTGAAAAGGAGTTAAAAACAACCCTTCGTCATGAACTAACCCATATCAAACACCATGATATTTTGTTAAAAGCATTGATTCAAGCATCTCGCATCCTTTGTTTTTTCAATCCCTTTGTTCATCTAGCTGCTAAAAAAATATTCAACAAAAGAGAACTCTTGGCAGATGCTAGCTATAACACCAGTCATGGTGACAGAGTCTCCTTTATGGAAGCACTGGTCAAAATCGCTGAATACACTCAGTCGTTATCAACTATTGAACACAAAAAAACACCGTTTATCTCTGTTTCATTGCTAAAACTCACTTCTTATCATCCCACACTTTCTGAGCGTTTCATCAGTCTTTTCAAACAATGTCAGAAGAAAACCATTATCACCCTTTTTGTTACCATTATCATTCTGTTCGCTCAGGGATCAGCATTACTGTTCACTCAATCATATCTACAATCAACAAAGGAAACGAAGCAATGCAACTCAGATTTGATCAATGTTGAAGAACAGTATATCGTAGAAGATGTAACCCACACAACGCTGTATCAAAACAATGAACCCCATCAAGGAAAAATGGTGCATAAAACCTTGTATAATATTGTTTCACTGCCCGCTTTTTCAAATAATAGTAATCTGAGAGAGATCATTACCCATATTCTTCTTCAATATTATCAAAATCAACAAGCAAGCAGTGCCTTTTAAGACTTCATTTTTGCTGTAACCCTATTTTTTGATATTGAATTAATACTTTCAGTAATCCCAGTAGTGATCTAATAAGTCATCTTTCTTTTCAAGCAATGCTGTTGTTATGCGATTTGATATGAAACGAAAAAAAATCAATGTATTCAAAATCGGTGAGTTATACTGTTTCAAACAATATATTGATGATAAAGAATTGTTCAATGAACTATCTGATTACTATAATCCTAAAAACTATCGGTTTGAACTTTCGTCTTTGGAAATACGAAACAAAATTTTGGATCTGCTCTGTTCCAAAGGATTTGACCCCATAATTGTTGATGATTTCAAAGAGCATCTGGTGAAAATAAACCGTTATAAAAAATATGCAGCACTTCTCAAAAACTCCATTGAGCACACCGAGCTTGGAAGTGATAGAATATTTCTGATGAAGGATATGGTTTCTGTGGAACAGTCATTGGACCAAGGTGCAGAACAATATACTGATGAAATCACTATTGATCGGTTAATTCAATAAGAACTGTCTGATTTTATGTTGCTGGATGTTTCTGAGATTATGGCCATAAGAGTTATGTTTAATCTGCTGCGGAAAAGGTATGACATCAATGCTAAGACCAAAAAAACAGAGGGATTATATTCAGAAGACTATACAAGTAAGTTTATATCAATGGGAATAAAAAAGAGATGAGAAGATACTCTTATCTTCAGTTCATCCTAACTGTTTTTCTTAGTTTTTTTCTAGAGCAGGGGCCACAATTTATACCAGATTCCATCGATGAACACGTGAATAGCTATGGAAAAGAAATCAAGTTCACCGGTTATTTCAACAGGGAAAATTGTCTCCGTCCAATTCAATCGAAAATCCTCTGCCTTTAATGTTTCACCAGCAATATTAACCCCTAAATCTGGTCCAAGCATATGCAGTTCCATTTGATTCAATGGTTGCCAGTCCGTATCCATAGTGATGAAACCAGAGTTATTCGTATCCCAGGAGAAACTGATTTTTTCAGCGGTTGGTTCAGCATCCAAGTTCATAACCCATTCTTCAAAAAGAAAATCTAAATCAATATGAAATGATGGATCCTTGATCACTTCAAAATCACCGGGCTTGGTCAAATTCCAGAACGCAGTCATATCAACAGTTGAAAGATCAGTTATAGATAAATTGATAGTAGGATTGTTCAAAGTATTTAGCAATGAGATCTGTGTCCCATCTGAATCGATGTTGATATGATAAAAACCATTTTGCTTTGCTGGAAGCCATTCAGCATCGATTCGCCGAGGAGTATTTTTGATTAAAGCATATTTACAGATACCAAGAGTAGTAGTTTCTACCAGCACGCTTATATCATGCATTTGGTCACATTGATAAGAGATGCTTCCTCCTTCTGATGAAAATGGGGTAAGACTTAGACTGAACATTATTTGATCTGGAAGTGGATTAATCGTGAGGGTAGTCTCCTTTGTTTCTCCTTCAGCTGATTTGGAGAGCTCCGCGATAAACCTGGTTTCAAATGCAGTATCCTTACTAAACTTGTACTGCCATTCATTAGGTTTTTTCGTTGAGGTAATAATAATATCTGTTTCGGTTGATGGTTCAAAATTAAAGGAGAATTCATGCGTAACTGCATTATGTTCAACACTACCGAACAAGCTTATTTTTTTCTCATCTTGATTAGTTGCATATGACGGGTTCATATGAAATGAAAAACCAATGCTATTATCTGTAAGTTTAAGAAAAACAGTTGTCGATAATTGAACACTTTCAGGTATTTCATTGGATTGTTGATCTGGAGATTTATATCCTACAGCAAGTGTTTTATCAGCGATTTCTGCTGAGAGAGAAAAATCCTTATCTTTGATTTCATCACCTATACGATCGACATTAACTAAAAGCATTGCACCGATAGTAAGATCAGGTGATGGTAAAAAATAGGGTAAAATAAGGTATTGAACTCGAATATCTTTTCCATTGATTCCCGTGTTTTCATCATTGTCAACGTCAATATCATTGTATAGGGCAAAGGTGATTTCCGATGTTTTTTCTACTCCGGCACAATTTGTTCGGATGATGCCAGTGAGAAGATCAAGCAGTGATGAAGAATCTGCTCTAAAAAAGAGTTCTTGAAGCAGTGAAGAAACATCCAATTGTTCATCTTCTTTCAATATACTGCCCTGATCAACGTTTTCAGATGTACTTAAAAAAGATTTGGCGTCTGCATCATTTTCGTTTATTTGAGGAGCAGCAAATCCCGTACTGGAGATTAGTAAAAAGACAATAAAGATCACTCCCCCATAAATGTTGTTTCTTTTCATAATAAAATTTTCACCTCTTCCATTATATATCTGTTGATTCGCCTATATATTCTTTTGTATCTTTTCATGGTGTTTTATCAAATTTTTTCCTATTGCAAGCAACAAAAATAACAGTGCTGTTTTTCATTTTATGGCATTATTGTTGAATTTTTTTCAAAATAGTGTGTATGATTACGAAATTAACGCAAAAAGAGAATCAGATTCTCCCGATATAATTAAGTAGGGGCATAGAATACCATGCATCATTTGGGACTCGGTACGAATCCCCTCTATATAAAAAAAAGCATCTATCATAATTGGAGGCTAAAAAGAGATGGTTAAACTACACGAGTTAATATTAAGAGATGCTCATCAATCAATGCTTGCTACTCGAATGAGAACAGAAGATATGCTCCCTATTGCCGATAAACTTGATGAAGTTGGTTATTTTTCAATGGAGGTCTGGGGTGGGGCAACTTTTGACGTTCCAATCCGGTACCTGAACCAGGATCCTTGGGAACGTATTCGAAAATTAAAAGAAGCCATGCCGAACACACCAATGCAAATGCTAGAACGAGCCATGAACATTGTAGCATATTGGAATTTTCCAGATGACGTGGTCAAAAAGTTTGTGTATCTTGCAAAGAAAAACGGTGTGGATTATTTCCGGATTTTTGATGCATTAAATGATCTGAGAAACATGAAAGTACCCATGGAAGCCGTCAAAGAAAACGGTGGGCATGTGCAAGCCTGTTTAAGTTATACCATTTCACCAGTGCATACCGTTGAATATTATATTGAGGAATTTGGAAAACTGGAGAAAATGGGTGCAGATTCACTCTGCATCAAGGATATGGCAGGGATGATATCACCAAAACGAGCCTATGACATTATCAAAGGTATCAAAGATGCAGGAATCAAAGCACCAATTGATTTACATTCACATTGCACCAGTGGCATGACAGGGATGGCCTATCAAGCCGCAGTGGAAGCAGGAGTTGATGTGCTTGATACCGCGATTTCACCGATTTCTGGTGGCACTGCTGCACCTCCAACGGAAAGTGTTGTCGCTGCTTTACAGGACACTAAGTATGATACGGGATATGATTTAGAAGCACTCATTGAGATTCGCAAATATTTCATTAAAGTCTGGGATAAATACCGGCATCTTCACCGGTTTAACGCTTTAAAAGTTGATCCTAGTGTCACCGTGCATCAGATCCCTGGTGGCATGCTTTCAAATTTGATTTTCCAACTTGAAGAACAAGGAGCACATGGAAAATATCAACAAGTTCTTGATGAAACCGCTCGGGTGCGTAAAGAACTCGGATATCCGCCACTAGTCACTCCTACAAGTCAAGTAGTTGGTGTACAAGCGGTGATGAATGTGCTTCATGGTCGATATAAGGTCATTCCAAAGGAAACAAAGGATTATTGTAAGGGAATGTATGGAAAACCACCTGCTAAAATCGATAAAAAAGTGATGAAGACCGTGCTTGGTAAAAACTGGAAAGATGACGTCATTGATTGCCGACCTGCTGATCTTTTGGAACCAATGTGGGAGAAACGAAAAGCAGAGTTAAAGGAACATGATGATGTTGAAATCACTGATGAAAACGTAATGACCTATGCTATTTATCCACAAGTGGGATTGAAGTTTTTGAAAGGAAAAGCACAAGCTGAATTCACCTCTGATGAACTACCATTACCTATGAATCATAAACTTACTCGAGGAATGGTCAAACAATCCTTCCCTGATGTAGATGATATTTATTTGGAAACAGAACCACCAGAAAATCGAAGTGGCCCAGCAGAAATACCAACGGAGTTTGAAGTAGAAGTTGATGGTGAACCCTTTGAAGTCAAAGTTACGCCTACAGGAGGCTATCTTGTCTCCGGTGGAGGTGGTGGAGCAGCTGCACCTCCAAAAGATGTAGAAGGTGGTATTAAATCAAACATGCAGGGCACTATTCTCAAAGTGAAAGTGGCAAAAGGGGATAAGGTCAAAAAAGAAGATGTGCTTGTTACCATTGAAGCCATGAAAATGGAACAAGAAATCAAAGCCGAAAAAACTGGAGAAGTGAAAGAGATTTACATCAATGAAGGAGATGCCGTGAAAAGCGGTGATCTGTTGATGCAGATCCTATAGAAAACATATGAATATGTGGATGTGAGACCAGTTATGTTACAAAAAATATTGATTGCCAATAGAGGAGAAATCGCACTGCGAATTATGAGGGCGTGTAAGGAACTAGGCATTGGAACCGTTGCAGTGTTTTCTGATGCAGATAAAAAAGCCTTGTTTGTCCGATATGCTGATGAAAAATATAATATTGGTCCTGGTCCAGCCAGTCAGAGTTATCTGAAAAAAGATAACATCATTGATGCTGCTTTAAAAAGTGGTGCTGATGGTATTCATCCTGGATATGGGTTTATGGCCGAAGATGCTAGTTTTGCAGAGTTGTGTCATAAGAACAATATCGAGTTTATCGGTCCACCGGTTTCTGCGATGAAATTGATGGGATCAAAGATTGATTCCAAGAAATCCATGATGAAAGCAGGGGTTCATGTGGTCCCTGGAGTTACAGAAGCAATCAAGGATCATGAAAAAGCAAAGGATATAGCTCATGAGATCGGCTATCCGGTGATGCTTAAGGCATCAGCTGGTGGCGGTGGTATCGGTATTCAAAAAGTTGATGATGCTAAACAAATGGAAAAAGCATTGGACAGTGTGAAACAACTTGCGAAAAACAGTTTTGGTAATGATGCTGTTTTTATTGAGAAATTCATTAGTGATCCCCGGCATATTGAATATCAAGTTATTGGTGATAAACAGGGTAACATCATTCATTTGTATGAACGTGAATGTAGTGTGCAACGTCGTCATCAAAAACTGATTGAGGAAACACCATCCTGTGCGCTTACTCCAGAGCTTCGTGAGGAAATCGGAAAACAAGCAGTTCTTGCCGCTGAAACCGCCGGATATTATAATGCTGGAACCTGTGAGTTCATGTTTAAGGAGGGAAAATATTACTTCCTTGAAATGAATGCTCGATTGCAAGTGGAACATCCTATCACTGAAGAAACGACTGGTGTGGATCTTGCTCGTGAGCAGCTTCGGGTGGCATCAGGTCTTGAACTGGAAAATGAGCAGAAAGACATTCAGCCTCGTGGTCATGCTATTGAATGCCGGATTAATGCTGAAGATCCATTGAATAATTTCGCTCCAGCACCTGGGAAGATCACGCGTTATGCTGAACCCAGTGGTCCCGGAATTCGTATTGATTCTGGTGTCTATCGTGGTTTTGAGATCCCACCATATTATGATTCCATGATTGCTAAATTGATTATTTGGGCTGAGGATCGTCCACGGGCTATTGAACGGGTAAAAAGAGCATTATGGGAGTTTCAGATTGGTGGCGTTCGTCATAATATTCCATTTCATTCAGTGGTGATGAATAATCCACAATGGTTGAAAGGAACCTATGACACTAGTTTTATCCCACGGTATAAGATCCTTGATCAAGTAATTGAGTATGTCAAGGAAATGAAAAGTCAATCCTCTGCTCCTCGAACTGCTGCAGCAATGGCAGCGGTGCAAGCAGTCAATGTTGCCATAAATAGTGGCGGACAACTCAAATCCAGTTCTTCATAGGTTGGCTTTTTGGCCATTAGGAAATCCTCCAATTGGTTTTATAGAAAAGGTGGGCCATGATGGGAAGTAACCTCCTGGATAGAGGTTTGAGGGCTGGTTGAAATCACTACATTAGTGATAAAATGAGAAAAACTGGGACTATGTCAAGCGAAATCGTGTTCTATGAGGAGCAGTTTCTTG
>JAWOBC010000072.1:0-4885 GCA_046498165.1 Thermoplasmatota archaeon
AGAGCAATTGGTGTTTTGTTTTGTTGTACAATGGTTTTGGTAAAGGTTTTGACGCGTTGAATCATTTCCTCTGATGAAACCTTTTCTATTGATGGTAGATTACCGTAATCATGAATCTGAATGTCTTGAAGATCAATTGTGGTATGAGGATTAAATGATTCAAAATTCCAGCTTGCCTTTCGGATCTGCATGGGGCCTTGTTTTGTCCCTTTCCTGAAGGTAACGGTTTGTTCATAGGGTACACCATAGAGCACAAATGCTGCATCATTAAAACTAGATTCAGCATCTGCAAAATAGCTTGGTGTATCCGATGGGAATGATAGATTCATAAGAATAAAAAAACTGGGAGGAAAAAAAGAAATGAATAGTATCAAACAAAGGTTTTTAGACCCTCGTTATTTTTTTCCTTCCAAGGGTTTGTAAATATTGGATTTCTTTTCCTGGTTCAAGATCATCTTTGTATTCATCTGGAATAGGCATTTCAAAGGTCTCATAGGTCTCCATATCCATGAGTTGCACATTTTCACCCATGATGGCGACTACTTGAGCACTTCGTTTATCAATAATAGGAACATGAACCTTATGAGTCACGGGGCTTACCATGTTTTTCTTCTGCCCGTTGAACACGCCAATTGCTTCAATCCGTGCTTTTGCTTCACCATGTTTTCCTGGTTTTGATGTGGAGATATTCACAATTTTACAGGGTTCATCATCGATGATGATATATCGGTTTACTTTCAATGTTCTTACTTCTGCTAACTCTTTCATCTTTCATTCCTCATCTTTTTTGATTTTTATGTTTTGTATACTATGTCATGTTCTCTAACCCGGTCTTTCACCTTGATACCCACTTCATCATGAATGTGAGCGATTTGGACTGGGTCATTATTTATTTGCATACTTTCAATTTTTTGGCTGAAATCCGTATGAGCACCAACGATATGGATGGTGTCCCCGATGGTCAGTGACCCTTTTGTCATCTGAACAGCAGCAACATTCACCCGGGGGAAATAATGTTGAACAGTTCCAATCTTTTCTTCAACCATAGACCTTATTTCACCAGCTTGGTATGATGGTTCACCTACTTAAAGATAAAATATTTTTTTTAATCACTATCCACGATTTCATAAATTGCTTTTTTACCATGTTTCTGACAAATAAAAGCTTCCCATTTTCTGTCCCATTTCATAGCATTGCCACATTCCGGACAAGCAAGACTGGTGATGATTTCCCGATGTTGCTTGGTTTTGGTTTTAAGGACTTCAGCTTTTATTTTTTTTGTCGGATCCAAGGAATTCATTACATATACGTTTCCATCAGGAGGAAGAAATGGTGTGTTATCTACTTTCATTTTTTTCTTACGGTAGGCTTTCATCTGTTGCTTATATTTCTCCTGCATGGTTTGTCTTCGTCCCATGATATCATTACTCTGAATTTACTGATGATGAATAAAGTTTTTGACTGATAAGCCTGTTTCCCTCAGTGATTTTCATGGATATTTCTCAGCTTCCGCTTGATAAATCAATTATTGATATCTTACAAGACCATGGTATAAAACAATTATATCCTCCTCAAGAAGAGGCATTACCGGCTGTTTTTGATGGAAAGAATGTGGTAATGGCTGTTCCCACTGCTAGTGGAAAAAGTCTTGTTGCTTATCTTGCTATTATTCATCGATTGCGATCTTTTGGTGGAAAAGCTTTGTATGTAGTTCCCCTAATTGCTCTAGCTAAAGAAAAATATGAGGAATTACGATTATTTGAACAAGCAGGATTCCGTGTTGGAATTTCAACTGGTGATCTTGATGATTCAAATCCCTGGTTAGCAAAATATGATATCATTGTTTGTACTTCTGAAAAAGCTGATTCTCTGCTCCGTCATGAGGTACAATGGGTGCAAGAAGTCCATGTATTAGTAGTCGATGAAATACATCTTATTCATGATCCGGGTCGAGGACCTACTCTTGAAGTATTGATTGCTCGGTTCCAAGCATTGAATCCAGAAACTCAGATCATCGCCCTTTCTGCAACCATTCAAAATGCAACAGAGCTATCTATCTGGCTTGATGCAACATTAGTGCAGTCCAGCTGGCGACCTGTTCCCCTCAGAGAAGGTGTTTGTTATAAGGATGAAATCATTTTTGATGATGGAAAATCAACGATTATTCCTATGAAACATCCTGATAGTTTATGTTCACTAGTGGATAACTCTGTATCTAACGGTGCTCAACTCCTGATTTTTGTTAACACTCGACGTTCAACAGCATCAGTGGCAAGAAAGCTAACTACTATTCTTTCCCCATTATTAACCAAAAAAGACAAACAGGAAATTCATCATTTGCTTGAAAAAATGAAGCAGCATCATGCTGAGCATACTTCTGTTGATAAAGAACTCTTTTCTTGTATTAATCATGCCGTTAGTTTTCATCATGCAGGACTAGCAAGTTATCATCGTAAAACCATTGAACAAGCTTTTAAAAAAGGAGTGATCAAATGCATTGTAGCTACTCCAACCCTTGCTGCCGGTGTTAATATTCCAGCTCAAAGAGTGATTATTCGAGATTTATGGCGGTATAATCCAAATGTTGGGATGCAGCCTATCCCTATTCTTGAATATAAACAACAAGCTGGACGAGCTGGTCGACCGCGGTATGATACCTTTGGTGAAGCAATCACGATTGCTAAAAAACCGCAGCAGCAACAGCAGATCTTAACAAATTATATCCATGGTGAAAGTGAACCTATTTACTCAAAACTAGGAAATCAAGCGGCGCTTCGAATGCATCTTCTCGCTGCGATTGCTACTCAGTTTGTGCAAACTACTGAGGAAATAAAACAGTTTATTGATAGTACCTTTTATGCCTATCAAACAGAAACATTCACGCTTCAGGATGAAATCGATGAAACACTTCATTTTTTAGAGGAAAATGATTTCCTCACTCAGGATAATGATGCCTTTTCACCAACTCTTTTTGGTAAACGCACCTCTTCTTTGTACATTGATCCTCTTTCAGCATTACAATTGCGAAAAGCATTGGAAACATCTCAAGTTAAATCAATAACCGATATTGGTGTTATGCAAGCTATCTGTTCCACGCCAGATCTTCGATCGTTATACTTACGGCGAAGTGATAATTGGATTGAGGATAAAGCTGATTGCTATAAAGATGATTTTTTATTGGATATTCCTCCTCATTTTAGTGATGAATATGAATGGTTTCTAGCTGAACTAAAAACAGCAATGTTATTATTAGATTGGATTGAGGAACGAACTGAGGATCAAATCGTTTCAAAATATGGGGTAGGTCCTGGTGATATTCATGGTTTGGTTGAATCAGCAAGTTGGCTTCTGCATGCTACTAGAGAATTCGCTCGGATGTATCATTTCGATAGTGTTTCCACACTCTCAAAGCTGTTATTACGGGTGCAGTATGGTTGTAAAAAAGAATTATTGAATCTTATTTCATTAAAAGGAATAGGGCGAGTACGAGCACGAGCATTATTCAATCAAGGATTTACTTCAATACGTGCTCTTAAAAAAGTACCAGTTCATCAGTTAGCGTCAGTGAAAACCATTGGACCGCGTATCGCTGAACGAATCAAAAAACAAATCGGTGAAGAAACCACTGAAAGAGAAACAACATTAACAGATTATACAAAGAGAAGATAGCATATGGTTGATAGTAATAAAGAGAAAAGAAACATTCACATCATTGCTGGATCTGTTTTCATTGTTGATGTCGATAGGTTCATGCAAAAAATTCAAGAAATTTCCAAAAGGAATCAAATTATCATTCAGGCATTCAATGCAGATATGATCTGTGGAAAGAATCATATCTATTCAGCTGCAACTCATGCCATCAGAGCAGAAAAACAAAACAGCAAAGCCACTCATTCATTAGCAATGGAACTTTTACTGTATGCAGCTGGTGAACGACAGGTAAAACATGCACTGCAAAAAATGGGGATTACTCAGGGTAAAAGTAATATTGCTTTAGTAATAATCAATCTACAGAGGAAAACCAAAAATTTGATCGATCAATGCATTGAATCTTTGATTGACCAATTTAATATTCAGCTTGATGATTCAGTGATAACATGTTCAACGAAGAAAATAAAAAATTTTGGTATCACGGATCAACAATTAAAAACACTTTCAGAAGAAAAATATGAATATCTTGTTTTGGAACAAATTGCACAAGTGGATATTATAAAATAGTTCTTTCATACCAAAGATTTTTAAATATATCTCATCTATGATATTTGGTAATATGTCTTTCAATTCAATAAAAATTGATGAGTTTTTGAATATCTACAAAGATAAAAAAAAGTCATATAATAAGCACAAAACAGCAATTACTTTTTTACTCAAAACAATAGACAACGCAAAAGATTACATCATCGATGTCGATGAAATCAAAGATTACCAAACTGAACGAAAAATCAAGAGGAAATATGAGAAAGACCTCATTAAATTTCAAATCTTTTTAGAAGGAAAGGAATATTCAGCCAACACCATCAACGCATACATTTCCAGCATCAGACAGTTATTTGAATTTCATGGTATCGAATTAAATAAATCCACTTGGAAGAAATTAAAAAGACTAAGAAAGCAGAATGGCAACGAACTTCATGATATGACACCAACAAAAGGGCAACTTCAAGCAATCCTTTCCAACGCAAACAGTTTTGAAAAAGCCATCTTTTTAACGCTTATCTCCACAGGAAGAAGAATTGATGAAATCAGCAACATACACCTTGATGACCTTCATCTCGATGAAACACCGCCACGAATCAACATCACAAGACGATCAAGCACGACCAAGGGAAGAACGCCTTATTCCTTTATCACCAATGAGTGTAAAGATGCTATCTTAGTATGGCTC
>JAWOBC010000080.1:0-4399 GCA_046498165.1 Thermoplasmatota archaeon
TTTTTGTTGCATTAAAAAAAGGGATTCTTCCTTTTTTGTCCTCCAATGGACTTAGACTTACAAATTTTTCTATACCTTTTTTACTTTGAATTCCTGCTAAATAATTTGCACCAGTAATTCTAATCATTATTTCCCCACCATTATCTAATCATAAGCAATTTTAATAATTTATGCAAAATTATGCAGGGGAAGGGAAACAAACACCAATTTAGTCATAAAAATAAGTCGCTTTAACCATGTAAAAGATAGTTTTTCACATATGGTCTGGTAAAATAATAAATGAACAATATTGAAGGAAATATAATAGGTAAATAACTATAAATCATAACTGTTGTTTTAGGGATAATTTGATAAATAGCATAAATAACTATTATCTCAATTCCAATAATTATTATAGGTGCAACATTCATTCCTATCGCCCCATACCAAGACCATCTGTATCCTTTTACAATGCCATAGACTGCGATAATAATAAATATTCCAACAGTAAGTTTTGAAGCATGCTGAAAGAGCCATATCGACTCAACACTATCAGTATTGAAAAATAATAGAATCATTGAATGACTAAACACAACATATATCCAAAAAATGACGGAAAATACCAGTATTAACAATAAAGCAGGAGGCATCGTTAACTTTTTTTGAACACGACCTAAACTTCTAAAATTATAGTGTTTAACGCTTTGAACTTCAGCAATAATACAGATTGAAAATCCCAGCAAAGCAATGTAACCTATTACTATTCCCACCCAACTGATATATGTGGATGGAGGTAACTGACTAAGAAGACCCAAACCAAGCATACAACCAATAAAGAGAAAAAATCCAAATTTGAAGATATGTTTATATTTTGCATATGGATTTTTTATCCAGTTTTTCCACAGATTCATATCAGGCTCCCTCTTTCAAATAATTCATCTAAAATGATATTCCTTTATTAAACCATTGCTTAAAACTCACTTTACATAATCTCCAATATCATAATATCAACATATTTTATCTGTATATTTTAAAAAAATGTTATATATGTTACCATTTATTAAAAAATTATGCAGGGGAAGGGATTTGAACCCTTGGACCTCTGCAGGAACAGATCTTGAGTCTGTCGCCGTTGACCTAGCTTGGCTACCCCTGCATAAGAGAAGCATCCCATAAACAAACTTGATTATAATAAACGTTTAGGTTAATCTTTTACCAGTTTACTCTTTTTCCGCCGTTGTTTATTCACCACATACAAACCAATAAGAACCAGAACTCCTCCAAGAATATAATACGCGGTAATGGTTTCCCCAATAAAAAAAACCGATAAAAGTGTGGAAATAACTGGTGTGGCATACAAAAAAACACTGATTTCTGATGCTTTTTTTACTTCTAAAGCAACATACCATAATGAATATGCAATCACCGTTGGAAAACAAGCAAGAAACAAAACAGCAGCCCAGGTGGTCAGTGAAAGATTGAAAACCTCTTCAAAAAAGGAGGGAGTTAAAAACACAATCAACCCAAGATTTCCCAATAAAAACGCATAAGCCGTTAAGGAGAGAGGGTTATATCGATCTAATAATTTCTTTCCAAAAATCGTATAAACCGCGCCAACAAAAGCAGCGACAACAACAGATAAAGCGCCAAAAATATAGTCTATCTCAATACTTGCACCAGGATTACCCCATAATGAAATCACTACCACACCAAAAAGAGCAACCAAGATCCCCAGTAAAATACGACCTCCCACTCGTTCTGAAAGAAAAATGAATGCTAACATCACCACAAAAATGGGGATGGTAGCAATAATCAAGCTTGCTGCACCAGCAGAAACAAACTGCTCCCCATAATTCAAGGTTAAATGATACACTGAAATACCCACAAACCCAAGGAGAAACAAGGTAAACGTATCACGTTTATGAAACGGAGAAAACCTTTTTTTCTGCGTCAGTAACAACAATAAAAAGATCACACTAGCAATGAACAATCGGAGAATCGCAAGATTAACTGGAGAAAGTTCTTTTAAACCAATTTTTATCAAAGGAAAGGCACAAGCCCAAAAAAAGACGGGGAGACCAACCACCAATACAAAATATTTTTCAATCAATGATGAAGAACCAGATTTAGCAGGATGTTTTTTCATTTTTTGCTTTTTTACCACTGCCATACCTTGTTCTCCAACGCACTGTTTCACCATTACATGAACAGAATTTAAGCATGTATCAACAGAGCTCATAAATACTTTTCATCACCACAAAACAACAAACAATAATTTTAATAATACATATGAAATATAAATTTCAGTATTACTCTTCTCGATAAAAAAGAAAAAAACCATTCTAAAGAGGGAAGCTTATTACAACACAAGACCACTGGCAATCAAGAACTGTATTCATCATGGCCGCAGTAGGATCAGCAATTGGCCTGGGAAACGTCTGGCGATTTCCCTATGTCTGCTATGAAAACGGAGGAGGGGCATTTCTCATCCCCTTTTTTGTTGCCCTCTTCACCGCAGGTATTCCATTGATGATACTGGAATTCACCTTTGGGCATTGGGCACATGCATCACCACCCCATGCCTTTCAAAAAATCGGAAAACAATGGGAATGGACCGGATGGCTCACCGTGCTCATCCCATTCCTAGTCGCCATTTACTATGTCATCGTCATGGCCTGGTGTTTCTCCTACATGATCTATGCATTCAACCTCCGATGGGGAGCAAATGCAGAAACATTCTTTCTCCAACAAGTCCTCGGCGTCACCGAAAACCCTCTTCTCTTTGGAACCATAAGTATTCCCGTATTGCTAGGAGCTATTGCTATCTGGTTTACCATTTTCATCATCCTCTACAAAGGAGTCAAACGCATAGGAAAAGTAGTAGCATTAACCGTTCCCATTCCAACCATTCTTCTCATCATTCTCACCATACGAGGACTCACCCTCCCTGGAGCAATAGAAGGAATCAGTTACTATCTCACCCCAGATTTTTCACAACTTGGAAATGTTAATGTTTGGCTTGCTGCCTATGCACAAGTCTTTTTTTCACTTAGTCTTGCACAAGGAATCATGATCACCTATGCTAGTTATCTTAAGAAAAAATCAGATATCACTAACAACGCCATTATCGCAGCATTTGCGGATGCAGGAACCAGTTTTTTTGCTGGATTTACCGTCTTCTCCGTGGTTGGCTATCTTGCAATCTCACAATCAACTACTATTGATCAACTCGGTATCGCTGGACCACATCTCATCTTTATCACCTATCCAACCGCGATTTCACTATTGCCTATTGGGGCAGCTCTTTTTGGCGTTGTTTTCTATGTGGCACTGCTTACCTTTGGAATTGATTCAGCATTTTCCATGATCGAACCTATCACCGCAGGCATCAACAACAAATGGCGGATCTCAAAAACAAAAGCAACTGCGTTTATCTGCATCATCGGCTTTCTTTTAAGTCTTTTTTTCACCGCTGGAAACGGATTATACTGGTTAGAACTCATTGATCATTTCATCGCCAATTTCGGATTGGTAACCATTGGTCTTTTAGAATGCATCCTCCTTGGGTGGATCTTTCCCATAAAACAATTCCGCAAACATGCTAATAAAACATCAGAAATTCGTATTGGACCCTGGTGGGATGCACTCATCAAAATCATCATACCATTCATCCTCATCATCTTACTACTGGTTTCAATCATAGACAATGTCATCAACCCATTCAACGGATATACCTGGGATATTCTTTTAATCGGAGGAATCATACCCCTGGGTATCATATTTATTATATCAATCATTCTTATGAAAAAAAAGAAACAGGAGGATACCTATGCTTGAACCTTCAGCTATTGCCATGCTTCTTTTCGGAATCATCGTTCTCTACGGTGGTCTGAGTTATTTTATTTTCAGAGCAATGAAACATCGTTCAACACAAAAAAATAAGTCAAAAAATCTTAGCAATAATGATAAATAATCAGTTATCTATTTGAAAACAGAGAATAAAACAACAGGATTTGCCAGCAATGTCAACAAAAAAAATAAAATGTCCACAATGTGGACATGTGGAAAACATCACCGGACAACCAGGAGAAAGCAAAAAAATAACCTGTCAAAAATGTAACAAAACCGGTATCTTTCAATTCCCAAAAGAAACTTTAAAAAATAATCATGATGAGCATAATGCTATCATCGTCAAAGGATTCTCAAAGACATACAATGATCTCAAAGCAGTAGATAACATCTCCTTTTCGATTAAAAAAGGAGAAATATTTGGTTTTCTGGGACCCAATGGAGCAGGAAAAACTACTACCATCAAAGGAATCCTACATCTGCTCATCCCTGATCACGGAATCATCAGCATAAACAATCATAACATCACAACCCAGGAGCGTCTCGCTAAAAAACAAGTTGGTTACCTCCC
>JAWOBC010000010.1:0-6980 GCA_046498165.1 Thermoplasmatota archaeon
AACAAGTTATCCACATGAAAAAGAACCAATGGGCTTACTGAATCAGTACCTCGTACCAATTATTGCCCTCATTGCTATCATTATTCTTATTTTCATTGCTATACATTTACCGGATAAATCAAAGAACATGAAAGAATAGATGAAAAATTACATATTCTGTTGTCTTATTTTGCTTATGAACTGGGAAAAAATAAACTCATGTTTTAGAACAAAGGGAAGAATCAATTCTCCTTTTGATTTAGTTTTTTCCTTATGATGCATCAACAATTCATCCCAAAATGTATCCTCAGTGAAATCTAAATCATAGTTCGTATAGGTTTTTAGCATATCCTTTGAGGAGTAAAACAATGAAAGTCCATGTGTATTATTCTGTTCAGATCCATGGCCTTCTGCAATAATTGATTTTGATAGATTCCTTTGAATGTCTTCCAACAGATCCTTTATTGTTTCATCTGTTTCAATGGATAGGTATTGATTGATGAAATCAGGAAAATCCATTAACACGCTTCCTCTGATGAATGGGAACTGTTTTGTTTGATTTCGAGCCGTTAGAAGATGCTGATACCTCTGATCATCGCTTTCATTAAGGGAAAAACACAGTCTATCAAAGCTTTCAATCAGATCGGGCAGGGTATCCGTTCGTACTGCGCTGATGGTCATTGAATCATAGAACTCATTGGGATTATTGACTATTAAGGTTACAATCTGCTCAGCGATGTCAACGGTTGATGCTGTTACCTGATCGTTGAGCATATGACACATATCATCAATCATTCCATACCAATCATTTCCATTTCCAGATGACTCACTACTCACATAGACATCGCAGCAATCTCTTACCTCATAGATGGCTTCCACTGATCCCATCTGACAACAACCGATAAAACAAAGCAAATCAACACCACCAGCATTGCTCAATGCCTGCTGACATTCATCACTGGTTAAGGCATCACCACCATTAGTATCATCCGGACACAACCCATACCAGGCATTGGCATGGCCCCAGAAACATAGTTGATACCGATCAGCGGGATAGTGTTGCTTCCCATAGTTAATGAAATCCTCAACGGTCTGGGGATCACCCATATTCATTTCACCAAGATCTTCTAAAATGATTTGTTGATAATTTGCATCAATATAAGAGATAATTGCTGGACCTCTCAGACGGTCTTGTAATACTACTACATTCAGATTATCATCTGATTTCAGTTGTTTTCTATACATGAACTGATCATGAAGAACATCCATATTGATGAAAATATTCCACCAGGGATTCGCAGTATCAGCATCAATGTAGTACAGTGCAGTCCATGCTTTTTGTTCCCCAGTCGGAGATTTGTTAATTGAAAGCACTTGCCCAGGCATCAATAGAACCACAGTCAAAATAATAAGAATAAACACCTTTGTTATCTTTCTATTTTTAAATGTACACATAGATTTCTCTCAATTAATATAAATACAGCATTAATTATTAAATATTTCCATGAAATAGATATAATACGTAAATATCATAAATTATTCTTATTTTAAATATTACCTAAGTATAACAAACTTTTCAAATCAAAGCAAAAGAATCACAGATGAATCTAAAAATGTCGATGTAATCGATAATTTCTTGATTTTTGAGACGGGAAAAGACCATGATTTGAAACTTTAAAGATTCTTGATAATCCATTTGCTTAAACAATGATACCGGCTCTTTTTTGATCTTTTGTCACGAAAAGTATTTATAGTAATAGTGCTAGTATTATACATGCTAACAAATAGCACGGATGATATGATGTTATCTCAATGTTTCAACTGCAAAAAAATATTCAGATCAAGCAGAAAAATCTGCCCCCATTGTGGAGCAGCACTACACCTCATATAAAAAAATGGTGAAAAAAAATGAAAATAAAAATGAGTAAAAAATGCCCTCAATGCAAACGGTTTTCATTTATTGATTTTAAAATATGCCCACACTGTGGCAAAAAAATAAGAAACCTCCAAGGAAAAAAAATAACATTTCACCGTAATCACTGTTAAACAAAAAAAATCGAGTCGCCAACATCTTTTTTTCTTCATATTGATATGGTTCATACAAACGTTTTTCAATATCAGAACAATCTATATCTGATAACATCTTTCTGAGACTCACCCCCTCCCTTCTTTGTTTTTATTTGTGCAACCCATAAAAAATGAAACTGTGGATGGTTCAATTAATTTTTCAACGTCCTATAAAATAATTTTTCTCTGGACTATATTTTTATAAAGTGACTGAATACGGTCTATACCTTTTAATTGGGGGAAATCATATGAAATTTCTGCATTTCTCTGATGTTCATCTCGGTCATCGGCAGTACAACTTAGCCCTGCGACGTCAGGACATGTATTATTCATTTCTTCAAACTATCAAACAGGGGATCAAAGAAAACATTGATTTCGTCCTCATTTGCGGTGATCTTTTCCATCATAAAAACGTAACCGCACAAACCTTAAGCAATGCAGAACGAGGACTCAGCCTTTTTGCTGAAAAAAAGATCCCAACCATTCTCATCCAGGGAAATCATGATGCAAAATTATACCGAGAAGATATGACCTGGCTGGAGTATCTGCATCGAAAACAAAAAAGTATTCTTCTACAAGCTGATATCACCGAAACAGGACTTAGCTTTCAACGATACAATGAAAAAGAGCCGGGATCACATGCTGGTTTCGTAGACATTGGAAACGGTCGGATTTTTGGTTTACAGTATTCAGGACAACGAACCAGTGAGCGATTACAACAAGTCAAAACCGCTATTCAACAAGTCAATGATCAGTATGGAAAACCTGATTGGACTATTCTTCTGGGTCATTTCGGCGTGGAAGGCCATATCCCTGGGCTTACCGGTGGAGTACCCATGGAGGAACTTAATACCCTATATTCCATCGTCGATTATCTTGCCCTAGGTCATCTTCATAAACAATATAGTGAACAAAACTGGGTTTTTAATCCTGGTTCACTTGAAGCACATGATACCCGGGAGGCCACCTGGGATCTTGGCTATTATCTTACAGAGATTAATAAGGATGAAACAGTGAATGCAACTCATGTGCTCTCAAAACGACGACCGTTTTATAAAATCATTTTTTCAGTGGGTCGATTTCAATCAAAGGAAGCTCTTATGCATGGATTCAATCGAAAACTTGGGGTGGAACAAGAGTATTTAGAAAAATTACAACAGAACCCTCATTTTCGAAAAGAAAATGAAAAACGACAACCAATTATTGATCTTCGCCTGAGGGGACAACTGCAGTTCAGTCGATCCCGTTTAAACATCGATGAATTAATCGCTCTTATTGAAGAAAAAACCCATGCGATCAAAGTACAACCAAGTGATGCCACCGAATCTATTGAAACCGGTGAAATTATCAATGAAATCGAGGGAGGACGTGCAGCGATTTTTGATGAAGATGGTCATCTGAATCGAACCCGGTTAGAACAAGCAGTCTTTACCTTAAAAGCAGGTGAAGATGCCCGATATTCTACGGAAAAAGATCAAATTGCTAACATTTTGATTGCACTTAAAAAAGAATTACTCAGCCGTGAATCACCAGAGGATATCGCTGAAACCCTTCAGAAAAAACGAAAGCAGCTTTTTCCCATAGATACGCAATCAGGGGAGGAGAAATGAACTCATGAAGATCATCTCTGTTGCCTTAACCAATGTGAAAAGTTATGATAAAGAGGCACCAGTGATTTCTTTTCAACAAGGAGTCAATGCCATCATTGGGGAAAATGGATCTGGGAAAAGCACGTTATGTGAAGCAATTGGTTTTGCCTTATTTGATTATCTTCATCCCTATAGTCAAGCAGATTTTGTTCGAGAGGGAGAAAAATCAGGGAAAGTAATGGTTACCTTTGAATCAGATATCGATGGAAAAAGATACCGTGTAGAACGAGGGGTCAATCAATCCCGTTATGAGGTCATTGCTCTTGAAACAGGATCAAAAGTTGAGCTCAATGGAAAAGAAGAGGTTATTTCCTGGTTGAAAGAACAACTTGGTGTTCCAGAGATGATGAACATTCAAACCCTCTGGAAATCAAGTCTAGGGGTACCGCAGGGAAAATTCACCAATGATTTTGCTGAGACACCATCCATTCGGGCTGAATTATTCAACCCGTTATTAGAAGTTGATGTGTATCGAAATCTCTGGAGGGATATGAAAGGAGTTATCGATGTACTCTATCAGCAGCATACTTACTTCAATGAACAAATCACCCGGTTAGAAACTAGTGTTGAAGGATTACCGGATCTAAAAAAACAATCAACAACGCTAAAAAAACAGATCAAGCAAACCGAACAACAGGTTTCAAAACTTTCAAAAAAGATTACTGAAAACCAGAAGAAAAAGCAACAATATGATCATCTTAAAGAATCCATACAAACACTTTCACAATCACTAGAATTACACCAAGAAAAACAAAAGGATCTTAAAACCCAACTTAAACAGGCAAATGAACAACTCAAAGAAATAACAAAAGCGGAAACATTAATCAACAAACACAAAACAGGATATCAACAATATCAGAAATATAGCACTCAATTAGATGAGCTTTATCAAAAAAACAAACAGAAAAAAAAGCTTGAAAGTAAGGCAGTAGACCTTGAAAAAACAGAAGCCTCACTTATCCAACGACACAGCCAATATGAAAAAGATGTCACTGTAGCTAAAGAAAGTAAGAAACGTCTTGAGCAACTCAAACCTCAGGTAGAAAAACAAAAACAATTAGAAAACAAACTTGATGAAATCAAACAACATGAAAAAATCCTTAAAGAAATAAATCAGCAGCAAGAACAGATCAACCAAAAGATTTCTTCATTACGAAAAAAATATCAAAAGATAAAGAAACAAATTGATTCCATCCAACAACTGAAACCCGTTGCAGAAAACCTTCCCACGCTTCAAAAACAAAAAGAAAACCTGCTGCAGAAACAATCCATTCTCTCCCATCAACAAGACGAACAACAAAAAGCAATAAGTCTTCTTTCACAATATGAACAACCCAAATGCCCAACGTGTACCAGGCCGTTGAAAGAAGAACAGAAAAAAAAGATCATTCAAGAGAAAAACAATGAAATCACAAAATGTAAACAAACACAAGAAGAGATAAACAAAAAATTAGATGATATCAGTAAAAAATTAAAAAAAGCTACAGAAGCTCAACAACAACTCAAACGTCTTACAGATCTAAAACAGATGTCTAGCTCACTTCAAGAAGAAGCAACGGAACAAAAAGAAAAGAAAAAAACAATGGATGAACAAACAAAGAATCTCAGCAAAAAAATTAGGAAAAAAAAACAGATCAAAGATGAATTATCTCAATTACATAACCCAGAATCAGCGTATCAACAAGCAACGGTTCGCTATGAAGATCATCAAGGAAAAGAAGTAAAACTCAAATCAGTAAAACAACAACTCCAAGAAATCAAAGAAAAACAAAACGATCTCTTAAAAAAACTGAAAAAATATCATGATCTTCAACAGAACATCGATACTCTTCAAACAAAACAAAAACAAGTCAAAGCATCATATGAAACCGTGCTTCGCTATAAGGATACTGCACAGAAAAAAACCCAGCAAGAAAAACAGGTCAACACCTTAACATCTAAGCTTACCACGGTCAGCAAAACAATAGAACAGAAACAAGATCAACTTAAGAAAAAACAAAAACAGTTTGATACACAGGCCTATCAACATCTAGAAAAAACCCTTGAGCAGCAAAAACAACAACAAATCCAGCAGCAAACCCAGATCACTGAATGGGACAAACAAAAAAACAATCTGGACACACAACTCAAGGAGAAAAACAAGCAAAAAGACCAACTCAACCAAACAAAAAAAGAGCAACAGAACCTTAAAAAAGATATTGAGTTCGCTCAGTTTTTACGGGAAACATATAAACAGACCAGACCATTGATCACTGAAATCCTGGTAGAAGCTATTTCTAGAGAAGCAGATCGAATGTACCGGCAACTTCGTGGTGCTCCATCAGAGGAATTATCCTGGACGAAGGATTACGAAATTATTATTACTGAACATGAAAACAAACGATCATTTCATAAGCTCAGCGGAGGGGAACAAATGTGTGCTGCACTCTCCGTTCGATTAGCAATTCTAAAACTTCTGAGTAACATGGATATCGTCTTTTTAGATGAACCAACGATGAATCTAGATGAACACAAAAAAGATAATCTCGTCGGTCAACTTCGGGAACTCTCTGGTTTTTCACAGATCTTTGTCATCAGTCATGATGAAACCTTTGAAAGTATGACAGAACATATCATCACCCTTGAAAAAAGAAAAGGCGCAACCCGTCTGATGCAGCATTTCCAAGGTGGATTTTAACCTTCTGCAGCCTTTCCAATAAGTTCATAAACAAAAACTGCTTTCATTGCCCGTTCAATAATCACTAAGAAAAATGGATGTGATGTATGAATGCAGGAAATTTTTCCCTTTGAATCAATGATTATTATTTCAAGTCTTGCTCTTTTTCTACTCATTGGTGTCATCCTCCGAGCAAAAATAGGTTTTCTTCAAAAATTTTTAATTCCCAGCTGTCTCATCGGTGGACTCATCGCCATGGTGCTCCGAAACCTCGATCTCATACAACTCTCTCATTCAACCTGTAAAACCGGTAAATGTAAAATTGTTCTAAGCTCATCTGGCAATTCACTATTAAAAGAAATGGTTGTGTCTTTATCAGATAATGAAATGATATTTCCGCCGATTTCTTCCATCTCACCAAGAACCTGAGTTTCGAAATCTCGCGAATTCTCAGAGATCAGACCAATTATTACTGCATGTTCATTAACCATTGATTTTGGACCATGTCGAAATTCAAGAAAATAATGTGGCTCTGTATGGGTTTGTGCCATTTCTTTCATTTTTAAGTTGGCTTCACAGGCGATGCCATAACGGCAACCACTTCCCAAGAAGTAGAAACGGTCATAATC
>JAWOBC010000055.1:0-10951 GCA_046498165.1 Thermoplasmatota archaeon
CTTTTTTCGATGTAATACAGTAATCCATCCACAACAACCGAGCTTGAAATAATACCTGTCCCATCAATAGTATTTTTGGTCCAAAGTGTTTCATTGTTTTCTGCATCGATGGCAAACATGGTTCCATCTGGATTGCCGATATAGATGATACCATCTGCATAGGCTGGGGAGGAAAGTAAGTAATCCGTGGAAAAAATTCCTTTTGCATACACGTTTTTCTTCCAAAGTTCACTTCCATCATCTATATTAAACGCATAAAGAACCCCGTCTGGTGAGCAAACAAAAACCTTATCTTCAGCTACTGTCGGAGTATTATACCCAGCGTATTGATATGGTTCAACAGTATTATCCCCAATGGATTGATTCCAAACTATTGTTCCATCACTTAAATTAAGAGCATACACTGCAGTATATGCGGTCACTGGTAACATGGATGGTTTTTTGGTGACAACGATAACCTTATCTTCATAAATAACTGGTGATGCATAGCCAACAGGACCAATGTTTTGTTTCCATTGTTCAACACCATCATGGTTAACAGCAAAGACACTATCGCCATTTATTCGATCACAACAAGCCACAATAGTACCATCTTTAACTGCAGGACTACAGAAACTACCAGTAGGCAGAGCATATTCCCACTCATAATTTCCATCTGCATCTAGCTTCATTAAAATGTTAATTCCTTTTGAAAAATTGATGTAATTCCAAATTGAACTCAGTATTGAATCATCACCGCTCCAGCTAGTAATATACATATTTCCATCTGAATGAACAGGTGATGCATGGTAGCAAATTGATGGATTATTTGTATTAACAGATGCATAATCAAAGCTCCATTCTGGACTATCTCCCAGATTATGATCAAATCCATAAATCTTATTTCCAATGCCTCCTCCCTTTGTTGAAGATCCTGTTGCCACAACAACATAATCATCAGTAACTAATGGTGTATTTTTGATAAGATGAGATGGTATTTCAGATTGTGTTTCAACTGGATTAAAAGTGATTGTGCCAGTGTTTGCTTGTGCATCAAAACAGTATATTTTTTCACCATTTTGAGAACTAACATACATGTTAGCATTTTTGATAACTGGATTTTTGTTTTCTCCACCGGTGTTTACTTCTGAATACCAGGCAAGATCCGTGTGATCATCATCTGGCCCTACTCCCTCACTTGATCTGGTGTTTGCTGCTGTTGGTCCAGCAAACATTGGCCAGTGGTTCGCCACTGGAATTAAATTCGCATTACCCGCTGTTATCTCTATGTTTTCTAGTCGTTCTTTATCAATTCGTAATGTTGAATTAAAACTATCTTGCCATCGATGTTCAGTGGTTTGCCAACTTACTCCCCAGTGATAAAGAGTTGGGGACAATGATAGGTCGGCGGTTGATAGATTTGCTTGTATGGTAAGATTATATGATGCTGGGATGCTAGAGAGATCAACGGGTGATTGGCTTAATCCATTGAGATTCCCAGGTACATAATTATTATCGACATAATGAAGGATTCCTGTCTCATTTTCATAGAGGAGATGATACTGAATGCTGGTTTGACTTTCTTCAAAGTCTTTCCAATAGAGTTGTTCCCATCGGTCGATATGATCTGGTTGAATAGGTATTGATTGTACTGTTCCTTTTGAGGCATACCCGGAACCTTGACAGCTGATATCAACATAATCCGTATACAATGTGCATTTTGTGCTATAGGCGGGAGTGAGAACTACACAAATATCAATATATCCATTGCTATCAACAAATAAGTCACCAGTAAAATTTTGTCGAAGGGAGACAAAAGAACCATTAGATGTGGTTTCATCAGCTTTTTGCCATAATCCAAAACTTCCAAAATTAAAGGGCTGCCAGTAATAAAGAGTGATTTTTAAATCATTTTCAGCTTTTCCATGCCAATAAAGACCAAGTTTTGTTAATGAATTGATATCCTGGGTAATTTTGAATCGATAATGTTGTACTTGTTGCCGTGAGGTAGCCTGTCCGCTTGTTAATGATGGATAAGTGTTTGAATCTTGTGTTGCGATACGAGTATAGTCTGCATTCCCCAGTTCATTTTCACGGGCAATATGGGAACTGGGTGGATAAAAATTAAGAAAATAAATCGTATTGTAGTAATATGCTCTATTTGAAGAAGCATTTGTCCAATCTGAAAAATCATAAATATAATCCGTGGTTCCTTGTGGATCCAACAGGATGTTACCTGAGGATATCACAGTTTGATTAAGGTTACTTGAGGATATTTCAGAAAAAGTATCGCTATAATAAAATCCATCATTTTGATCGATAAGTGATGGCAACCCTCCTTCCGATTGTGACCGAGGAGTAAAACAAGTTATCATGGTTATTGATAATAAGAGAAATGTGATGATAAAAACCATGAATTGTTTAGATGGTCGACTCCCATACATAATATTTATCACCTTTTATAAATAACGTCTCGATTTATATCTTTAATATTTATATATCTTTTGCTAATATATGCCATTTTCCTTCTAAAAACCCATGAATTAGTATTCATCCCATCATGGTCATGATTACAGATGTACATCACCAATTGCTCCTCTCAGCGCAAAAATTGTATAGACGCTCTAGTTAATAAAGGTAGTCACATCCGATGATTTACTCTTTTTGTATTGAACGAATCAAGATTTGAATATCCATTACATTTGTTCCAGTTGGCCCGGTAAGAAACAGATCATGTAGTTGATCAAACAATGCATTTGAGTTATTATCATGTAAATATGCATCAGGATTGAGATGAAGATCTTTACATCGCTTAAGGCTATGGTTATCAGCAATTGCGCCTGCTGCTGTGCTTGCTCCATCGATTCCATCTGTTGCAAATGAAGCCATTGCTCCCTTTGTTTTAGCCAGTTCATAAAGACATCCAAGCATGAGTTCCTGGTTTCTTCCACCTTTCCCGGATCCATGAATGGTGACTGTTGTTTCTCCACCCATGATAAATACATCATTCTTTTGATAGGATGGTTCTTTTATTTTTGTGAGTAACCAGTTTCCTTTATCTTTTGCTTCTCCGGTTAACGATGTAGTTAGAATAGTTGGATGGTATCCAAGTTTTTCCGCTGTTGTTTTTGCAGTTTCACAGGCTCGTTGATTATTAGCAATGATTGAGTTGTGTACTCTCTGAAATATGGGATTGTCTGCTTTTGGTGTTTCTGGTAACTGATGATTAATACCTTTTGTAATGATGGTTTTTACTGAGGCGGGTATCTCATTCCACAGCTTGTAGCGTTCAAACACCTGTTTTGCATCTTGAAATGTGGTTGAATCTGCAGCAGTAGGCCCAGAGGCAATAAACTCAATTGGATCATCAACGATATCAGAAATTATCAGTGAGACCACTGGACATTTTGTTGACTTGATAAGTTGACCTCCTTTCACAAAGGAGATATGTTTTCGTATGGTATTGATTTCTTCAATGGTTGCTCCTGATGCAAGAAGAAGTTTTGTGGTTTGCTGTAGATCTGATAAACCAATTCTCGGATGGCAAAGTAAAGCTGATCCTCCACCTGAAATAAGGACAATGAGAAGATCTTTTTTTTCACAGTTTGAGGCGATGTTTTTAATGTATTTTGCTCCCCGTATGCTTTCTTCATCGGGCAAGGGATGGCCACCATGAAAAGTTAACATTTTTTTGCTTTTAATCTGGGCATTTTTATCATTGGTGATCACTGCTCCAGATGTTATTGAGGTATAATCACAAATCGCTTGTGCCATGCCCACACTTGCTTTTCCAAAACCGATGATATGGATGTTATCGTAATCATTAAAATGATAGGATGTTTTTCCTAGTCGAAGTAGGTTTTCCTGAAAACAATTCTTCACTGCTTGATAGGGATCAACCGATGCAATCACTGATTCTAGCATCCTCAAAATATGTGTTCTTTTCTTTTTTAAATCACTGGTTTTACCATTTTTGATAAGCTCTCTTTCATTTGTAAAAAGCATAAAAAAACAAAAGAAAAAAGGATTATAAATTAATTTCCAAATTGCAATTGTTTCATCAGGTTTTTCCGCATTTTTCGATTACTGGAAAATCCTTTCATCATTCGCTTGGTCATATTGTAATATTTTAAGAGTTCTTTGACATCCTTATTTTCTACACCAGATCCACGAGCGATTCGTTTCACCCTTGAAGCTCTTACAATCTGAGGGTTTTCTCGTTCCTCATTGGTCATGGAATCCATAATAATCCGAAATCGTTGCAGTTTATCTTGAGTATCATCCATATCAACGTTTTTTACTTTCCCGGAGAGACCACCAGGCAGCATCTCAGCGATTTTATTTAATGGTCCCATACCAGAGAGCATATCCATTTGTTCATACATATCATTAAGTGTGAATTTCCCTGACATCATCCGACGAGCTGCTTTTTCAGTATCTTTTCCCTTCATGCTTTCTTCAGCTTTTTCAAGCAAGGTTTTGATATCACCCATGCCCAACAGCCGAGAGATGAATCGAGCGGGATCAAATCGTTCGAAATCAGTTGGATGTTCACCGGTTCCAATAAAAACAATTGGTGCTCCTACTTCGGATGCGGCACTGAGTGCACCTCCTCCTTTTGCGGTTCCATCAAGTTTGGTCAGCACAATGCCAGTGATATCCACTGCATCATTGAATGCTTTTGCTTGTGAACCTGCTTGTTGTCCTACTGCTGCATCCATTACAAGCAGTTTTTCATCGGGGTTTGTTGCTTTAAAAATCGCAGTCATTTCCTCGATGAGATCCTCTTCAAGTTTATGTCTACCTGAGGTATCAACAATGATGACATCAGCGGTTCGTTTGAATTTTTTGATGCCTTCGTTCACAACTTTTACTGCATCTGATTGTTCTTTATCGCCATAACAAGGAACTTCTACACTATCAGCAAGTTGTTTAAGTTGATCATATGCTGCTGGCCGGTGAACATCACCAGCGATAAGTGCGGGTCGTAACCCTTTTTTCTTGAAAAAAATAGCTAATTTTGCACATGAGGTGGTCTTTCCTTGACCATACAGTCCAGTCATCATGATTATTTGTTTTTTTATGGGTAATTCCCGTGATTCACCAAGAATCTGAACTAATTCATCATACACAATTCTAATAACATGTTCTCGATTGCTCATTCCAGCTGGTGGTTTTTCTTGCAATGCTCTTTTCTCAATTTTCTTAGAAAGTTGAAGGACCAGTTTTACATTGACATCGGACTGAAGAAGTGCCCGTTGAATATCACGAACGACTTCTTTCACCAGTTTGGAATCAATCGTTACTGCACTAGCAATTTTTTGAAGAGTACCTTTTAATGATTTTCCGAGATCATCTAAAACCATATGCGTTCAAGAAAGGCTATTATACTGCCACTTTTAAAATCTATCGTTGAAATTATAAAAATTGAATAATGTTATTCGAGTAATTACATTTGTAATAAATGAACTTTTATCTCCGTTTTTTTAAAAGATTACTTTTCATTAAATCTGAGTTGTTTTTTTTAAATAGTGTGTTATAGGATAGAATTCGTTGTTTTTCATTTAAACAAAAACTATTTAGACAAAAAGAGTATTCATTTCGCCTTATTCAATGGCCCAATTTTTAACTTAGGGGGATCAGATGGAAGCCTTGGACGATAAAAACATTCAAAAACTCGATTTAACCGCAGTGAAAATACGAAAACACATCATTGATATGTTGTTTAGAGCGGAATCAGGTCATCCAGGTGGCTCACTTTCTGCAGTTGATGCCCTTGTTGCTCTCTACTTTGTTCATATGCAGCATAATCCAAAAAAACCAAAGGATCCAAAGCGTGATCGATTTATTTTAAGTAAAGGTCATGCTGCTCCTGCATTATATGCCGTTCTTGCGGAACTTGGTTATTTTCCGGTGAAACAACTCAAACAACTCCGAAAAATAAACTGTATGCTTCAAGGTCATCCGGTGTGTTTGTATACGCCAGGTATTGAGGCATCCACCGGTTCATTAGGCCATGGTCTTTCCTTTGCTAATGGCATAGCACTTGCTGGAAAATTAGATGAACAAGATTATCATGTATTTGTGATGCTTGGTGATGGAGAAACTGATGAAGGTCAAATTTGGGAGGCTGCTGCTGCTGCTGCTCATTATAAACTTGATAATCTAACTGCACTTATCGATCGGAATTATCTACAGATCGATGGAAATACTGAAGATGTATTGAAATTAGAATCAGTTAAAGATAGATGGTCGGCTTTTGGCTGGCATGTTGTTGAAATTGATGGTCATAATATTCGTGATATTCTCTGTGCATTGCAGGATACTGATAAAATAAAACATAAACCATCGGTAATTATTCTTGATACGGTGAAAGGAAAAGGGGTATCCTTTATGGAGAATAATGTTGATTTTCATGGTGTCCCACCAAATGAAATGGAACATACTCGTGCTCTTGAGGAACTTGAGGCTGAAGAGAAAAAACTGAGAGGGGAATAAATATGGTGAAAAAAAAGATTGTTAACCCTCGGAAAGCATATGGTGAAACATTAGTACGTCTTGGGAAGAAAAATGATGATATTGTGGTGTTGGATGCTGATCTTTCCAAATCAACAAAAACGATAATGTTTGCAAAGGAATTTCCTCATCGTTTTTTTGAAATGGGTATTGCTGAAGCAAATATGATTTCTACTGCAGCAGGTTTTGCTTCTTGTGGAAAGATTCCTTTTGCAAGTACCTTTGCAGTATTTGCCACTGGTCGAGTGTATGATCAGATTCGGATGGATTTAGCTTATTCTCAGGCAAATGTTAAGATTTTTGCAACCCATGGTGGTATTAGTGTCGGTAAAGATGGTGCAAGTCATCAGATGATCGAAGATATTGCCTTAATGCGGGTATTGCCCAATATGACCGTGCTTGCCCCAAGTGATTACACACAGACAGCTCGTATTGTGGAACTTATGGCTGAACACACTGGTCCCATGTATGCTCGTATTGGTCGAGCCCCCGCACCGATTTTATATGGGAATGAATTTATTAATACCTTGCAACTTGGAAAAGGATTAGTGGTTGAGGATGGTGATGATGTTACCCTGATTGGGACAGGTACTATGGTTGATCCAGTATTGGATGCAAGAAAACTATTAAAAAAGAAAGGAATTGATGCAGCAGTCATTGATATGCATACGATTAAACCATTAGATGAAGCACTCATTAAAAAATATGCAACAAAAACAAATGCAATGATTACTGCTGAGGAGCATTCTATTATTGGTGGTCTTGGTGGTGCGGTAGCTGAAACTCTAGCTGAGTATTCTACTTCAGTTCCATTTAAACGAATGGGTATTCAAGATCAGTTCTGTGAAAGTGGGGATCCCGTTGATTTATTAGAAAAATATCAGTTAAACGAAAAATATATTGCTAAACAAGCTGAAAAATTGTTATCAAATTAATGAGTGATAATCACGGTGAGCACATCTTTATCATGGAGAGTATGATCAAGACCTACCTTTTGTCCAGGATATTTTCCTGATGTTCCCCAGACTAGAGCGTATCGAAATCGTTTTTTAAAATCCCGATGAATAGTTTTACAAACGGTTTCTACAGTATCACCCTGGGTGAGGATCATTGGTTCAGAGTAATCAGGTTTTTTTCCTTGTGGTTTCATATAGATGCGAATAAGTTGAAGCTGGGAAAAAATAAGGTTTTTCAATTCCGTGAGACCTTCACCTTTTTTTGCTGAGATAGCATCGACCCCCCATCCTTGTTTTCTGATTTTTTTGATTTGTTCTTGTATTTTGTCCTTGCTTAAAAGATCTATTTTGTTAAGGATTACAACTGCGGGAAGATAGGTTCTATTTTGTACAAAAACATCGATGAGTTGATCTTCAGTGATATTGTCTCTAATGATAATATCTGCATTGGTGACATATTCAGCAGCGATGCTTCGAATGGTTTTTTGTGAGATCTGAGTAAGTTTCACTGTTGATTGGATATTGATGCCACCCTGTTTTGTTGGAGTGATGATCACATCAGGTGGACGCTGATTCAAGCGGATACCTGCATGATGAAGTTCTGCGGTCATCAGATCCAGATGATGTACATGTTTTGCATCGATGATGAGCAGGATAAGATCAACGTTTCGAACCGAGGAAAGAATTTCCCGTCCTCTTCCTTTTCCTTTTGAAGCACCAGTGATTAATCCAGGGAGATCGAGAATTTGAATATTTGCTCCTTTATATTTCAGCATACCTGGGATGACATCAAGTGTGGTAAATTCATAGTGGCCAACCTCGCTATCTGCTTCTGTGAGTTGATTTAATAACGTGCTTTTCCCAATACTGGGAAACCCGATTAATCCAACGGTTGCATCACCACTTTTTTTAACGGAAAAACCTTTTCCTGTTCCTCCAGCACTTTTTCTTTTTTCTTCAAGTGCTTTCAGTTTCGCGATTTTTGCTTTTAGTTTTCCGATGTGATGCTCTGTTGCTTTGTTTTTCTGAGTGTTGAATATCTCATCTTCGATTTCTTTGATTTGTTTTTGTATTGAATCGACATCCATAGTGTAAAAACCGAAATGCAGGATATGCTTTATAAATCTCCCTGCTTAAAAGATAATTTATTTGCTGATATGTGTCCCAGTTTTTCCCTGTATTGCATCCCATCCATGACTAACATCGGTGATGATCACTTGTTTTCCACCTGCTTCTAAAAAACGGATTGCTGCTAAGATTTTTGGTCCCATACTCCCCGCTGGAAATTCATCGTTTTCATAATATTTTTTTATTTTTTGTAATGAAATTTTCTTTATTTTTCGTTGATTCTTGGTATTAAAATTCCGATAAACATATTCAACATTGGTTAAGATAAGAAGAAGATCTGCATTGATTGATTCGGCGAGTCGCTCTGAAGCAAGATCCTTATCAACCACTGCTTCCACGCCATCAAGTCCCCAGTCTTTTTTTTGTATCACTGGCATGCCCCCTCCACCTGCAGCGATTACAATGATATCCTCTTGTAACATGGTTTTGATGATATCTCCTTCCACGATTTCTTTTGGATCTGGAGAGGGAACAACGATACGCCATCCATTTGGTTGTTTGGTGAGCTGATAACCATCATCTATTAACTGTTTTTTATCTGAATCTGAGTAATAGGGTCCAATTGGTTTAGTGGGATGAGTAAAAGAAGGGTCATTTTTATCGACAAGCACTTGCGTTATAATGGTTGCAACTGGTTTTTTTATTCCTTTTTTTTGTAATTCATTTCTTAAACATTGTTGAATCATATAGCCAATGAGTCCTTCACTTTCTGCAACACAGACACCAAGTGGCATTGGTGGAAGAATGTTTCTAGCTGCATTGTTTTGTAATAAGATAGCACCTACTTGTGGACCATTTCCATGAGTGATAACAAGATTGTATCCATCTTGGATCATCTTTACGATGGAGATGGTTACCTCTCGAGTATTGGCAAATTGTTCATGAATGGTTCCTTGCTGCCCTTTTTTGATAAGTGCGTTGCCACCAAGAGCAATAATTGCTTTTTTTCCCATTGATGAAGTGGTGAAAAGCAATTCTTCTATAAAAACACTGATGCTTCAACCCTGCTCTAATAACACAGAGCTTTTATGTATGATTCTTGTTTATGTTTTCTCGATTGGTATCCATGGATGTTGAAAAGCAAAAAAAGGTCTTGATTGAAAAATTGAAAGATGAGGGTCGGATTTATTCTTCCACTGTTGAAGATGCATTTAAGAAGATTCCTCGAGAATATTTTATTCCATCTCATTTGAAACATCAGGCATATCATGATAGACCACTTGATATTGGTCAAGGTCAGACTATTTCAGCACCACACATGGTAGCAATCATGGCTGAAGCGCTTGATCTTCACAAGGGTCAAAAGGTCCTAGAGATTGGCACTGGTTCCGGGTATCATGCCGCCATTGTTTCCCAGCTTGTTGGTGAAACGGGAAAGGTGTATACGATTGAACGATTACCTTCTCTTGCTAGATTGGCTCAAAAACATCTCTATGATGCTAAAATATCAAATGTTTCTGTCGTGGTTGGTGATGGATCTGTTGGATTGAAGGATTATGCTCCATATGATCGGATGTATGTAACCTGTTCTGCACCGTCAACACCAAAAATATTATTTGACCAACTTGATGAACAGGGTAAGCTTTTGATTCCAGTTGGTGGAATGATGGCTCAATTACTTCTTTTTGAAAAAAAAGGAAAAGAGATATGTCGTCACGATCTTGGTGGTTGTGCTTTTGTGCCGTTGGTTGGAAAATATGGTTATGATAATTTATAACCAATGTTTCGAAGGAAATCCTTTCGCCATGTAATGTCTTCTTTGTTTTCGATTCCCACGGGCGTATGTCCATCGATGACTCCAAGGATTCCTCGACCTGTTTCTTTGCCATTTTGTACTTCGGTGATGATTACTTTTGTAGGATTGGCTGTGGCACAAAAAATACTGCAGACTTCTGGGACCTGTTTGATGTTTCGAAGAATATGTAAAGGAAAGCAGTCCTCAATAAATAGTATAAATGAGTGTCCTGCCCCAATGGTTAATGCATTTTTTTCCGCTAGTTTCTTTAGTTTTTCATTGTTACCGATGCTTCGTACTTTTCGAGCACCACTTGCTTCACAAAAAGCAATACCAAATTGTGCATTGGGAACACTGTTAACCACAGCTTCATACAGATCTTCAATGGTTTTGATAAAATGACTTTGTCCTAAAATAAAATTCATATCATCTGGTTTTTCTATATCTATTGGGGAAAAGTGCCGAATACGCTGAGTGATCTAATCCAACTTCCCGGTGTAGGTAGAAAGACAGCAAATTTAGTATTAGGTATCGCTTTTAACATAGACAGCATAACTGTAGATACTCATGTTCACCGAATTTCGAATCGCATTGGCCTTATCAAAACAAAAATACCCCAGGAGACTGAGCAGGATTT
>JAWOBC010000156.1:0-4015 GCA_046498165.1 Thermoplasmatota archaeon
CTTCATATCCTTTATCCGGCGAACAATGAGTTATTGAATGGTGATGAACTAACGGTAAGTGGTTTTGTTGCTGATGAAAGCAGTGTTAAACAGGTAATAATTTCTATTGATGATGAGCAGGTAACAATGAGTAATCCTGATAGGAATTGGTCGAGGATGATTTCAATTGAAGATCTTTCATCGGGTGTTCATACCATAACGGTTACAGCTGTTGATACTGCTGATAATAGTGTTGAAGAAAGCAAAAACTTCATCATTGATCCTGAGGTGAGCTCTCCCCCCGTGATCCATCAGGTGTATCATCAACCATCTATGGTTAGCAATGTAAGTAATGTCATCGTGTATGCAAACATAAGCTTTGTTTCATTTCCTGTTAAAGACGTGCAGATTTGCTATAGTGTTGACACTGAAACAATTCAGAAGAACATGTTTCAATATGCATCATTTCCTGTGCAGGGTAGACATAGTGAGGATCCATTGAGGAATCAGTCGAATCAACCGATGTTTGGTATTGAACTCGGGCAGTTTCCAAAGGATACGGTGATATCGTATTATGTTGTTGCTACTGATATTGCCTTGCATGATGCTGTTTCGGAAGAATATGAAATAATCGTTCAGTGAGAAGGAAAAGAAAAAAAATTATTGTTTTTTGTAGGTGTAATTGATTGCGCTTTGGATTTCTCTATAAAGCTTTGCTCCTTGGTTGAGGATGTCTTTTTCTTTCAGAACTGACAGGGTTTCTTCACCAATGATTTTAACAAATTCTCTTACTTCTTTTCGATGTGTTTTGGTGTAGTTAATGATGGCGTCAATACTTTTTTCATCAAGTGTTATTTTTACCATAAATTATCCTCCAATGCTTACATTCATCTAACAGTTTATAACGTTTGGTTTTTTTTGATTTTTAATTCTTAAAGTGTTTGTTTCATAGTGCAATTTTAATTATTTCACAATCATGATGGGGCATGGTGCATGATGAGCAACGTTTTCGGTGACACTGCCTAAAAAAATCCGGTCAAGTGCCGTCATTCCTTTTTTTCCAAGCACGATAAGATCCGTTGGTTGTGCTAGTTTAATGATTTCTTCAGCAGGATGACCTTCGAGGATTTTTTGTTTTATTGAAACATCATATTTTTTGGCCATTGTTTCAATTTCTTGAAGGAATTTTTTTCCTTGTTGTTTCAGCAGTTCTAGGATATCCATATATGGGATTTCAGTACTGTCTTCAAAGACTGACGGCATATATGGAATTTCGATGACATGAACCAAAACTAACTCAACACCGGTTTCTTTTGAAAGATAAATTGCTTTTTTTGCTGCTTCTTTGGCCACTTTTGATCCATCAATGGGCACTATGATCTTATTGAATTCCCTCGCCATGAACTTTTTTAACCCATCGTTGAATTTAAGATTTTCTCTCTTCTTTTGCAGAGATGATAATGCTTTTGGAGGATAAAAACTAATTAACCCTGTTTTCTTTCCTGTTCTGTGTTGAATAGATGAGAATTGCAGTTTTACTTAGAGATCGATGTAAACCAAAAAATTGTGCTAAGGAATGCATTAAATATTGCCCCCGGGTGAGAGCTGGTGATGAAACCATTGTTGAGGGCGAGGATGGAAAACCAGTGGTTTCTGAGGATCTCTGTGTTGGTTGTGGTATTTGTGTTCATAAATGCCCATTTGATGCATTGAAAATTATTGGTCTTGCCCAGGAATTAGATACGGATTTAATTCATCAATTTGGAAAAAACGGGTTTCGATTGTTTCGACTACCGGTGCCAAAAAAGGGGACATGTGTTGGAATTCTTGGCCCTAATGGGATCGGTAAAACCACTGCTATTAAGATTCTATCAGGACAAAACATTCCAAATCTTGGTGAATTACAAGAAAAAAGCACCTGGGATGCAGTGATTGATTATTATTCGGGTACTGCTCTTGCAAATCATTTTTCAAAAGTGAAGGATGGTACAGTGAACACGGTGGTGAAACCGCAGTATGTTGATAAGCTTCCTAAGGTGATGAACGGGAAAATCGGCGATATTCTTTCAGAGACAGATACTGCGGGTGATTTTGATACTGTTGTTGAAAAATTAGGGTTGGAAAACATTCTTGAGAAGGATATTGGTGCCGGGAAGATTTCTGGTGGTGAATTGCAGTTAATGAGTATTGCTGCAGCCTTGTTAAAAGATGTTGATTTATATTTCTTTGATGAACCATCATCATATTTAGATATTAATCAGCGGCTGAAGGTTGCCCGTATCATTAAGGAACTTTCTGAAACAAAAAAGGTGATGGTGATTGAACATGATCTAGCGGTGCTTGATTTTCTTTGTGATTCCGTGAATTTGATGTATGGTAATGAGGGAGCCTATGGGGTAGTGACTAAACCTCGTGGCGTTCGTCATGCGATTAATACCTATTTGTCTGGTTATCTGAAGGAGGAAAACATTCGTTTTGGTGAGAAAATCGAGTTTTATGCTCATCCACCGAAAAAAAGGCAGCAGCTTCGTATTCTTATTACGTATCAATCACTTGAAAAATCATTTCAATCATTTTCATTGATGGTGAAAAATGGGGTGATCAGACAAGGTGAAATCATTGGGATTGTTGGCCCTAATGCCATTGGGAAGACCACGTTTGTGAAAATGCTTGCTGGTGCCATTGAACCAACAAAGGGAAAAATAGAGCATGATATCTCAGTGAGTTATAAACCTCAGTATATTACCCCTGATTTTGATGGGACGGTTCGAGATTTTCTTGAATGGAGAGCTCAATCATTGTTTACATCACCGTTTTATAAGTCTGAGATTTTGAAAACATTTCATTTGAAATATTTGATGGATAAAAAAATAAAAAATCTTTCTGGTGGTGAATTACAACGGGTTTCTATTGCCAATGCATTGGTGCAGGAATCCGATATATATCTATTAGATGAACCCTCTGCTTATTTAGATAGTGAGCAGCGTATGGTGGCATCTCGCACTATTCGCCGGGTGATCGAAAAATCAGGTCGTTCAGCTATGGTAGTTGATCATGACGTGTATTTTATTGATATGATTAGTGATGCATTGATTGTGTTTGACGGAGAACCGGGTAAGAGTGGAGTAGCACAGGGTCCGTTTAGTTTGCATGAGGGGATGAATATGTTTCTGAAAAATGTGGATGTGACTTTTCGTCGTGATGAGGATACTCATAGACCACGGGTGAATAAACCAGGATCATATATGGATAGAAATCAACGAAATGATGGAGAATATTATTACACGTTGTAGAGAAAATCCACAAAAAGAATTCGTTGATGATGAAAAAACATAGGATACCATGGAGTCCATGGAGCAGAGGGAAAAATTAAGAAAAAATCAAGGAAAAACCATAGAAGTTGAATATTGTTCAAATAATTTTTGAAATATTTCAATAACATTATCAAGTCGGACCATAATTATTATAGCAGTAGGAAAGTTACCATTTTTTGTATGCCCCGGTGTGGACGATTTAGAAATTTTATCCGAGAGTATAAAGAATCTGAACGATTCGAAAAATTGTCCTTTATTCCACCATTTATCATTCTTGCCTTTGAATTAATCTTAATAGCACATGCATTTACCATCGAAGCAGATACCTTGGTTATTGAACTCACCAGCATTTTACTGGTTATTTCTCTTATTGAAATTCTTTTAGTGAGTAGGGAACTACATGAGCATTATCATAAGGATAGTTTTGAACGGGAAATGACCATTCGACTTGATGATTTCATTCTTGAACGCCGGATGGATAACGTTTCTAGAATTGTGGAGGAATTTTTAAAGGAAAATCGACAATATAGTCCATATCGAAACACTATTTATCATGTGTCCTGTCAGATTATGGAGACACATAAACGTGAACTCTGGGAGAAAACTCTGAGAACTCGCTTGAGAAGATTCATTCAAAGAACAGATAAAAAAACCATTCGGGAAATCATTGATGGATTCATGAATAAATATCCGGAGTATCGAAAGGATCCGAAACGAGTCTA
>JAWOBC010000165.1:0-12236 GCA_046498165.1 Thermoplasmatota archaeon
CTGGTGAGGAAATAGAGATAGAAGAAAGAAACCCTGATGAAATCACAACCATAAACAAAAACAAGTTTATGCCAGATTATGTAAAAGTAAAAAATCCCGCTTTTAACTTCCAATGATAACAACATCTTTCACTGATTTTATAGACTCAAATGGAAACACTAAATTTCCTGTCTTATCCAAATGATACAACCGCGGATCCACATCATCAGATGGCTCAATCAACACATCAATTAAGGCACCAGTCCGCTCATCTACCGTAGAGTTACGAAGGATACCAAGATACAATCCCTCTTCACTCATCACTGTTTTTCCTCTTAACTCATTTTCCGTAACCTTCATATTTATCCATCCCTTTTATTATATTTCTCTATATATATTGAATATCTTTTTCTCTTTTATCTTTTTTGGCTACACCACTTCCAAGATCCTGAGACACCTTCTTATAATATTTTACCAGTTCATCAGTAAGACTCGGACGAATCTCTTGCAAAGCTCTCACAAAATGCTTTTTGGTCACCTTCTTCACCTTAATATCAGTCCGTAACGCAATCATTGCTGCCTCCCGGCAAAGTGCTTCAATATCAGCACCAGAAAACCCATCAGTTTTCTTGCTTAAATCTTTCAGGGAAACATCAGAAGATAGTGGCATATTCTTCGTATGAATCTTAAAAATCTCCTCACGAGCAGATAATTCAGGAGAAGGAGTCAGTATCAACCGATCAAATCGACCAGGTCGAAGTAAACTAGGATCAATAATATCCGGTCGATTGGTTGCCCCTATAATTACCACACCTTCCATACTTTCCATACCATCAATACTAGTAAGCAATTGATTTACCACACTTTCAGTTACATGAGACCCGGCATAAGCACCACGACGAGGAGCAATAGCATCTAACTCATCTAGAAAAACAATTGAGGGAGCAACCTGCTTTGCTTTCTTAAACAACTCCCGAACAGCTTTTTCACTTTCACCAACCCATTTACTCATCACTTCAGGACCTTTAATAGAAATAAAATTTGAATCAGATTCATTTGCCACTGCTTTTGCAATCAACGTTTTACCCGTCCCGGGTGGACCATATAATAAAATTCCACGGGGAGCATTAATACCCAACCGTTTAAACACCTCAGGCTGGGACAGTGGCCATTCAACTGATTCTCTCAGATTCTGTTTTACATCATTAAGACCACCAACATCCTTCCAACTCACCTTAGGCATCTCAACAAAAAACTCCCGCATGGCCGAAGGTTCAATTCCACGTTGCGCATCCTTAAAATCTTCCATGGTCACTTCCATTTTTTCAAGAACTTCCACTGGAATTGGTTTTTCCAAATCAATCTCAGGAAGATAGCGCCGTAACGCATTCATCGCTGATTCTCTTGCAAGTGCTGCTAAATCAGCGCCAACATAACCATAGGTTCTTTCAGCAAGTTTTTCCAAATCAACATCATCAGCCTTTGGCATACCCCGCGTGTGAATCTGAACGATTTCCTTTCGCCCATCTCGATCAGGAGCATCAATACGAATCTCCCGGTCAAATCGACCAGGTCGACGTAACGCTGGATCCAATGAATCTGGAATATTAGTTGCCCCAATAACGATTAATTTTCCCCGGCCTTTCAATCCATCCATTAACGTTAGCAACTGAGAAACCACTCTTTTTTCCACTTCACCATGTGTCTCACTTCGTTTTCCCGCAATAGCATCAATTTCATCAATGAAAATAATTGAAGGAGCATTTTTTTCTGCTTCATCAAAAATCTTACGAAGATTCTCTTCACTTTGCCCATAAAACTTACTCATGATCTCTGGACCATTAATGGTATAAAAACTCGCACCTGATTCATTTGCCACTGCTTTTGCAATCAACGTTTTTCCGGTTCCCGGTGGACCATGAAGCAACACTCCCTTTGGTGGATCAATACCTAACCGATTGAAGATCTTCGGATGTTTAATTGGAAGCTGAATCATCTCTTTTACTCGTTCCAGTTCATCTTTCAGACCACCGATGTCCTCATAACTGACACGAGGGCCTTCTGGTTCCATTTGCTGTGCTGCTTCTTCTTTTACTTTGATAACGGTTTCTTCATTAATGGAAACAATTCCACTGGGATTAATATTGAGAATAGAAAAGGGAAGAGCACTTCCAAAAAGAGCGATACCTGGAACAATAATGTTATCACCTTTGGTCAATGGACGTTTTAACAAACCTTTCTTAATCAAAGTTTCAATCCCAGTGCCAAATTGGATTTGCTGACCCTTTGAAATCAACGGAGCCAAAATAACTTTTTCAGCGGGTTGCACATCTGCTTTTTTAATGGTGACATTATCTTCCAGACCTGCTCCAGCATTTTTCCGGGTGAGATTATCGATCCGGATGATATGTTTACCCTCATCAGTTGGATGAGCTCTCCAAACCACCGATGCTGTCTGTTTTGATCCCTCAATGGAAATGACATCACCGATAGATAGATCAAGTTCCATACGTGTCTGATTATCTATCCGTGCTCTTCCATATCCAACATCTTGCTGAAATGCTTCTGAAACTTTTAACATTACATCTTTTTTAATCATAAGACATCCTCACCGCAAATTATACAATTTCACTTATTGAGAATACAGTATCTAGGTAAATAGATTTGCGACACTGCATCATGTTTTATTCAGGTCTAACCTCGACACCATTTACTTCTTTTTGAATCACAATATCTAAAATTCCATTTTTATATGAAGCACTGGTTGTTTTTGGTTTCACCGGGGAAGGAAGTGGTATTTTCTTTTCAACTGTTTTTCCTTTGTTTTTGAGGCTAAGGGTGATAGTTTTACGAGTCACCGTTAAATCGATATCCTTTTTATTCACATTTGGGATTTCTAAGGTTATACTGATTTCTTTTTTTGTATTAAACAAATCAAAGTTTTTTTCCAATTGATGTTTTGATTGAACAGTATTGTTTGTTTGATCACGGGTGTTTTGATGGTGTTGTTTTTTCTCTTTTGTGAACGATTTGCTTCTATCGTAATAAGGCGACGTGGTCATTATTGAAGGATTATTGTTTATGAACTCCTGCATTCCCTTCATCATCGCTTCAAAAAGATCCTGATATAACTCAAAGAAATCTTCTTCGTTATAATTATCTTCGTTTTTGTTCATTGTTTTCAACCTTCTGCCTACTGAAAATCATATACAGGCCCTACTATAAAAAATTAACTGACCCCTCTTCTAAAAAAATTCTTTGGGAATCATCATATTTTGACTAAATTCATAGTAAGATTAATTAATAATATCCCCATATTAATATATTTTTTCAAATATGAACATAAAATATATTTCGCTCCTCCTCTCACTCATCGGGATTACCATCCTCTACATCCTATCAACATTCACACAACCAATATACATTGATTTAGAGAAAATTTCCGAATACGAAGGAAAAGAAATCACCACACAAGCAACAATAATAGATTACTACACCACATCATACGGAAATCAGATTATCACCGTTAAAGCAAATAACACCACCGCCCAATTATTCTGCCAAGAACCAGTCACCGTCCAATATGGAGATCTTGTCCAAGCAACAGGAAAAGTAGAACAATACAATGATGACTGGGAAATCATAATTGATCAAAAAACATCATTACAGATCATACAACAATGGGGAAACATCACCACACCACTCTGGGAAATAGCAAACAATCCAGAAAAATTCGTAAATCTACAAATCAACACCACAGGATACATCGACAGCATCTATGATGACTACTTCATCCTCACCGATAAAGAAGCAAACCACAGTATAATCGTTACCTACTACCCCGGAGCAAATATCAGTATCTATGCTGGAAAACACTGTACCCTCCACGCTCTTTTACAATATGATGCATCTCAAACCTGCTATCTTTTCAACATAAAAAATTCAAACCATCTCATTAAACCCATCGGAGAAAACAACACATGATCCTCTTTTCACTCATTATCCTTTTCTGTATCTTAGGTGTGCTCACCGGAATATTAACCGGTCTGCTACCCGGCCTTCACGTCAACAACATCGCCCTTATCCTACTTTCATTATCTCCCATTATCGTCACCCTCTTTACCCCATTACAACAAGCAGGGATCACTCCAGAAATCATCCTCGTTCTCATTGCAATATACATTATAAGCGTGTCAATAAGTCACACGTTTCATGATACTATTCCCACCACTTTCCTGGGCGCACCAGACGCAGACACTGCTCTCTCCGTTCTCCCCGCTCACAGTCTCCTTCTTGAAGGCAAAGGTTATGAAGCCGTCGCCCTCTCAGCAATGGGAAGCTACGGAGCAATACTCATCAGTTTTCTCCTTCTCTACCCCATACGATTGATCATTGGCGTTCCCATCCAATTTTACTCAACACTACAAGAAATCATGATCTTTGTTCTCATCGCCATAACCCTCCTCATGCTTGCCACAGAAAAAGGAAAAATCGATGATTTTGGATTTAAAGGAAAAACACCTGCGATATTAGGCATGCTCTTTGCCACACTTCTTTTTTTCCTTGCCGGCATATTTGGATACATCGCCTTAGAACTACCGGTAAGTTCACCCATCGGGCTTGATTCACCCGTGCTTTTTCCCATGCTCTCAGGTTTATTTGGCTTACCAACACTACTTACTTCACTAGTGACCAAACCTACTATTCCCGAACAAGACCTATCAGATCACAAGATTGATAAACAAACCAAAAAAAGCTCCGTTCTCTCCGTGATCACCGGCAGCGGAGGAGGAATCCTAGTCTCCATCATCCCAGGTATAACATCAGCAACAGGAACAATACTAGCGATGAATGCCCGAGGGGAATCCTCAAAAAAACAAACCATCGTGACACTCTCTGCAGTAAACACAGCCTGTGCTTTTTTTGTGGTCATCGTGCTCTTCATCATACTTCGTTCACGAAGCGGAGCCACCCTTGCAGCTATGCAACTCATAACCGTGAACGAATGGACACAACTTCTGATGCCAACCAATCTCAGTTACATGCTCATGGCACTTCTCTTGGGTGGAACACTCTCATATTTTTCAACACTTTATGTGGGAAAAATATTTGCAAAACATTTCTCAAAACTTCCCTATCAACCACTTGTTGGCGGAACCATCACCCTCATTGTCATCCTGGTGTTTCTTTTCACTGGATTCATGGGGTTATTCATCCTTCTTGTCGCAACCTTTCTAGGTCTTCTCCCAGTGCAATGGAATGTGAGACGAAGCCATCTCATGGGAGTGCTGCTGTTTCCCATTATACTTTATTTTCTGTGAATAACTGATCTTTTACCAATGGAAGAAAAGAATCAATGACGATATCATATTTTTTCGCAAGAAGAAGAGCTGCAACCTCTTTAGAAACCATTTTTTCAGCTGCATGAGTTTCAATAGTTTTCTTAATTTGATCAACCGAATCATCGGTTTTTTCTGCTATGGCATCACTTAATTGTTGAACAATATCTTGTTTGGAATCAGATGGCTCCATCATTTTTTTTTGAAACATATCAATAGATGGTTTAAAACCAGTAGGAATCGTAACGGCTTTCACATCAAAAGTGGGTGATAATTGATCATCCTTTTTAGTTAACAATCCTGCTTGAAGTGCACTAGCTACAAACGCTTTTGCTTGTTTTGGGGGACACCACTGTAAATCCATAGAAATGGTAAGATAAAACTCTGATTCAGGTAACGTTGTTTTTCCACTGCGTTTCATCAAAAAAGCAATGATTTTTTTTGCATCATCATTCATGAGATCACCTCAGGAAAATGATCTATGTCAACTAATATTCCCTTAAAACCAACCGATTTCCAAAAAGATTGATCCTGGTAATCTGAAGTATACACAAAAGCATGATTTTTTTTTGCAAGATTTTTTATTTTTTCCTCTGTTGCAAATCTTCTCTTTTTCCAATCTCCATGAACAAAAACAATGATGCCATCGAAATCATAATCCGGGAGAGGATACCTCATGTTTTCTTCTCTTTGCGTTACATCAATATCATAATGGCAGAAAAGCTGATGATCCGTGAGATCACGAATGGTTTTCACATCTGTTTCCACCCAAGATGAGGGTCTCAGCACTATCTTTTTCGCACCAGAAAAAACAATATCAACGATATCACCGACTTCTCGCGGTCCAGCATCCACCCATAGTTCATAAACCTTGGATAGTTTTTGATAGAAATCAACTTGGGGATGATTTTTTAAAATACCCTGCTCATCATACAGATACACCGATGAAAGAGAATGTTTATCGAGTAAAGCCCGAACAGAGGCAGTTTCTTTTTTCTTGAACAATATCTGATGTTTCAAATGAATGATCGGAATAACATCCATAACAATGAACAATACGATTCACTCATAAAAAGATTCAGCAAAAAAAGAGGAAAATAAGAAAAGAAAAAAAAGAGGATGTTACACTGCTTCAACGGTCATCTTTTGTTCTGTATCTGCGATATTAAAACGGGTCTTTGCAACCGTATCAGGATTCAATGAGATGCTATCAATCCCTTGTTCAACCAGAAACTCCGCAAACTCTGGAAAATCCGAGGGAGCCTGACCACAAATCCCTACTTTTCTTCGAGGAGTATGATTATGAGCAGTTTTAATCACTTGGGCTACTAATCGTTTCACTGCGTCATTTCGTTCATCAAAAATATGAGCAACCAAATCAGAATCACGGTCAAGACCTAACGTAAGCTGCGTCAGATCATTTGATCCAATACTAAAACCATCAAAGATTTCAGCGAACTGATCAGCTACTACCACATTAGAAGGAATCTCACACATCACATAGACTTCAAGGTCGTTTTCGCCCTGCCGCAGACCATACTCATTCATTACCTCAATGACCTTGCGACCTTCATCAGGAGTGCGACAAAACGGAATCATAGGTTTTACATTGGTCAGCCCCATCTCATCACGAACTTTTTTGATTGCTTTACATTCCATACCATAGGCTGGTTTATATTTATCATCATAATAACGGGAGGCACCACGCCATCCAATCATAGGATTATGTTCCTTGGGTTCATACAGATATCCGCCAATGAGATTTGCATATTCATTGGTCTTGAAATCTGACATACGAACGATTACATCATCTGGATAAAAACCAGCTGCAATCTTTGCAATACCACAAGCTAATGTCTCAATGAAAAAAGTCTCCTTATCTGGATAAGCAGCACTTTTCTCATCGATTTTTTCCACCACTTCAGCAACCCGAGGGTTATCCTCTACAAGCTGTTTTAATTTTTCATATTCAAGCAACGCCAAAGGATGAATACCAATATGAGAGTTAATGATGAACTCCTCACGAGCAAGACCCACACCATCACTAGGTAATTGGGCTTGCTGAAATGCTTTTTCAGGAGTTCCTACATTCATCATGATTTTTGTTTTTGTTTTAGGAATGGTATCAAGCTTGACCTTATCCACTCGATATTTCAATAATCCCTCATAGATGTTTCCTGTTCCCTCGGAGCAATCAACGGTGACATCTGTGTTATTTGATAGTTTCTCAGTCGCATCACCAGCACCAATGACACAGGGAATACCAAGTTCCCGGGAAATAATAGCTGCATGACAGGTTCGTCCACCTCGATTAGTGACAATAGCACCAGCGATTTTCATAATTGGTTCCCAATCAGGATCAGTCATATCTGTCACCAGGACTTGCCCCTTCTGAAAACGATCAATGTTTGCTGCTGATTCAATCACATTGACCTTGCCTTGTCCAATTCGACTGCCAACAGCTTCACCTTGTGAGAGAATATTTCCTTTTTCTTCAAGCACATAGGTCTCAAGCATCGCCACATCCTTCTGAGAATGCACGGTTTCAGGACGCGCTTGCACAATGAATAAATCACTGGTTTTTCCATCCTTAGCCCATTCGATATCCATTGGTTTTCCATAATGATCTTCAATAATACTTGCCCAGCGAGCAAGGGTGAGAAGCTCTTCATCCGAAATGACAAATTGTCGTTGATCATCAATGCTTACTGGTTCTTGAATAGTTCCTGTTTCCCCATAGATCATTCTTTTTTCTTTTGAACCCAGTTTTTTCTCTAAAATGGGTTTAAACCCCTGTTTTAAGGTTGGTTTAAACACATAAAACTGATCAGGGTTTACTGTTCCCTGTACTACGTTTTCTCCAAGGCCATATGCTCCTGTGATATACACTACATCTTTAAATCCACTTTCCGTATCAATGGAAAACATCACCCCTGATGAAGCAAGATCAGATCGAACCATTTTTTGCACACCAACAGATAGATAGACACTGAAATGATCAAAACCTTTATCCTCCCGATAAGAAATGGCGCGATTAGTAAACAGAGAAGCAAAACAATCCTTCACCTTCTCAAGGAGTTCCTCTTCACCACGCACATTTAAATATGTTTCCTGCTGACCTGCGAAACTTGCATCAGGCAAATCCTCAGCAGTGGCACTACTTCTCACTGCCACATCAACAGATTCATTATAGCGTTGTTCCATCTCCCGGTAATGTTTCCGAATCGCATCAGCAACCTCGTCAGGTAATGGTGTATTTCTGATAAGATTTCTAACCTTTTCGCCATGTTCTGAAAGATTAGCCACATCGTTGGTATCTAGATCTGAGAGAATCTCCTTGATTTTTTTATCCACTCCCTCTTTTTCCATGGTGTATTTGTATGCATAAGCAGTGACTGCAAATCCACCAGGAACACTGACGCCTTTTTCACCAAGATTACGAATCATCTCGCCTAATGAAGCATTTTTACCTCCGACAGAGGGAACATCCTCGATTCGTAGATCTTCAAACCATTTCACAAATTCTTGCATCATAACTATCTCACCTATCCATCATGTTTAACCGAACAAATTATTAAACATGGTAAAAACATGTCCCTATATAAAGTATTTTTTTATTTTTTTCAGCAATAAGAACAATTTTTTGAAAATTTTCTATTCAATCAAAAAGAAATACTGCTGCAGCGATAACCGTGGTCCAGTTGTCCTTTATGGTATCAGACTCATACTCAAAAATACTATCTATCTCACAGTTTTTCCGAAAACATAGTCGTTGCTGTTCACTTTTTCCAACTCCTTTATTTTCAGTGATTCCAACAGTAGTAGAAAGCATACGAAGGGAAAGATCTTCAGCATGTTTTTTGATCTCATCTGGTGAACACTGATTCTGATGATGTTCAGCAATATATCCATGAATCTTTCTGTTTTTCGGTCTGGCAAGACCAATAGATGCACCAATCTGCTGATGTGCTCTTTTGGTTCGATGAAGCGCAAGAACACAAAACGTGATCTGGCCAGGTGTTATTTTCTGAATCCCTTCCTCCTTTGAAATGATTTTACAATCCGGTGGAATAATACTAGAAACATGAACCAGATTACATGTTTCAATCCCAGCAGCTCTTAACGCAAGTTCAAAGGATTGTAGTCGATGAGCATGAATGCCTTTTCCCCTCGTTAAAAACAGTTCCTTTGGAATCATCTCCAATTTATCCCCTATCTTTGTTAAGAAAGAAGAAAACAGATAACTCTTTTTCTATTTATCCTCAGAATATTCTTCTTCAACATTCAGTTTTTTCTGTTTTTTTAATAAATCACGCATCTCCTTTTGCAGATCACGCTGTTCCTCCTGAAACTTCACCTGCTCTTCCTGATATGGTGTCACAACACTTCCTTGTACATATTGTTCAACGATTTTTTTCATTTCTTTGAATGGAAAAACCCCATGTAATTCATAATAACTTCTGGTTCGAGGAGTTTGCACCTCTCTTCCACCACCAAAAAAACCGAACAAACCGATTTTTTTACTTGCGTTGCCCTTGATACCACCGCCTGCAAAGGACTGATCGGTTCCCAAGCCAAAACCAGACTGGCTAATAGGAATAATAGTTCCAAAACCAAAGATCTGTCCTAACACTCCTTGTTTCGTGTTAATATCACTAATTTTATCATAACGAAGGGTTCGTTGTTCTTTTGTTACAATCCCTCCTTTAAAGACAATCCGTTGATTTGAAATGATATACCGATGAGATCGGCGAAACAATTCAACGATAAGAAAACCGATGATGGAAACAACAACAGTGAACACTGGCAGAAACACCGTTGATGCATCATATAAACCAAGCCAGACAATGATAACAAGGCCTGTTGCAACAATAGAAAGATATAAGAAAAAAATCCGCCAGAGCACTTTTACTAGTGAAGCAATGACGCCAGCAAGCAATATGACGATACCCCACACTGCCGCAAGTAAAATAAAATTAATCGCTCCTGCTTCTCTAAAAAATGAGCTGAATTCAGAAAAATTAACTAACCATCCAAAAATCAATCCCCAAGCAATAAGAAAAATACACAAGGATTGAAGACCCATGAATGATAAGGGATGAGGTGATATTCTCTTTTCAACCTGTTCACTTTCTAATAACTCGTCTTGATCCATCATCCTTCCTCTTCTTTTTGTTTTTCAGTAAATTCATAAAAAAACTAGTTTTAAATGTATTGGTGAATCGGGAATAGAGAAACACCGTGACAAGGACTGTAACTACAATCATAAAAATGAGGGACAAACTGGTCAAATAAGGAACCGGATACACATAAAAAACACTCCGAATTCCAATGTAAGACAGAGGAATAATACTGAAACAAAGCATTCTCCAGACGGTTGGTAGTTCATCAGTGGTTTTAATAAAAAACAAAATAATATGGGCAATGAGTAAGGCAACAATAGAAATAATACTCAACCAACCAAAAACAGAAAACAGCATACTATACCAATCTTGCTGAAGCAATAACGAAATGTAAAAAAATAAATATGCACTGAGAAAAAGCATGAAAATATAAATGGGTTTATGTAACACATTATAACGAATGTTTTTCAGATCATAAAGCATATCAACTTTTTTGCGAGGTTTCTTACCAATATAACTTGGTCGAATTCCCAAGCCTAAAATGATTAAAAGCAGAAAGAAACCCAGATGCACAGGATGTAAAAGATCAATTGTAGCAAGAAAGGAAAAAAAACTCAGAGAAAACGTATACAAATTCTGACCATATATGATTAACCCCTCCGCAAATGAATATGATGATTGAGATGCAAGAGCAAAACCACCATTCATCAAAAAAGGTAAAAAAATCAACAGCAGAAGAGCAGGAATAAAAAAAGGACCAATAAACAAAAAAGCATTAGCAAACCATTCACCAACACCCTTACGGGTTTTTTTTGGAGCCACCTTTCCATAATCAACACTAACATGAACTTTTTCAATCCCGCTTTTTGTCACCGTGTAACCCAAGGCATGACAAGCAGTTTGAAAAAAGATACCAAGAAAATTAGTAAACCGAGTCAACGGTTGATGTCTTGTACTAATCGAGGATAACACATATTTCAAACTTTCAATAAACAGCAGTTGAATAAACCAAAATAAGATAACACCAAAAATTGGGGCCAATGCCGCAAAGAAAACCACATCAATAGGAGAAACACTCATAGATTATTTTCACCATCCCATATACCAATATCGACAAGGGTATTAAATAACTCTTACCTCGATTTTGTTTCCTTTTCCATCATAGGCTTGCCAAGAATCTATGTTATATGGATGGGCGACAATGATATGAACCCTACCATATTTTCGAAACAAGGTAAGATCTGCTTCTGAAGGATAAAACGATGGGGAAGGATGACTATGAATGGTTCCAACCAGACTAAAATCAATCGGTCTCATATGCAACTGGAAAATAGCATGAGAACTCCCAGAAATAGTGCCGGGAAGAAGCATCAACTCAATAATTGTATCCTTAGAAACATCATCAACCCGTAACAGACCAGCAAATTCATTTGGATGAACTGATTTTGCGCTCTCTAAAATAAAGGATAAACAATCCCGGGTTATCTTCCACTGGGTCGGCACAGTCTCTTCTTTTTTTGTTTTTCTGAACCAGCTCATAACGTTATCGCACCAGCTTTAACCGGACCATCTGATAAAAGGATTCACCAAAACGAATAAACCGAGCTTTTTTTTCAGATTTAGTAATAACAATGGTATCATCACAAGTTACCATTTTCGTGTAATTCCCATCAACAACTAATTTTGTTTCCTTACTCTTAGGAAGCACATTCAACCGAATTTTTTTGTTAAATGGCACAATCCATGGTCGAGTTGATAACCGAAACGGAGCAAGTGGAGCAATAATCATCGCTTC
>JAWOBC010000060.1:0-3828 GCA_046498165.1 Thermoplasmatota archaeon
TATGTTCGGAGATATCATCTCAGATTTAAGCGCTCAATTAATCGGAGGACTTGGTTTTGCTGCTTCTGGAAACATTGGCGATGATTATGGATTATTTGAACCAACCCATGGGAGTGCACCCAAATATGCAGGTAAATACAAAGTCAACCCCACCGCAATGATGCTTTCTACAAAATTGATGCTTGACTGGCTTGGTGAAACAGAACAAGCAAGTAAACTTCAACAGGCCATTGCTGCAAACATTAAAGCTGGAACCGTGAAAACCTATGATCTAGGTGGTAGCAATAGCACACTTGAAGTCGCTGAAGACGTTGCCCGTTTATACGAGGAACAATAAAACCACCTCATTTTTTCTCCTTTTTTATTATTACAGATTCACGTTGAGAAAACGTTTAAAAAGGAAGATTTGATTCCACCGATTAGCGTTCGGAGGCTAAATATATTATGCAAGAAAAGAAAAAAGTCATTATCATGGGAGCAGCAGGTAGAGATTTTCATAATTTCAATGTCTATTTCAGAGAAAACAATGATTATGAGGTGGTGGCATTCACCGCCACTCAGATTCCAGATATATATGGACGCAAATATCCACCAGAACTTTCAGGAGAACAATACCCCGATGGCATCCCCATTTATGCTGAAGAAGACCTCCCTAATCTCATCAAAGATCATCACATCGATGAAGTCGTCTTTGCTTACAGTGATCTCCCCTATAAATACGTGATGGAAAAATCTGCACTCGTCAATGCAGCAGGTGCTGATTTTACCCTGCTTGGTCCAGAAAGTACCATGATTCAATCATCGAAACCAGTGATTGCGGTCTGTGCCGTACGCACAGGGTGTGGAAAATCACAAGTATCACGATCTATCTTTGAAATCCTACAAAGCAAAGGATTAAAAGTAGCAAGTATCCGACATCCCATGCCCTATGATCCAGATCTCACCACACAAATCGTGCAACGATTTGCTAGTTATGAGGATTTAGATACATATAATTGCACTATTGAAGAACGTGAGGAATATGAACCATACATTGACATGGGCGGAGTGATTTATGCTGGCGTTGATTATGGAAAAATCCTTGCTGAAGCAGAAAAAGAAGCTGATGTCATCATATGGGATGGTGGCAACAATGATTTCTCCTTTTACAAAACCGATCTTCTCATCACCTTAGCTGATCCACATCGACCCGGTCATGAAATCTCCTATTACCCCGGTGGAGTAAACACCGCCATGGCTGATGTCATCCTGATCAACAAAGTTAACACTGCAGAACAAAAAAACATTGATCTAGTGAAAAAAAATGTGAAATCGGTCAATGCCAAAGCAACAATTATTGAAGGAATCTCTGAAGTTACCGCTGAACAAGGAGAAGAAATCAAGGGTAAAAAGGTCCTCGTCATCGAAGATGGACCAACCGTCACCCATGGAAGCATGCCCTATGGAGCTGGAACCGTTGCCGCTAAGGACAACAACGCTGGTGAAATTGTTGATCCCCGACCTTTTGCCGTTGGAAGCATTGTCGAAACATTCAATAAATACACCCATCTTTCCAGTGTCCTTCCCGCAATGGGATATGGAAAAAAACAGATGAAGGAACTAGAAGAAACCATTAACAATGCTGATGTTGATGTAGTCGTGAGTGGAACCCCAATTGATCTTACCAGGGTTCTTGACACTAATAAACAAATCATCCGTGTGCGTTATGGTGTAGGGAAAAAAACAAAAGAGGAACTCAGCCGTATCGTTGATGAGTTCATTAACACCCATCTTTAAAACAAACAACAACTTTTTTTCTCTTTTTTTATTTCAATTTATTGCCAGCAAGAGCAAACTGAGCAAGCAAGGTCTCCAGTTGAATATGTTCATTACTTCCCTCAGTAAGCCGAAACTCAATTTCACCAGTATAATCAATGAGTTTAATTTTATTAACATCAGGGATAGATAAATCATAAATGGACCGATGGATTTGTTTAATGATATCTTCACCGCTCAGACCATATTCAATAAGAAGATCATATAATTGTTTCCGAGCAGCCATGAAATCACCAGAAAGAGCAGTGGTAATCAACTGCTGAACATCACCTGGTTTTGCTGTTGCACTAGTCTCATACAACAGTTCAGCGGTGATAGTGTCACTCACTGATGCACCCACTTGAAGCACATTAATTGCTTTTCGTAAATCACCTTGAGATACAAAAATAAGGGCCTCCAAACCATCAGGGGTAATCTCCAATTTTTCTTTTTTAGCAATCCAGCGCATATATTTTTTCACATCAGCTGCATTCAACGGACGAAATCGAAACACGGTACACCGGCTTTGAATCGGTTCAATGATCTTTGATGAATAATTCACTGAAAGAACAAACCGGCAGATATGCGTATATTTTTCAATTGTTCGACGAAGCGCTGCCTGTGCATCTGAGGTCAATGAATCAGCTTCATCAAGAAAAATAATCTTAAATGGATTGTTTCCAATAGGAGCAGTACGAGCAAAATTCTTGATTTTTCCTCTAATAATTCCAATACCTCGTTCATCACTAGCATTCAGCTCACTAAAGTTTTGCCTCCAAGTCTCACCAAATAATTCTTTAGATAAGGCCAGAGCTGATGTGGTCTTTCCTGTGCCAGCAGGCCCAGCAAAAATAAGATGAGGAACATTTTTTCGTTTCACATAAGCCTGCAACCGTTCAATAATATGAATCTGACCTGCGACATCAGCAAGTGTTTTAGGCCGGTATTTTTCAATCCAGATATCATCCATACAGTTTACTTCCAAAAAAATGGTATAACAAAAGGAAGCATTAATCCTTTTGGTTACAGCAATTCCTTGATGATACGGGGAAGCTGCGATAAATGGTTAGAAAAACGATGATCATCACGATAAAACTGAATTCTTGCTTGTTGAGCCTTTGCAAATTCAACACTCCATTCATTTGGCACCAGATCATCATTTGTTCCCACCAGAATATCGATGTCAGCAGAAATCCTTGATAAAAACAATGCTTCATCCTGCATATCCTGCAAAATACGATCAGGCATATCATCAATGGTGGAAAGATCAACCGTTGGTGGAATAATCGCTGGATTAATCAAAATAAGTTTTGCAATAGAGTTTAACTGAGCCGTTTTTGCAGCAAGAAACCCTCCAAGAGAAGAACCGATCAACACGGCTTGCTCATCATTATTAATTTCTTCTTGAATACGGGTAAGGCAATCAGCAATGACTAAATTTTCAGGTGGCACATCCCGGTATTTAATTGCTTTAGCCTGTAACTGCTTAGAAAATAACGTTCCTTTATCTCCATCAGGACTAGAGAGATATCCATGAATATAATACAACATAAGAATCAAAACACCTTTTTTTATTAATCTTCATTCAATAATCTTACATATACTTTTCTTTGCCGTGGACCATCTCCCTCAAAGAAAAACAGATGCTGCCAGGTACCCAAGACCAGTTTCTTGTCTTCAACAAGGATACATTCAGATGCACCAAGCAAACTTGATTTTATATGAGCATCACTATTTCCCTCTGCATGATGATAATCACCATGTTCAGGAATTAATCCTTTTAACGATGTGATGAGATCTCGTTGTACACTTGGATCTGCACCCTCATTAATGGTTACTGCTGCTGTGGTATGTGGAACATATAACAACACTGCACCATTGTTAATACCGTGATCATCAACAAATTGTTGTACCTTTTCTGTGATATCGATCATTTCCATTCGTTTGGAGGAAGACACTGAAATCATATCCATATCGATCACCAACGACAGTGAACAGAACAAGGATATATAAATACTGTTTAGATTAAAAAAA
>JAWOBC010000177.1:0-10079 GCA_046498165.1 Thermoplasmatota archaeon
GATGCCCATATTCTTCAATACACGGGCCATCCCTTCTCTGTAGAAACACTCAAAGAAAAAATAATTGAAACCATACAAACCTTGGAGGAACACCAATGAACAACTCATTTGATGTCCCAGAAAACGTGGATATTGCCTGGTGTCCCGGCTGCGGAAACTTTAGCATTCTTCCCACTCTTAAAGAAGCATTCAGTGATCTTTCCCTTGATCCACAACAAATAGTCATCGCATCAGGTATCGGACAAGCAGCAAAAACACCACAATACATCAACACGCATTACTTCAATGGACTGCATGGCCGTGCATTACCCGTAGCAACCGCAATCAAAGCAGTAAACCCAACACTTACCGTCATTGCAGAAAGTGGTGATGGTGATATGTATGGAGAAGGCGGTAATCATTTCATTCATACCATCCGACGAAACCCAGATATCACTAATATCGTACATAACAACATGGTCTATGGATTAACCAAAGGACAAGCATCACCTACTAGTCAACAGGGCTTTAAAACACCCGTGCAAACCCATGGAGTTATCCTTGAACCATTTAATCCTCTTGCGGTTGCACTTAGTCTTGGTGCATCATTTGTCGCACGAGCCTATGCAGCAGATAAAAAACAAACTAAAAACATCCTGAAACAAGCAATCCAACATCCGGGATATGCATTAGTAGATATCCTGCAACCCTGTGTTTCCTTTAACAAAGTCAACACCTATGAATGGTACAAAGAAAACACTTCATACCTAAAAGATCATGATCATCAGGATAAAGAACAAGCATTGAAACGTTCTCTTCAAACCGATCCATTACTCTTAGGAATCTTCTACCAAAATAAAAAGAAAAAATCATTTGAACAACAACATCCCATCTATACAGACAATGAAACACCACTGATTAAACGAAAACACAAACCAGCGATTACAAAAAAAATGATGAACTCATATTTGTAGCACAAAAAAAATTGCAATAAGAAGGAAAAAAACAATGGGAATACTCGAAATAAAACATCTTAATTTACATATCAATGGTAAACAGATCCTGCAAGATGTAAACCTGGACATCTGGGAGGGACATATCCATGCCCTGGTTGGAACCAATGGAGCAGGAAAATCTACCCTTGCATCAGCAATTATGGGTCTAGAAGGCTACCGAGATATCACCGGTGACATCTTTTTTCATGGTGAACGCATCAATGATCTCAGCATTGATCAACGAGCAAGAGAAGGAATTACCTTTGGCTGGCAGGAACCCGCACGTTATGAAGGAATCCCTGTTTCAGATTTTGTCGGGGCTGGAATCAACGATGAAAACAAAGAAAAAATTATTGCTGATTCCCTAAAAAAAGTTGGATTAAACCCTGATGACTACCTCAACCGTGCCGTGGATGAAACACTCAGCGGAGGAGAACGAAAAAAAATAGAACTAGCTTCCATCATCGCCATGAACCCACCTTTTATAATGCTCGATGAACCTGATTCTGGAATCGATGTCGCAACCCTTGATCGTATGGCTGAAGCAATACACATACTCAAACAAAACGGAACAACAGTACTGTTAATCACCCATAGCTTGGCAGTAATGAGACAAGCAGATCATGCATTTCTGATGTGTGATGGTCGCATCCTGGAAAAAAACACTGCAGATAAAATCATTCCTTATTTTGAAAATAACTGTATTCCCTGTGATCATAAAAACAAACCCGATCCAGCAGAAAAACGGGAGGAACGCTTATGAGCTCAAAAAAACTCGCCAGAGACATCACGGATAGTGCGGGCATTGAAAGTGATATCTTCAAACAAAAAGACATTGCTCATCTTCTCATTCATCATGATCAAGTCGTCGGAAAACATGCCGTTGATGGACTTGAAATCACCACAGAGCATATTGAAAACGGAATAAAAATAGATCTCCGATTAAAACAAGGAACCAAAGTAAAACATCCTGTGCAAATGTGTTTTGGCATGATGCCAAAAAAAGGAACACAACATATAGTACTTGATGCCGTCATAGAAAAGGATGCACATATTGATGTTCTCGCACATTGTACTTTTCCCAATGCTGAAGATGTCAAACATCTTATGGATGCAGCCCTCACCCTAGAAGAAAATGCTTCTTATTCTTATTACGAACGACACATCCACAGTGATAAAGGAGGCGTACAAGTTATTCCCAAAGCAAAAATAACCCTAGAAAAACATGCTCGGTATACCTCTGATTTTGAATTACTCAAAGGCCGCGTAGGTCTCATCGATATTGATTATGAAACCAATTGCGACTCATACAGTAAACTAGAAATGAATGCCCGGGTCAATGCGAGTCATGATGATATCGTCAAAATAAAAGAAATCGGTCATCTCAATGGAGAACAATCACATGGTGTGCTCCTTTCCCGAGTTGCCGTGCGAGATCATGCACAAGCAGAAATATACAGTGAACTCACCGCATCAGCACCCTATGCACGAGGCCACGTTGACTGTAAAGAAATCGTCCAAGACCATGGCGTTGTCAGTGCTGTTCCCATTGTAAAAGTCAATCATCCCAAAGCACATATCACCCATGAAGCATCACTTGGAAGCGTTGACTCAAAACAACTGCAGACATTGATGGCAAGAGGCCTCAATGAGGATGATGCAACAGATCTGATCATTCAAGGATTACTTCAATGATACTTACCCTTCTTTCTACGCTTGAATAATTCTATTTCAAATTATGGTGTAAGACCCAACTTTCATATAATATTTCAGCCGAGCTCTTCAGGTAAAAACATTATATTTTCTTTAAACTTGTTATGTCCATCACTATAATTATTAGTACTAGCAAATAGTGTTCCTAAGTATTTTATTCTGTATCTATCTAACTATACACGATATTTTGATTTCCCCAACCATTTAATAGTAAGGTTATGAAATCTGATATCATGGCAAATAATTCTGGTATCGCAGTAGCTAGTGTTTTTACAGAGTTAATGATTCCCATGATGAGGCCAACTACCAATTGAATTTGAGTAATGATCTCTAACAATGAGGTTATTACCTCAATAATCCATTCAATAAAACCAGTAATTCCTGCAGAAGAAGCTGAATCATTTAATTTTCCTAAAATAGCTTCATTGTGTTCAATTAGTTCTATTTTTTCCATTATTGGCTTACTCTGCGTCTGAGGAATAATCGTTGTCATTGATAATAATAGAGATAACACAACCATTACTCCAAAAGTTATACTCCATGATCTCATATTTTTACCTCCTTTTTTTAAATATCTTTATAATACTATTAAAAATATATGCTCCTTAAATAATTTTAGGAAAAAAAGATGAAAATAAATTCATCTTATAATGTCGCTTAATCACTCTTAATGAATCAAACCAGTCACTTTCTTCACCATATTCAATTTAAACTTATTCCCTGATTTCATAGTTTCCTAATTCAAAATCATGCATTCTCATAAGCAATGACTGTTCATATATTTTTATTATTCCAAATCTGGATTGCATGCATCACAGTAAAAAGAAAAGATTCCACTTCCCCTCATGATTTTACAAATTCTGCATGTTTCATGAACAACGATTGAAGGGCCCTTTTCTATAATTTTTTTTGCTGAACTATCGATTTCTTTGAGTATTTTTTTATCGATAATGCGTATCTTCCCTCTTTTCCCTGAAACGTATTGACAGATTGCTGCAGGAGTTACTCCCAGTTTTTCTGCGGTTTCTTTTTGAGTGAGATCATGGTTATTGATCATACTTTCTGCAAGTTCTCTTCTTATCACTGGAAGCCCGTTCCACATCATGAACTCGCATGGTGTTTGTTTCATGTGTATTTATTCTCTTTTACCTACTTATAATTAACGCCCGTTCATTTTTTTTCTTTTCTATTTTTCTTGTATTTGGCCGGTTTATATTTAAATAAACTGACTTTTTTGCCGATTTTATCGAAATATTTATATACGATTTAAAACATAACAATTGTTAATTAAATGTTTTCTCCTCGGGCAGATCGTATCTATCTTTGTTACAGCTATCGCCTCTTTATAAGAAGCCCCATAGATGTGGAACACACTACATGATTCCACATCTCCTCCTTCCAACAACACATAAAAAATTATTTACTTTGTTAATCAATCATCAATATAATAAATCGAGAAAAGCTATGATATTATATGAATACTCTTCTCACCAAACTTCAAACATTACAAAAAACATCGGTAGCAGATCTTATTGATCAGCGAATACATGAGTTTAAAATAAAAGGAAATCAACCAAGTGAAGAACTCTTTATTGAACTCTGTTTTTGTATTTTAACCGCAAATTGCTCAGCTGAATCCTGTTTGAAAACTCAGGAATATATTGGAAAAGATTTCCTTTTCCTCAATAAAAAAGATCTTACGACATCATTACGAGCATGTGGTTATCGATTTCCTAACATTCGGGCAGATTACATTGTCAAAGCAAGAACCTATGCCCCGATACTAAAGGAAAAAATCCTTAGCCTCAATAAACAAAGAAGAGCATGGCTAATACATCACATCAAAGGTATTAACTACAAGGAAGCAAGTCATTTTCTCAGAAACATTGGCTATGAGAACTATGGCATTATCGATAAACACATTCTCACTCTATTATCAAATCATCATATTATTGAAAAACCAAAAACCATGAACAAAAAACAGTATCTACGTATAGAAAAACGATTAAAAGAAATCGCTCAAACAACAAATCTCACACTTGCTTCTCTTGATCTCTATCTGTGGTATATGCAAACAGGGAAAATACTCAAATAATACCATATTATGTGAAGAGATGAAAAAATGGATAAAACAGATCCTATCTGCGGGATGAAAGGAACAATCCCAGCACATGGACATTACTTCTGCAGTGAACACTGCATCAAAAAATACGAACAACAACATGAAATAGCCGAGGAAAAACAATACTGCCCCAGTTGCACCGTTCAATCAAAAACACCATGGTATAAACAGAAATTATTTCTCATCACCATACTCACCATCATCATTGTATCTCTTGGTTTTTTTATTCCACTGCTTTATCCTTTCACCCTTGCTTTTCTAGATTATGTTAAGCTTATTTGGTGGGCGATTCTTCTCGGTTTTTTCATTGGGGGAATCATTGATTACTTTATACCCCGGACCTATATCGAAAAATACTTATCCAGACATCGAAAACGATCCATTCTCTATTCAATTGTCTTTGGATTTCTGATGAGCGCTTGCTCACATGGTATTCTTGCTATCGCCATAGAACTCTACAAAAAAGGAGCTAATACTTCTTCAGTTATCGCTTTTCTTCTTGCTTCACCATGGGCAAACTTACCCATTACGGTTCTGCTTTTTGGTTTTTTTGGATTACGCGCGATTTTTATCGTGCTCACCGCAATACTAGTGGCGTTCATCACAGGGTTTATTTATTTAGAATTAGAAAAGAAAGGAATGATTGAATGCCGACATTGCACCAGGGGTGAAGATAAACCAATTCACCTTGATTTTTCTATCAAAAAGGATATCAAAAAAAGATGGAATGCTTTTTCATTTACCAAATCAAACTTAAAACAAGCAATAATGGGGACACTTAATGGATCCTGGGCTCTGACAAAAATGGTGTTCTGGTGGCTTCTTATTGGGATGTTAATGGCCGCGTTTGCTCGAGCCTATATCCCTGAACATCTTTTTATGACCTATATGGGTCCAAGTATCCTGGGTCTCACGATCACTCTGCTTTTTGCAACTATCATCGAAGTCTGCTCCGAGGGAAGTAGTCCCCTTGCTTTTGAAATATTTAATCGAACTGGAGCATTTGGAAATAGCTTTGTTTTTCTTATGGCGGGTGTAGCAACAGATTACACTGAGATCGGTTTGATTTGGCATAACATCGGAAAAAAAGCAGCGTTATGGTTGCCTCTTATCACGGTTCCACAACTCTTGATATTTGGATATCTTTTCAATCTCTTCCTCTAAATAAACCGAATAAAATAAGAGCAAAAGATTAATTGATGATCGTGAAAAGGAAAATGATTAAATATGGAAAAAATAACTAGTTATCCTTCCATTTGAATTCAACTTTTTTCCAATGGGGCGGAATCTTTTTCCCATCTTTTGTTTTATATCCTTCAACTGGTTTTAATCGTATGCCCCATTTTCCGATTTTACTTTTTTTATGTTTCATATCGTTCACCATGATTCAATTTTCTTAAATCTATTTTAATATTGAGTCTATAAAAAAGTAAGGCGTAAAAATAACACAATGACTTTTTTCAACGGAGGAAAAAAATCACTATCTAAACGAAAAAATTCAAAGCAGGGATACATACAATCAGAGTAATATTTTTATTCCACGGGTTCCCCATATGGTTTATCTTTAACAGCTTTATATAATGAAAACAAACCAACCAGACAAATTGACCAAATGATAATCAAAGAAATAATATCAATATGCTGTTCACCATACAAATTGATATAGACCGTTACCGCTTTGCTTTCACTAAAGAACGCAAGGATGGTTCGATAGGTGATTAGAAGAAGACTTCCCAATCCTGCAAGATACCCTGGAATGATTAATGCTTTTTTTATAGGACTTTCCCCCCAGATATTAACGATTATTTATCATCTGAATATAATAGAATCTTTTAAATGTTTTGTCGAAATTAAAAATGATTCAATTCAGCTCAACGTTAAATAAAGATTATTCATTTCCCAATATGAAATTATGCAATCTATTGATGATCAGATAACAGAAATCATTCAATCATTTGCACAAAACCTCCCACAATTTAAAGACGGACGAATTAATTACTCATCATCTAATGAGGCACCAGTTCTCACTGTTTTTGTGATGTATAAAAACAAGTTATTGCTGCTACAGAGAAGTAACCAGGTAAGAACCTACCAAGGAAAATGGAATACGGTTGCTGGATATCTAGATGATTATCATCAAACACTAAAAGAAAAAATACATGAGGAACTCTATGAGGAAACAGGGATAACACCACAGATTATTCAGAACTATTTCTATGGATCTTGCTATCAATTCACCGATAATAAATCAAACAAAACCTGGATTGTTTTTCCCGCAAAAGTCATCTTAATAAAAAAACCAACGATAACACTTGACTGGGAACATACCAAATATCAATGGATTAAAGCAGAAGATATCAGCAGCTTTGATACTGTTCCGAATCTAAGAAAGAGTCTTTCAAGTATTTTACATCGGGAGAACAAATAAAAAAACAACTCTGAACAGAGGAAAAAAATGATTTAGCTTATGTTTTCATCTTCTGTTTCCCTGATTGATGTTGTTGAGAACTTGTTTTTGATATCCTTTAATTTTAACTCTAAATAGTATTCATTCGAAATGAAGAAAGGATGTTCAAGGTTTCCTTTTGAAAACTCTTGTTCAAGTTCTTTTCTAATTGTTTCAAAGAGTTCCTCTGATGTTTTTGAAATGGTCATATCCACTATTTCATCTACTTCAGGATGTTTGTTTTGAGTGTCACACCAGTCCGAAATTTCTTTTAAGATTTTTTCTTTCACAGTTCTCACGCATCCTCTTCCCTAATAACCATTATCCAATATAGCACCATCTCTTTTAATTTTTTCCTGAACACTTTGTTTTTCTTTTTTCCTCTATTAACTGCTATAGATTATAGGGCTTAGAAAAAAACTTATTAAACAGTTAACCATGCCAATGGAAAGGTTAACTATGGAAATGTTCGTGGAACTATTTACTATCATCCTGTATCTAACCGTTATCACCATCATTGGTCTTTACACCGCCCGGAAAACAAGATCCTCAACTGGTTTTTTCCTTGCAGATCGAAGCATTAGCTGGCTTCCCCTAATGGCAACAATAACTGCTACAACCGTAGGAGGTTCAGCAACCATTGTAGCTGGTGGACGAATTTTTGCATCAGGTCTACCTGCATTATGGTATGATCTCGCAGGAGCACTTGGATTAATCATCCTCGGTATATTTATCGCAAAAAAAATCCGCAAAACAAAGCTATTCACCCTTCCAGACATCATTGGTTCACTCTACGATCAACAAACTCGATATGCATCAGCAATACTCATTCTCCTCACAGAAATAGCCTGGGTAGCATTACTCATCCAAGCATCAAGTTTTATCCTCTCAGTCATTCTCCCCATTGATTACTTCTATCTACTTATTGCTACCACCACTGCTTTTATGGTTTACACATTAATAGGGGGGCAATACGCAGTTGTTTACACTGATATTATTCAATTCATGGTCATGACCATCGGCATTCTTTTCATCGCAACACCACTTCTTTTCCTCAAAGCTGTCCCCTATTTTGGATCAATACCAATGAGTCATCTCTCCTTTCCTATCAATACTCATATTGGTCTACTTTCCGCCGGATCAATCTTTTTTATGATGTTTATGCCGCATATCGTAGGACCAGATATCTATTCAAAACTGCTCTCAGCACAAAACACCCAATCAGCACAAAAAGCAAGCATTGGGGCAGGCCTTCTCAAATTTCTTTTCGCCATCTCCATTGGAATCATCGCACTTGCAGCTTTTGTTATTCCCTCTATTAACTCACAGGTAAGCACTCCTGCACTTGCCATACCACTTGCTATTGCTAGTCTTCCCCCAATCATCACTGGGTTTGTGCTTGCTTCCTTTCTTTCAGTGATGATGTCATCAGCTGATTCCTGTCTTCTTTCCGCTGGAACCATTCTCAGTGTAGATATCACCCAAAAACACTCAATGACCATCTCTCGCATCGGCATCATTGTTGTGGGTATTGCTGCTTTAGCCCTTGCTCTTTATCACACATTATTAGGAGGAATTCTTGACACGTTACAACTTGCTTACACCGTGTTTACCGCAGGACTTTCTCTCCCAGTGCTTTTTGGATTCTACAAAGCAAAAACAAAAGTAACCTCAAAAGGAGCAAAATACAGTCTTATCCTAGGTGGAACTAGTTCATTAATTTGGTTACAATTTGCTCCATTTGCAGAGTATGCGGTTTTAATAGGATTAATCATTTCACTTATCCCACTTTTGGTGTTTCGACAATGAAAACTACACGAGAACAAATCCTGATACTGCTCAAAAAACACACTATCATATCAGGGGAAGACATCGCAGAAAAACTGAATATATCACGAACAGCGGTTTGGAAACACATCCAACAACTCAAAACAAAAGGATATCACATCCAATCAATCAAACACAAAGGCTACCAGTTATCATCTGTTCCAAATCACCCCATTGGAGAAGAAGTTTCCATAGGTTTAAACACCAAAATTATTGGAAAAAACATACACTATTTTTCCTCTCTTCCCTCCACAAATAGCTATGCCAAAACAATAACAAAAAACAAGAAAGCAGAGGGAACTGTAATCATCGCTGGTGAACAAACAGCAGGTCGCGGACGAAAAAAGAGAACATGGCATGCAAAACAAGGAGGACTCTATTTTTCAATCATTCTTCATCCGAATCTTCCACCGCAACGAGCAATGATAGTAACCATGGCTGCATCCATCGCAGTAGTAGAAGCAATCAATGCAATCACAAAAGAAAAAGCGGTTATCAAATGGCCAAATGATGTGCTCATCGATGGAAAAAAAATCTGTGGGGTTCTCACTGAAATTGATGCGGAAATGGATAGCATTCATTATCTCATTATTGGTATAGGAATCAATGTTAACAACCCTATTGATCCTTCATTAGCTTCAATTGCTACCAATCTTAAAACCATTACTCATTCAACAATTAATCTTGCTGAACTTTTACAACATATCCTCAACTGCTTTGATCAACTCTACCAACACATAACGAAATCAGAATATGATTACATAAAAAAACAATGGCTTTCTCATACCAATATCATAGGAAAAACAATTCAGATTCAAAAAGAAAAAACAATACTTAAAGGAACCGCTATTGGTATCACTGAAACAGGTAGTTTACTCATTAAAACAAAAAAAGGAGAAAAACAAATTGTTACCGGAGATGTCGAATACCTCTAACCTATGATTGCATCTAGGATACTTTTGGTCGACCTTGATCACTGAATCCATTGTTGGGTTCA
>JAWOBC010000179.1:0-11162 GCA_046498165.1 Thermoplasmatota archaeon
ATGAGTTCTACTTTTCTTCTTTTTCCAAATATTTTTTTCATCAGATGGAGCGCAACAAGACTATCCTTTCCTCCCGAAACAGCGATACCAAAACGGGCGGGAGAAACGGTCTTACCCTGTTTTTTAATTTCTTTTTTCACCCGTTTTTCAAGGGAATAAAAGAAATGATCCTTACAGAGATGTGTTCCATTATATCTCATAAAGATCACTGCTGGTTTTGTACATTTACTACAAGATATCATATGATTAAACGGTGCAAAACAACTCATGGGATAAAAGAGTTTAGGATACAGGTGCTCTTTTGTTATTTTGAAAGGTTATAGTATTGTGAAAAGTGGCAACATTAATACATGAGAATCTGATACCCTGCCATCCATTTGTTGAAACACGTTGTTTCCATGGGGGAATAGTATGGTAATCGTATTGGACGGTCAGCATTTAAGCATAGAACAACTGGTTAAGATTGCTAGAGATAATGAACAAATAAAACTTCATGAAACCGCTATAAACAATATTAAAAAATGCCGGGAAATGCTTGAGAAAAAAATCAAAGCAAAAGAAATAATGTATGGGGTGAACACTGGTATCGGCGAGTTTTCTGAAGTAGTGTTAACAGATGAACAAGTAAAGGAATTTCAAAAATACTTGATTTATAATCATTCCGCGGGTATTGGTGATCCTGCCCCGGTTGAATATGTCCGGGCGGCCATGGTAGCTCGTATCAATGTGCATGCTCATGGGCAATCCGGTTGCAGACTACAAATCACTCAAACCTTAGTTGACATGGTCAACAAGGGTGTTACTCCTTTTGTTTGTCAAAAGGGATCAGTGGGTGCCTGCGGTGATCTTGCACCCATGTCTCAAATTGCATTGGTGTTACTTGGTGAAGGAAAAGCCTATTACAGAGGGGAATTACTGGATGGAAAAACCGCTATGCAGAAAGCTAAGATTCCCATTCCTGGGCTGAAAGCTCGTGATGGTTTAGCAGTTATCAATGGATCGAATCTTCTCACCGCGATGAGTGCCCTTTTTTTGTATGATGCAACCTGTTGGTTGAAACAAGCTGAGATTGCAGCAGCAATGAGTCTTGAGGCGTTGAAAGCAAACATGAAACCATATACGGCAAAATTACATCAAGCACGAGGTTTCTCTGGAGCGATAACCTCAGCGAAAAATATCAACAAACTCATCAAAGGTGGCGATCTTCAGAAAGAAAAGATCAAAACCAAAGTGCAGGATGCTTATTCCATGCGATCTACTCCACAAGTAATCGGGGCTGCTCGGGATGCATTGGTCTATGCGAGATCTCAGGTTGAAATAGAGTTAAATGGTGTTGGGGATAACCCAGTGTTTTTCCCAGATGAGGATCTGCAGTTGTCTGGGGCAAATTTTCAAGGAACACCGGTTTCTCTTCCTATGGATATGGCTGGTGCGGCGATTACGATGGTGAGTGTGATGTCTGAAAGAAGAATGAACCGGTTGAATAATCCTGCGTTAAGTGAGGGTCTTCCTGCTTTTCTTACTAAAGGAGCGGGAATGTTTTCTGGATTGATGCTTAGTCAATATACTGCTGATATGCAAATCGTTGAACAACGGATTCTTTCTGCTCCTGCATCTATTCAATCAATTCCTGCTGCTGCCGATCAGGAAGATTTTGTTTCCATGGGAATGAACACGGCGATAAAGAATTTTCAAATCTTAGATAATGCCTATGGTGTTCTTGGTATTGAGTTGATGGCTGCGGCTCAAGCATTGGATTTCAGGGATTATAGTTTTGGTAAAGGAGTGCAAAAGGCAAAGGAAATCATTCGGAATCATGTGAGGTTTCTTGATGTCGACCGGCCATTGTATCCAGATCACACAGCGATGCAAAAACTGGTGAAATCAAAAGAGATTCTCACTGCGGTGGAGAAAACAATTGGTCCTTTACATGATTAAAAAATTATTGTATTTTATATGATGAGTTGATCAGTATAGATTTCAAAGGCAATAGTTGGATGTTCTAAATCAAAGGTCTTAATGATTTTTGGATGAAGTTCACCGAAGAAACCGATTTCCTGATTTTGACTGGTTAATGCAGCGCAGCGACCGGGGATAAATGCAGGATGATTTTTTTCTTTTATGTCATAGTCTTTTCCGATTTCACGCATGATTGCTTCGGCTATTGATTTGCTCTCGGTAAAATTTGCTTTTGCACTGACTTTTATTCCTGAAAGATTCGTTTTGTTTTTAAACGTTTCATCAACGATTATTCCTAGTTCAAAGACTTGTTGTGGTAGTGAATGATGTTTGTTTTCGGCAAGTAATTTCAACAGTGAAGGAAGAAGACTAACTCTGAGGCAGGAGTATTCTTCACCAATGGGGTTTTTGATCTGCACATGATCTGTTTGATCTAGTCCCATATGATTAAATTCATCTTTTTCATTTGAGATGGTAAATGTGGTTACTTCATTGAAACCTAATCCAATCATGATGGTCTGAAGGGTGTCATATATATCTTGAGTGGGCAGTTTTTTCCCAAAGGTAAGTGTTTTTGGCATATCAAGAGTAAATGTATCGAATCCGTAGCCTACACAGACATCTTCAATAAGATCGATTTCATGGAGGATATCTGTTCTCCAGGCAGGTATTTTTGTAGTAATATGCTGATCATCTGATTGTGTTGCGTTATAACCCATTTTTTCTAAACAAGTGATGATTTCTTCAGCATTGAGCGTGGTCCCCATGAGGTTATTTGCATACGTGATGGATAACGGTTTTGCCGAAGGAGTAAGATTTGGGGTTATCTGGGTTTTTTCTTCATCAATAATGGTAGTAGTATGAATCTTTCCCCCTCGTTCGGCTAGAGCGGTTGTCACAATGTTAAGTGCATATCTGATGGCATCTGGGCTGGTGCCGGTAACATCAATAAAAAGATCGGTTGTAAACGGAGTAACCTCTGTTAAGGTTCCATTGATGATAGGTGGGAATGAGAGAACATTATCATTTTTATCAACAATCAAAGGATACTGGTCTGCATCTTTGAGAAGATGAGCATAAGCAACTCCTTTTTCATGACTTGTTAAAATATCTTCAAGGGTCATTGATTCTGTTTTTGCAAGGGGAACAAATTGAACCGCATAGGGATCAACTGCTTTGTAGGTGAATGGTGGTTGGACTGGTTCGTAATTATGCACTCCGATGGCAATTTTTTTTCGGTTTCGACCGATTCCAAAATGAAGTTTTTCCTGAAGTTCCATCAATGATGAGATGAGTTCATCAGTCATGGTAACATCTGTTACTAGGGCGCATTGCACAAATGGTCGAACGTTTTTTACTGATGGATCAACATGAATCTTTATATCTGACTTATGTAAATCATATGTTTGCAGTCCTGTTTTAAATCCAAAAAAAGCGCGTGATGCTCGTGCTAATCCTTCCACAGAGGATAAATCTGGTCTATTTGGGAAGAATTCGATGCTAATGTTATCTCCTTCTGCTTTATCGAAATCAGCACCAATCATTGGCAGCCGTTCGATTAATTCTTCTTTGTTAATCTGATAGCCGAGCAACTCTATAAAGTCGTTATAATCAAAGGTGACAACTGGCATAATGAACACAGAAATAGATTGGTGGTATATTTGATTTTGGTGGCATCAAGGATTGAAATCATTGTTCGCTATGGTTTCTCAGAATGTATTCATTTGTCTTTGAGAAAAATGATTATAGATTTCAGATCTACTGTTTAATGTGCCATATCAATATTGATTTTTTTTTGATTGCCTTATTGCACTCTTCCAATAATCTTTTATTGGGGAATACTATTGTCTATTCAATTGAATATTCTCTGGTTGGGATTCTCAATCGCGATTAGATCGATTACATCAAAAGAAAATCGTTCATTTGTCATTGAAAACGATGAGGAGATTATAGAAAAACGAGTGGATAATGTATGGATATAAAACAAGAAAAGATTGCAACGCTGCACGAATTTAATCTGGATAAAAAAGTGCTGATGAAAACAGTAAGTGATGCAGTTGTTGAGCGTCCGGTTTCACTTGTTATGCCTATGCTTTATCGGGAAATTAATAGTGAAGCGCTGGTTACTATTAAAAAAGGATTGAATAAATGCACATATTTAAAGGAAATTATCATTCCTCTTGCAGCTCATGATCAGAAGGAATTCAATCATGTTAAACGGTTTTTTTCTGATCTAGATATACCACATTTAATCATGTGGTGTAATGGACCAAAAGTGGAAAAATTGCTTATTGAACTGAAAAGTGAAGGCATTGATTTATTAAAATATCAAGGTAAAGGAAGGGATGTCTGGCTTGCATTAGGTATTGCCGCTCTCCGCTCATATGCCGTTACTTTGCATGATGCCGATATCATGTTGTATGATGAAATGATTCCCACAAAACTGTTGTATCCTTTGGTTGAACCCGAACTTGATTTTAAATTCAACAAAGGGTTTTACGCTCGGGTAAACACCGAAAAAGGGATTATGTATGGTCGTGTTGTGCGGTTGTTTCTTCACCCTTTATTAGAAGCATTAATTGAAAAACATGGAGCGGAACTTGATTTTGTTCGGTTTCTTTCATCATTTCGTTATCCTTTATCTGGTGAGTTTGCCTTAACTAGTGATCTTGCCCGGGATGTGGATATCCCTGGGAATTGGGGGCTTGAGATTGGAATCATGGCTGAAATGTATAGGAATGTGATTACCAAACGTATCTGTCAGACTGATTTAGGATTTTATGATCATAAACACCAAAAAATTGGAAATGAGGATCAAGGTCTCATCAAAATGAGTGGTGATATTTTAGAAACCCTGCTTCGGGTGCTCATCGAGGAAGATAAGGTTCGTATTTCTCCTGATTTTCTTCTTTCGTTACGGGTGTTGTATCAACGGTATGCTCAGGATTATATTCGGAAATATCATGCTGATGCCCATTTTAACAATCTTCGGTATGATCGTCATTTGGAAGAAAACATGGTTGAGGAATTCAGCAGACAAATTATGATTTCAGGTGAAAACTATATTAATAATCCAGTTGGTTCCCGTATTCCAGATTGGTTACGAACGATTTCTGCTCGTAAAAAAATTCGTGAACAACTCTTAGATGTTGTTATTATTGATAATGAAGAATAAAAAAAGAATTGGTGAGGAAAACACATGTATCAGGAATGGAATAAAGAATTAACATTGGATCCTAAAGTCGTTGCACAATGTGAACAGATGAAACCCGTGGACATCATGGTTGGTGTCCTGTGTAAAAATGTTGAAGCTACGATTTTAAACGTGTTGAATGTGATCAATGAAGGATTATATCGATATTTTCCGGATCACAATCTTGCTATTGTGGTCTCGGAAGCTGAATCCTCTGATAATACCTCAGAAGCAATCAATTTATTTCAGCCATATAGCACCATTAATACCATTGTGACTAAGGATATTGCCAATGGTGGAAAGGGTGCAGGTGTAATGACTATTTTTGAAATCGCTCATCAAGCTGATGCTAAGTGTGTGGTGCTTATGGATGGTGATTTATTAAGTATTAAACCGGGTTGGATTCAAACCATTGCTAATCCAGTGGTCTATGGTCGATCGGATCTTACTGTTCCCTATTATATCCGTGATAAAAATGATGGAGTGATAACAAATAACCTTGTATATCCGTTCACTCGAACGTTATATGGTATTGATGTTCGTCAGCCGATTGCAGGTGAGTTTGCTCTTTCAAAGAATCTTTATGAGATCCTGCGGAAGCATCCGTTGTTCCCCCCTGATTTTGGCATCGATATTTTCATTGTGACCACAGCTGCTGCTGAAGGATTATATGTAAAAGAAGGATTGTTTTCATTAAAGATTCATGAATCAACATTGCATTATCTTGAACCTGAAAAGTTTTTGATCCCTATGTTTCGAAAAGTTACTAGTAGTATGTTTGAACTAGCGAAATATTATGAATCGTATTGGAAGAGCAAACCCGTTTCTTTTAAATCAAAATATCATCGGGAATGTTTCAGTCAGAAACCAATCCCTGTTAATGTGAATATTAAAGATATGAAACAGTCATTTACCACAGAATTTAAAAACAATAAAGAGCAGATGAAGGAATTTCTCCCAGAGCAATTGGTTCATTCCATTGAAGCGGTGGTAAACGATAATCATCAGTTTGATGCTGATCTCTGGTCAAAGATTGTGTTTCATTACGCGGCATCATACAAATCCATTGCTGATGATGGGAAAAAATACATGCTTTTAGACACATTGAAGACGTTATGGTTAGGTAGATTTGTTAGTTACGCTGAAATCGTGGATGATATGGATATTAATGATGCGGAAAAAATCATTCAACGGCAAGCTGAAATCTTTGAGAAAAACTTTGATTACTTAAAAAATATTTTCTAAATCTAGGAAGAGATAGAGGTATTGGTCAAATGAAGATTTATGCAACGGCTGATATTCATGGTGCGCAACACCGGGTGAATGAGGCTGTTGAAGTCATTGAAAATCATCACCCTGATATCACGGTTGTTGCTGGTGATATCACTCAATTTGGTCCAGGTGATATGGCCACGCTTTTATTAGATCAATTTCCTGGAAAGGTATTGACCCTTCCGGGTAATATCGATACTGCTGATGTGTGGGAGGGAATAAAGAAAAGTCATGCGATCAATATGCATAAGAATCAAATAAACGTTCAAGGGATGAGCTTTGCTGGGATTAATGGGGTTGATGATGGGGAAACCGAGTTGATTTTAACCGATGAGCAATTGAAACAATCTTTTGAGGGAATAGATATACTTATCACCCATGTGCCCCCATATGGATTTCAGGATACCGTTTTTCTTGGAAAACATGCGGGGAGTAAATCAGTTCGACGGATTGTTAAAAGCTTTCATCCACGGTTGGTGATTTCAGGTCATATCCATGAAAGACCAGGGTATACTACTGATAAGCAAAGCCTGATGGTGAATTGTAGTATGGGAAAAAGAGGTCGCGGAGCATTGATTACGTTGAATGATTCCATTACCGTAAAAATGCTTGACTAATCCTTTTATGAATTCAAACCCATAGGTAATTATTTATCGATGAGTTATCATATTTGCTTGATTTGTATCATGTGTCGGTGGTAAACATATCTAGATATCTTAAAAAAAGGAACCAACGTATTGGTCTTCCGCCAGGTTCCTTAGTTCATGTGGGAAAAAAAGTAACAAATAATATCGATATCACTCTTTTTAATTTCAATGAGCATCAGTTTGAAGAAAAGGATTGTAGTCAAATTGAGGAGTGTTTCCACGATACAAAATCTGATTTTATAAGTTGGATTAATATTAATGGTATCCATGAGATAAAACCGATTGAATCATTGGGAAAACAATTTGGTTTACATCCGTTGACTCTTGAAGATATTATGAACTCAGGTCAACGTCCAAAAATCGAATCATTTGATTCATATGTTTATCTCGTATTAAAGATGTTATCTATCGATGAAAAAACAAAACAGCTTTCTTCAGAACAAATAAGTATCATTCTTGGCCAGAACATCGTTATCTCTCTTCAAGAGAAACCTGGTGATGTTTTTGATCCTGTTCGACAGCGAATGAGACAGGGAAAAGGTCGAATCAGAAAAATGGGGGCTGACTATCTTACTTATTGTCTGGTAGATGCTATTGTGGATCATTATTTTGTGATTATGGAATCGATCGGTGAGCGCATTGAGGAGATGGAAGATGATGTGGTTGATCATCCCCGACCTGAAACGTTGCAATCCATTTATCGATTGAAAGCTGATGTTATTTTTCTACGAAAATCGATATGGCCATTAAGAGAATTGATTAATGGTCTCATTCGAGATGATTCCAACTTTGTTTCTGATGAAATGACTGTTTTTCTCAGAGATGTTTATGATCACACCATTCAGGTGATGGATGCAGTTGAAACCTATCGGGATATGATTGCAGGTTTACTTGATATTTATATGTCAAGTGTGAGCAATAAGCTGAATGAGGTAATGAAGGTGTTAACCATTTTTGCATCTATTTTTATTCCTTTAACGTTTATTGCAGGGATTTATGGGATGAATTTTAATCCCGCTATTTCTCCGTTCAATATGCCTGAACTAAACTGGTTTTGGGGATATCCATTTGCCCTTTTGATCATGATGTCGATGGCGGTAACAATGATTATTTATTTTAAACGGAAGAAATGGCTATAATAGCTTGGGATTTTCTTTGAAACATTAAAAAGCATTGTTGATATTACGAATTGTTGAGAAAGATGGATCAGAGAACGAGTAATCGACAAAAAATTTTAGTCTGTTCTGGTGGTGGTGCTCATACCACTTCTTACATTGGGTTTTGGAAATATGTGTTTGATGAACATCATTTTCGACCTGATGTAATCGTTGGGACCAGTGGCGGAGCCTTATTTGGCTGCTTTATGGCTGCAGGGATAAGTAGTGAAGAAATGCAGCAGGCTATTCAAAAATATAAACCATGGAAGTTTTTTAGGGTTGCTCCTGTAAAGTGGGTGGCAGATTTTCTTTTTTATTGGGGTTTAGTCCGAATTAAAAAGATTCGCCGACTTATTGAAAATATTTTCCATGAATATAATATCACCTGGGAGAGTTTCACTGATACTGAGTTTCAGTGTGTGGTAACTGATTTAAATGATGGAAAACGACGGTATATTCCACAGGATTTGTCAATGGATTTGTCAACGGCGATTTCTGCTTCTATTGCTATTCCAGGTATTTTTGAACCGGTTTGGGTGAAGATGGACAATGGATCAAGACATTGTTTCGTGGATGGTGGAGTTTGTGAGGGTTATCCTGTGAAGGCAGCGTTGCAGCGGGGAAGGGAAAAGGTTAAAATTCTAACGGTTTCACCGTTTGATGTAACCAAGAGACGTCAATATGATTTTACTCGTAAGATGCAGTATACTCGGGCTCTTTATCGAACATTACTTGATGCTAAGGGTGAGGATATGATTGATTTACTTGATGAAAATCAAGGTGATTTTTATCTGCCGACTGGTTTTGAATCTGAGCATGTGCTTGATTTTGACTGGAATGTAATAAAAAATAATATTAATTTAGGATATGAAACTACAAAAAAAGTTGGACCGGTCATTAACCGCTTTTTTCAAAATAGATAATTTTTTAATGGGCAAAAATCATATCAATAATGATATTAAAAAATAATTAATTATGTTATTATATATCAAATATAATATAAAAAATGGGTTTGTATATGGCACTCCGATTGATTGAAATATTTGGGACATTAGAAACAAAGCAAAATATTGAATCATTACTGGAAAACAACAAAATTCATGGTATTTGGCAAAACGATTCGCAAAATAAAGAACAGATAATGAGGATTCTTACTGATTCAGATCAAACTGAATCAATTCTAGAAATTTTCAAAGAAAAATTTGATAAAAATGCTGATTTCCATATCATTGTTCTCCCTGTTGAAGCATCAATTCCCCGGCCAAAAAAAGAGGAAATCAAAAAAGAGAAAAAGAAAACAAAAGAGAGATTAAGTGTTGAGGAACTCTACCAAACCATTATTGAAGAAGCTACTATATCTAAAACCTTTTTTTCATTGATTATTCTCGCCTCGATTGTTGCAGCAATTGGTGTGCTCTACAACAATGTTGCCGTGATCATTGGTTCAATGGTTATCGCTCCTTTCCTTGGAAGTAGTATGGCTTTGTCATTGGCTACAACCCTTGCAGATAAAAATCTTGCTCGAGAAGCATTGATTACTGGTGTTTCAGGTTATATCATCGCCATTTGTATTGGAATCGTTTTTGGTCTTGTTTTTTCTATTAATCCATATGCTGCTGAAATTCTTTCAAGAACTAATGTGAATTTGATGTATATTATCCTTGCATTTGCTTCTGGTATTGCGGGATCTTTGTCTTTTACTAAGGGTATTTCTCAAGCATTAGTTGGCGTCATCGTTGCTGTTGCATTGCTTCCACCATTGGTCGTTACAGGATTATTGATTGGTTCTATGAACTGGAATCAAGCGTTAGGATCTTTTCTGTTGTTCTCCGTTAATGTGGTGTGTATTAATCTAGCAAGTGTGGTAACCTTTTTAGCTCAGGGAATTACTCCACGGAAATGGTGGGAAAAAGAAAGAGCAAAACAATCAGTTCGCAGATCGATCTTGATTTGGGCCATCATGCTTTTCATTCTTATCTTCTTGATTGTGTTTTATCAAGTTTTTTTAGGTGAACTATGAATATCATTGATGATAAAGTAAGAAAAAACTTGTTCAATTATCTGTTTCAATGTGCTCTTGCTACGGTGATACTTCTATGGGCACTATTATTCTTAGATGTGTTGACAGAAACAGTATTGATTGCTTCTCTTGGTGCCACTGCGTTTATTGTGTTTGCTATGCCAAAATCATATTCTTCATCACCACGTCGATTAATTGGAGGATATAGTATTGGTATTACTGTTGGTCTTCTTTGTTATTATCTAGGAACTCTGTTCATTGATTTTTCTCTTCTTGCATCAGTGACCAATCATTCATCACCAATTTTTTTTGCTGCTCTTGCCGTAGGTCTTTCCATTTTTTTTATGACTATTACTGATACGGAACATGCGCCAGCTGCGGGAATTTCATTGGGTTTAGTGATTAATCAATGGTCTGTTTCATCACTGATGTTTATCATTGTAGTAATGATTGCTATGATTCTAGTTCAACGACTCCTTCATTCATTTTTAATTAATTTAACATCCCCAAGGCTTTAATGAAAAGAAAAAATGGGTGGGGAGAGAAAGAATGCTTTATTAGTTGTTCCCGCCTTTAACAAACACGGTTTGTGTTGGAAACGCCATTTCAATGCCTTCTTTTTCAAAAGCTTTTTTGATCTTGAAATTAATTTCCTGCTGGGTATCCATGTAGACATTATACTCTTTTGATTGAATGTAATAGACCACCTCAAAATTAAGACTGAAGTTTCCGAATTCTTTGAAATGCACTCGATCCACATCAGCAATATCTATTGTATTGACGATCTTTTTGATCATCTCTGGTATTTTCTCCAGTTTTGAAGAGGGTGTGCCATAGATCACTCCAAAGCTAAAGCTGATTCTTCGTTTTCTCATCTGTTTGAAATTACGAATACGGGTGGTGACCAATTCCTG
>JAWOBC010000066.1:0-3832 GCA_046498165.1 Thermoplasmatota archaeon
GAATGGTGGATACCAGTAAGATACTCCTATTTAGAAAGAAACTATGGGCACTGGGAAGAAAAAAAATTCCTCACCGATCTTTATTTTGCTGATCTCTATGATGAACAGGGAAATTTCAGTAGTTGGGATAACAACGAAAATGCAAAATATGGTGAATGGGCGAAAAACGATATTGCAGCAGATACCCCTGATCTCTACCCGGATGTTGCAGTAGGAAGACTGCCCTGCAGAACCCCCTGGGATGTCATCATAGCGGTCAATAAAATCATTTCCTATGAAACCGGTGATTTCTCAGATAACTGGTTCAAAAAAATAGCTGTTATCGCTGGGGATACCTATCCCAAAAAAACACCAGGTTTCATTGATGGAGAAGTTCACACTCAACAAGCACTTGAGTTCATGACTGATTTCACCCCGGTTAAAAAATGGGTTTCAGATGGAACGCTAACTAACTGGGTTGATGTGATCAGTGCTATTAATAATGGATGTGGATTTGTGTTCTTCTCAGGACATGGTGGTCCACATTTATGGGCAACCTATCCACCAGAAAACGCGGAATCCTGGGGGGCATCCTTTCATCTGAGACATATGCCATTTCTGTTTAACAAGGATAAGTTACCCGTTTGTGTGAGCGCAAGTGGTTGTTTTAATAATATGTTCAATGTCAGCCTTGGTCACTCAGATTGGGTGTATATGCATCCTTTGGGGATACCCCTCGCTTATAATATTTATCGATCTTGGGGTGAAAACTTGTTGTTAAAACCCATTGGTGGCTGTATCAGTGTCATTGCCTCAACGGCATTTAGTTATGAATCCTCAGATATTTCTAGTAAACAGGGTGGTTGTGAATGGCTTGATATTCATTTTTTTGAACAATACAATATGAACAACAATCATGTTCTTGGATCCTGTTGGAAAGAAACGGTGACTGCGTTTTTACAGAATTTTACCATCGATTGGTCTGATACCACAGATATCGGTGATGCACTTATCCTTAAAAATGTTGAGCAATGGCTTCTTTTAGGTGATCCCAGTCTTCGTATAGGAGGATGCAATTAAATCAAATTCAGTCGACTACTCTTTTTTTCTTTGGTTATTCTCCTCGGTTAAGCAATGCCAGCATTAAACCGAGAGCAATGGGAAAGATCATGATGTAATACAATGGATCAATAGAGTTCAATAAACCAAACACATCATAAAAAAATAACTGTAAAAAAATGATGCTTACTAACAACAATGGAATCATTAACCCAACCAGCAGTGGCCCTGCTTCTCTATTCACACTATCCACCTTCTCCCATTTCCCATCTGGAAAAACAACATTGTTTTTCCTAACGTTTTTCTTTTACATCATATCAAATTCTTTTTCTCATTTATTAGTCTTATTCAAATAACTCCTCAATAATGCCTTTATGTTTTCTTTTCATCGGTGAATATTCCTCAGTTCCATTCAACACTTCATCGACAGAACACAAGGTGAAATCATCATCAATAAGGGATGGATTGTATTCTCCATCGATAGTATCCCAATATATCTCCATTTTATCATTATCCATGGCCATGATGATCCCTTCATATTCCTCTGTTTTTCCATTATCTACATTTATTTTTCTATATACGCGATCTCCAGGTTGAAACTTTTCATATAATGATGGATATTTTACCGGTTTTTCATTTTCTATTTTTTTATCCATAGCTTCTCTCACCATCCAGAAACTAATCATGCTAATTTTTCTCAATGATATTATTTAAACTTGAGCTGTAAGAATCGCAAACAGGAAACAATAACAAAAAGAAAGAAAAACACCATATTCAGAAAAAACAATCCTTAAATAACCAGCTCTGTATGTTCAGAATCTATGAAAAAAACAAGCATCACCCTTGTTTTCCTTTTCCTCCTACTCTTTTGTGCCCTTAATTCTATGTTCAATCTCACACCAATTACGGCATTAGATACAAATCAAACAAATAGAATCATGGATCAAAATGAACAAACATATACTAGCATACAACAGGCGATCAACACGGTTAGTAATGGAAGCATCATCTATCTATCCAATGGAACCTATACTGAACAGATCACCATCAACAAAAGCATTTCCCTCATTGGTGAAAACAGCAATAATAGCATTCTTACCAGCAATGAATCAATAGTGGTTATAATAACTGCAGAAAATGTTCATATCAACAATTTATCAATTCAAGGAAATACTGATCAACACCAGCAGGGTATCAACATCCTTTATTCGCAAAATATCCTTATTTCAAACAACACTTTCAGCTCATTTACCAATCAAAGTATTATCATTGAAAATAAAAGTCATCATATAATCATTGAGAACAATACCTTTACTAGAAACAAGAATGCAATTAGTATTTACGGCAAACAAAATCAGGTTTCATACAACGAATTCATAAACAATACCAACACCGGCATCATCATCTATTCCAATGCAAATGATAATCAAATTGATCATAACACCTTTTTGAACAATCCAGAGTATGGACTACACATCCAATCAAATGCAAAAAACACAACCATCTATCTAAATAATTTCATGGATATCTTTGATGCAAAAAACAAAGCAGAACAAACCATCTGGTACAATATAACACTTAAAATGGGAAATTACTGGGAACGATACCATGGAAAAGATGTAAACAACGACGGCATCGGTGACAGCCCATACACCGTCTCAGAGGATAACCACATCAATGACCCTTATCCACTGATGTATCCCGTTCAAACTCATACCAAAAACAATTATGATCCATCCAACCCTGGTCTTTTTTATGTGCTAACCCTTGGTGTCATCGTTAGTATCATTCTTCTCATCCCCATTGCTTACTGGTGGAGAAAAAACGTGCTTTTTAAAAAATAAAAAAAGGATTTTCCTTTTTTATGTTGTTTTAATCGTTCCCAATACGGGTTCATAGATCAATCCTTTATCCATCAATGAATTCAACGCTTCTTCAACAGTGTTTTCATCGATTCCTGTCGCCGTGCTCTTCTCCGTGATCTCATCCCAAGATGCACCATCCTCGCCCTCAGCTTCCTTGATAACATTTAACACCGTATCCTCAATTTCCTTAAAACCATCATCTTCTTCCTTGGTCTCGGTTTTCTTTGGTGTTTTCAATTCTTTATCTTCCTCTGTACCAACCGATTCTTCATCAAAAACCGCTGATGCATCATCAGCAAGATCTGCATTTGAGCTTACATACTCAAGAGCATCCTTCAGCATTTCCTTATACCGTTCAACATCAACATACTCATACCGATTAAGAGACAACTCAACTCCTTCAGCAATTGATTTTGGGAACCCAACCTTTACTAATTCAGCAGCAATGTTTTCAGACATCTGACCTGCCTCATGTACCGCCTCAATCCGTTCCTTGGTCCGCTTACAGGTTTCAAGAATCCAACAATCCCGGAGACGAGCATCAACTGTTTCAATCCGCTCTGGACGCACTGAAGCATACATCATATCCCCATCTTCTGGTTTATACCCCCGTGTTTTTCCAACCATTGCAACAAACGCTGGTACCTCAATCGTTTGTAACCGCTCGGTTACCTCCGGTTGAAACTGACCTGAATACACGGTGAACACACCCGTAGGATCAGAGATATGCGCACGGACAAACTCACCACTTTCAGAAACCTGTTCCACATCAGTAAGTACTCCAACGATAAACAATCGATTTGTTTTACTACCCAGAGGAGTAATCACATAAGATGGATCCATTTTTCCTTCCCCTTTCAGTTCAAAAGAAGCATCATTAAACTCAGTGGCAAACACTCTCCATGCATGTTCCCGTTTCATTTACCATC
>JAWOBC010000052.1:0-17197 GCA_046498165.1 Thermoplasmatota archaeon
AAGGATTGTATCTTGGTATCCTTCGTAACTCTACAGTAGATGAGCGGACTGGTGCCTTGATTGATGTGTTGATTGAGCCATCTGATGATGTGGATCCGCGGTTGTATCATTTGGATAAGACAGGAAATTTAGTGTTTCCATTTGAGTCTATAAAATCAGTGAAAGATGTTGTTATCATTGGAAGTTAAAAACCAAAAAAAATAACATGGCTAAACCCTGATATCTTATCAATTCATCTTTCTTTTTTTCTTTTTTTGTTCATGACTAAAGTTGAATGAAAAAAATATTTTTTGTTTTAGGGTTCATATGTTAAAGACACCCCTTTATTTCATGTGGAACTGATAATTGTAGGTGTATTCAGAAAATAAAAAATGAGTAACGTTAGTATATCCAGAAAGGTATCTATTTAAATATATTTAAAGTTTTTCATTCTATCTAAAATAATAACTCAATTATAAAAATAAACCACGGCTCTAAAATAGATAGTTCCAGGCGAAATGAAGGCCTCTCCCTTCCCTCAAATTATTATCTTTTTATATACTATATCTGTTAACTAAATGCTGATGTAATTTTGAGGTTAGTTATGCGATAGATTATCACGTATTCAATTTAAAAATCAAAAAAATACATAACGTTAAATAACCAGTTATCTATTCTTTTGCTTCGGGGTGAGCGTCGTTTCAGGAAATACCGTTAACAGTGACATATTTGGACATTATCTCAATGCGAATGGTTTGTTCATTGATCGAGAGGCAATGAGACCAACATATATGCCAGATCTTTTTCCGCATCGGAATCATGAAATTAATGAAATCGCTTCTATTTTTGCTCCTGCCTTACGTGGGGAAACCCCTTCAAATATTTTTATTTATGGAAAAACGGGAACGGGTAAAACTGCAGTAACAAATTTTGTTGGGGATAAACTATTAAAAAAAGGTGTTGAGGTTGGAAAACATGTTAATTTTGTTTATATTAACTGTGAAGTAGTTGACACCCAGTATCGTCTTTTACAAAACATTGCTAATCACTTCATCAATGAATGGTCTGAACGTATTCCTTTCACGGGTTGGCCTACGGATGAAGTGTATTCTAAACTTCGTATTATGATTGAAAAAGCAGGTGGAGTAACGGTTATTATCCTTGATGAGGTTGATAAATTAAAAGGAGATGAAGCATTATATAATCTCTCAAGGATTAATAGTCATTTGAAAAATGCAAAGGTATCTATTGTTGGCATATCAAATGATCTCAAATTTACTGAATTTCTTGATCCTCGAGTAAAATCTAGTCTGGGGGAGGAAAACCTTATTTTTCCTCCATATGATGCCAGTGAATTAAAGGATATATTGAAACAACGAGTAGAGCTGGCATTAAAACCTGATTCTATTGATGATGATGTCATTCCTCTTTGTGCCGCTCTTGCAGCGCAGGAACATGGGGATGCCCGGCGTGCATTGGATCTACTTCGGATGTCCGCTGAGCTTGCTGAACGTGATGGAGCAAATAGGATTACAAAGAATTTTGTTCGTCTTGCTCAAAATAAGATTGAAATCGATCGTATCACAGAAGTTGTTCGAACTCTTCCTGCACAATCAAAATTGATTCTACTTGCGATCATGTTACAGGAAAAACATGATAGCAAACATCAAACCACTGGCGCCATTACCACTGGAGAGGTTTATGAGATTTACAAGGATTTATGTAAGCGAACCCGTGCTGATTCATTAACACAACGTCGGGTTGCTGATCTTATTTCAGAACTTGATATGCTCGGTATCATTACTGCTCGGGTTATTTCCAAAGGGCGTTATGGTCGGACGCGTGAGATCAAGCTTTCTTCTCCATCTAATGAAATCATGGATGTGTTAAAAGAAGATGAGATTTATCAGGAGTTATCTAATTACAAAGTGAAAGCACAGACAAAACTCATTTAAAAAATCTATATATTTTTATACTTTTTTTTATTGATAACCTGAAAAAATGGTGATAATAGGGGGAATTGGAGTGTTTTTCAACAATGGTGATAGGGATAAATGATTCTTCCCCTCATTTTTCCTGAATCATCATCCACTATTAAAGGAATCGAGATAGTAATATTTTCACAAATTGTTTTTTAGCCAATTTCCCCCATTTTTTTGGTGGAATACCGTATGTGAAACGGGTAAATAAATGTTTAGAAATATTTCAAAAAATTTGTGAAATCAGCATTTAGCCGACATAGTGGGATATTTCATGTGAATCATCTTTTTTATTGTTTGGTTTAGCTTCGAGAACATCGATTGCAAGCACGGCATGAATGGGAATAATCCTCATTTTTCCAGCCATTTCTCCGCTATCATCGTTGAGTTTGATAAGGAGCCCTATTTCGTCAACACCAACGGTAACATATCCTTCAAAGACTCCTTGACTTGCTAGATATTTTTCCCTACTTCCTATTGAATATACTTTGTAATGTGAGCCTACGGTTAGTTCCATATCTGATTTTTTTTTCATTCATTTTTCCCCTTTTTTTCTTCTTCCATCAGTTTTTGTATGTGTTCTACGGTTTTTCCATAGTTTTCTACCGCTACTTTTATATGAGCTTCGACAAAGTTCCATGATTTTTTAAAGTCTCCGTAGCGAAGACGATATGCTTTTTTTTGTTGTTTGGTTGTTTCATCAATTATTTGTATTTCTTCGAGGATGTCAAATCCTTTGAGTTTATTAAGATGCCTGTAAATAGTTGGTTTTGAAGTGTTAAGGGCATAAGCCAGTTCTTCTACATACCATGCTTTTGTGGGATGTTTGATAAAATAATCAGCGAAGAGTTGGTATGGAATGCTTGGATTTGATCCTTTTGAAAGATATCCAATTTGTTGAAAAAATTTTTTAGCTGCAACCTCTGGATCTGTTTCACCAATAAGTGGCGTGTTGCTTTTTATACGTATTTCAAATGTCATAATTTAAGACCTTTAAAACTGTCTTTGCTGGTAATCAACTATCGTCATTTAAACTATTTCCTTTACTTTTTTATGTGTTTGCTTTTCCTCTTTCAAAGAGTGTGAAAATATTTTTTGATCTCCCATTGGGTGACTTGTTTTCGATAGTCTTCCCATTGTTCATGTTTGACATGTAAATAATTTTCAAAAATATGTGGCCCTAGTGTTTCTTTTAATAGTTCACTTTTTTGCATGAATGCCAGGCTGTGGCCAAGGCTTTCAGGGAGTGGTTCTATTTTATGGGTTTTCCGTTCTTTAGCACTGAGCGCATAAATGTTTTTTTCCACGGGTAATGGCAACGGTGTTTTCTTTTTGATTCCATCTAAACCACTGGCAAGCATCACCGCGAATTGAAGATATGGATTTCCTGAGAGATCGGGGCTTCTCAGCTCGCATCGAGTTCCCTGTTTTTTTCCCGCTGGTATTCTTATTAGGGCGCTGCGATTTCGGTTTGCCCAGGAGATATAGGTTGGTGCTTCATGACCTGGAACTAATCGTTTATATGAATTAACCGTTGGGTTTAACACACCGGTAATTTCTTTGATGTTGGAAAGAATCCCTGCGATGAAATGTTCCGCGGTTGTGCTTAGATTGAATTTATTCTCTGGATTATAAAATGCATTCTCATTTTTTTCGGTGAAAAGTGACATGTGGGTATGCATCCCTGATCCATTCAACCCAAAAATGGGTTTTGGCATAAACGAGGCATGCAGATCATGAAGTGTGGCAATTATTTTGGTGACATATTTAAGAGTAATCACTCTATCTGCAGTGGTGATAGCATCAGCGTATTCAAAATTTATTTCATGTTGCCCATCTGATACTTCATGATGCGAGGTATGAGTATGTATCCCTAGTTTTTCTAATGCAATGGAGATATCTGAACGGACTCCTTCAGCAAAATCCCGGTGTGAGAGATCAAAATAACCAGCGGTGTCATTTGGTATTAGTGTTGTCTTTTCGCCATTTTTTTTGAATAAAAAGAATTCACATTCAGGTCCAGTATTGAAGATGAAGCCTTTTTCTTCAGCATTTTTCATTACTTTTTCAAGGACATATTTGGTATCGGCTAGTGATCGCGCTCCATCTGGTTCATAGATATCACAGTTTATTCGAGCGGTTTTTCGCTTTTCTATTGTTTCAGGGATGATCACAAAACTTTTTGGATTTGGTTTAGCGATTTTATCGGATTCCTCTATAGTTGCATATCCTATGATTGAAGATCCATCAAAGGGGATACCGTTTTCTAATGCATCTTGAAGCCGATTTGCAGGGATAACAATATTTTTTGGTGTTCCCAGAATATCAACGAATTGCAGACGAATAAACAATACGTTTTCTTCAGTTGTCTTTGTAATTACTTGATCTTTGAGCTGGTTTTGTTTGGTCATTTGTATTCCTCACCTAAAAGAAAAAATCCTCATCACGTTAACCATACAACAATTTGAAATACTTAAATATTGAGAAAAATATCAAAACAGAGCACACTCTCTTTTTTACGACAAATCACGAATTATATTAGTAAAATGGAAAAAAGACTTATTTATTTTTACCAAATAAACCAAAACGAACAACATAATCTTTTAATATGATATGTTTATTCAGTCAACCCATATTATCAGGAGTGAAACGAATGGGTGTAGAAAAAGACATTGAAACATTCATGGATAAAGTTAAAGAAAAAAATCCCGGGGAGAACGAGTTTCATCAGGCGGTAGAGGAAGTCGTTGAAACAGTGATGCCATATATCAATAAGCACCCCCGATATAAACAAGCAAAAATTCTAGATCGAATGACTGAACCAGAGCGAGTAGTGATGTTTCGTGTTCCTTGGGTCGATGATAGTAGTGAGGTTCAAACAAACCGTGGGTTCCGTATTGAAATGAACAGTGCCCTTGGCCCATACAAAGGTGGACTTCGCTTTCATCCAAGTGTGAATTTAAGCATTCTTAAATTCCTGGCCTTTGAACAAGTTTTCAAAAATAGTTTAACCCAACTCCCACTTGGTGGAGGAAAAGGTGGATCTGATTTTGATCCAAAGGGAAAATCAGATATGGAAGTCATGAGGTTTTGTCAAAGTTTTATGACTGAATTAAGTCGACATATTGGGCCTAATACTGATGTTCCAGCAGGAGATATTGGTGTCGGCGGCCGAGAAATCGGATATCTTTTTGGTCAATATAAACGATTGAAAAATGAATTTGCTGGTGTGCTTACTGGTAAAGGGTTAAACTGGGGTGGAAGTCTGATTCGACCAGAAGCAACAGGATATGGATCAACCTATATGGCCGTTGAAATGTTGAAAACCAAAAATGAATCATTGAAAGGCAAAAAGGTAGCGGTTTCTGGATCTGGGAATGTTGCTCAATATACTACTGAGAAAGTGTTACAACTTGGTGGGAAAGTAGTTACGTTATCTGATTCATCTGGTATGATTCATGATCCAGATGGCATTGATAAAGACAAACTCAGCTATGTGATGGAATTAAAAAATGTGAAACGCGGCCGGATAAAAGAGTATGCAGAGGAATATGATGCTACTTATGAAGCCGGTAAACGTCCTTGGAATGTTCCCTGTGATGTTGCATTCCCATCTGCTACACAGAATGAAATCAATAAAGATGATGCCCAGGCCTTAATCGATAATGGTTGTATGTGTGTTACGGAAGGAGCTAATATGCCTACTACACCAGAAGGCGTTGAAGTGTTCCAGGAAGCAAAAATACTGTATGCCCCTGGTAAAGCAGCAAACGCTGGTGGAGTTGCAACCTCTGGACTTGAGATGAGTCAGAACAGTATGCGACTTTCCTGGTCACGTGAAGAAGTTGATGAAAAACTGAGAAACATTATGATTAACATTCATGCGGCTTGCAGAAAACATGGCAAAGATGGTAATTACGTAAATTATGTGAAAGGAGCAAACATCGCTGGTTTTGTCAAAGTCGCTGATGCAATGATTGATCAAGGTGTTGTTTAAATAAACACCTTTCTTTTCCTTTTTTCTTTGTTTTTTATTGAAAAATTATAAAAAATTTTCATCCCTTTTACTTTATGAGCGTTAGGAATTGTGAAAAAAATATGGATACTGAGAATGCATGCTCTACGCCTTATCGGCAGAAAGAGATAGCTGTTTCATTAGATCGGGAAACACAAACCGTTCATCGGTTAATGCCGTTTAAAGTCCGGGAGATTTTACTGGTCTCAAGTTTATATGATGCCTTTATCATCGAAGAGGAAGGATTAATCTCAGAGATGGTGATCGGAGAATATCGTGATCTTCGTTTAAGTTCTCCTCCAAGGGTGACGAGAGTAAAATCTGGAAAGGAAGCGTTGAAGCGATTACAGGAAAAAAAGTATGATTTGGTCATTACCATGTCAAAAAACATTGGCATGGATCCCTTTGTTTTTGGTGAAAAAATAAAAAAAGTATGTGCTGAAACACCAGTTTTTTTGCTTGCTACGGATACTGCTGACTTAGTAAAAACCCAAAAGAGATCCTTGGATGAAAACATCGATGCATCCTTTTTTTGGGGTGGGGATTCTAAACTTTTTTTGGCGATTGTTAAATTACTGGAAGATCGAATCAATGCCCCCTATGATATCAACAATGCTAATGTACGAGTAATTATTCTTATTGAGGATTTCATTCGTCATTATTCCATGTTTCTCCCCTTGATTTATGCTGAAATTGTGCAACAGACGGAACGCTCGATTTCAGAGGATGTCAATGAGTTACAGCGGTTATTGCGAAGGCGTGCTCGGCCAAAGATTCTGTTAGCTCAAACCTATGATGATGCAATTGATTTATACAAAAAATATGAGACGAATGTGCTCGGGGTTATCAGTGATGTGGGTTTTTATCGTCAAGGAAAAAAGGATCTTCAAGCAGGGTTTTCATTGGTGAAACACATTCGAAGAAAAAACCCTTTTTTACCCATTCTTATGCAGTCAGCACGTGGAGAGAACAAATCAAAAGCAGAACAATTAGATGTTGTTTTTTTGCATAAACATTCACCGCATCTATTGCAGGATATTCATCAGTTCCTGCTGGATCATTTAGGATTTGGAGATTTTGTTTTTGTTCAACCAATAGAAAAAAAACACAAAGATGGCAAAAAAGAATCAGTTAAGACAAAGGAAATCGGCCGAGCATCAACCATGGAAGAATTCGAAAAAAAGATGCAGCATATTCCCTTGGAATCAATTCGGTTTCATGCGCAACATAATGATTTTTCTAATTGGCTGCTTGCTCGAGGTGAATTTACATTAGCCCTGACCTTGCAGCAGTATTCTGTTTCTGATTTTGATACCTTGGATGAGGTGAGATCTCATCTGCTCACCGTGTTTAATGAAACCCGTCGGAAACGACAGTTGGGTGTTATCACTGATTTTTCTCAGCAAACATTTGAGTTTGATTCTACATTTACCCGTATTGGTAATGATTCTCTTGGTGGGAAGGGACGTGGGATTGCCTTTATCCGTAAGGTATTGAATCGTTATAATTTACAGCAGAAGTTTAAGGATGTGGATCTTATTGTTCCCAATACGGTGGCTATTGCCACTGATTATTTTGATCAATTCATGGGGGACAATGATCTTTTAGAGTTTTTTGGTGAACCAGATGTTTCTGAAAAAGACATTGCGAAACGGTTTCTATCTGCATCTCTTCCAGCTGAATTAAAGGAAAAATTAAGGGTTATGCTCACTCATTTTACCAGCCCATTAGCGGTGCGATCATCTAGTTTACTTGAGGATTCTCAGAATCATCCGTTTGCTGGATTGTATTCAACCTATATGCTTCCCAATGCACATACGGATGATACGCTTCGTTTGAAACAGCTCTGTGATGCCATTAAACTGGTTTATGCATCGGTGTTTTACCGTGATGCTCGTCAGTATATCACTTCTACTGCTGCAGCTGCGGAGGAGGAGAAAATGGCAGTGATCATCCAGGAACTTGTGGGAAAAAAATATAACGATCTGTTTTATCCCACGTTTTCTGGTGTTGCGCAATCCTATAACTATTATCCTATTGGTCGGCAGAAAGCAAAAGAGGGTATTGTGAATCTTGCGGTTGGGTTGGGAACTGCAGTGGTTGGTGGTGAACATGTCCTTCGGTTTTGCCCGGTTCACCCTCGGATATTACCTGATTTTTCTTCAACAGATCAGATCCTTGAAAATGCTCAGAACACGGCATATGTATTAGATGTGGGAGATGGCGAGGTCTTGTTAGATGAGGATGAAATAAATAGTTTGAAAAAGATGCCAATTTCAGATCTAATTTCAGATGACACATTGGATGAGGTGGTGAGTTATTTTGATCAGAATGATGGCCGGGTGCGTGATGGTCTTTCCTTAGATTTTCCAAATTTAGTGACCTTTTCAGGGCTTCTGAAGTATCCCTCATTTTCGTTTACTCAAGTGTTAATGGATCTTCTTCGCAGAGGTGAACAGGCCATGGGTTGCCCGGTGGAAATGGAATTTGCGGTGAATTTACCAAATGATACGAACAAGTTAACATCTCCAGAGTTTGCTATTTTACAAATTAGACCACTTATTGTTTCTCGTGAACAACAGCACGTCTCCTTTGATGATGTGGTTCAGAAAGAAGTGATTATTCAATCTCATCGTGCATTGGGCCACGGAGTGTATTCAAATATTCGGGATGTTGTGTATGTTTCTCCTTCGCGGTTTAATGCGGCTAAAACATTGGAGATGACTGATGAAATTGATAGGTTGAATACCACACTTTCATCGGAGAACAAACCGTTTATGTTGATAGGACCTGGCCGGTTTGGAACACAGGATCGATGGCTTGGTATTCCTGTTAAATGGGCGCAAATTGCGGGGGTGAAAATCATTGTGGAAACGGATATTGCAGATTTTCATGTGAAACCCTCTCAGGGAACACATTTTTTGCAGAATATTACGGCACAGGGTATTGGTTATGCCCATGTTCCCTATAACAAAGCTGATGAGTTTATTGATTGGGCTTTTCTTGAAAAACAAAAACCAGATCACGATTTTTCTTTTGTTCGTCATATTCATCTTTCTAAACCGTTACTGGTTAAAATCGATGGGAAAAAACGAAAAGCAGTGGTGCTGAAGAAAAAGCCAGAAAATGTGTTGGCTAAAGAAGAATGATGATAATGGATTAACAAAAAATCTCTTTTTTTCTTGTTTAGATAATCTTTATATCTGTTTTATTTTTTGATTAAAACATGGCTCTATTCATCTCTTTACTATAATTACTTTTTTTATATTTTCTTATTTTCTTTCTTTGTTCTATTTTTTTGAAAAAAATGATGTAATTAAGGCAGGGCTAGATTATCACAGTAAACTATTAATTGACACCCCTTATTCAAGATACTACAGGATAATATATGCTCATTCCGATATTAATATATCGGTTGAAGAATCAATCTTTCAAAACCCCCTGTCACCTTGAATATATTCTGGATGATGATATTGAGTGATGAATATGACTGTGGATCTTTCCAAAGCCAAAAAAATAATCGAATCATATCAGGGAAAAAAAGGAATCCTTATTCCATTGTTGCAGGATGTGCAGAAGGAATATGGCTTCGTTCCCAAACAAGTGGTAAAATTGATCGCAGATGCTTTTGATCTGTATCCCTCTGAGATTTATGGGGTATTAACCTTTTACACCCAGTTCTATTTAACACCGCGTGGAACACACACCATCAGGGTATGTCAGGGAACCGCGTGTCATGTGATGGGTGGAAAAGAACTGTTGGATTATATCTCTGATAAACTTCATATCAAGGATGGTGGAACCACTGATGATGGATTGTTTTCCCTGGAACGCGTTGCCTGTCTTGGATGCTGCGGGATGGCACCAGTAATTATGGTTGATGAAGATTTTTATGGTGGATGTGATTTCAAAAAAATTGATCAGATCCTTGATAAATATATGAAAATGGGGGGAAACTAGATGACGGGTCGCATTCAGGTCTGTGCAGGAACAAGTGGTATTTCAGCAGGTGCCGATGAAGTGGCACAATCCTTTAAAAAACAGCTGAAAAAACATCAGTTGACTGATACCTTCACGGTGGTAAAAACAGGCGATAGAGGTTTATTTCGTGATGTTTTAGTCGACATCATTTTTGATGATGGATCAAAAACCATTTATGAACGAGTAAGTGCTGATGATGTTGAATCTATTGTGACCTCTCATTTACTAAATGATGAACCCGTGAAAAAATTACTGGTTGGAAAGGATTATGAACAGTTCTTCAAAGATCAAAAACGTATTGTATTAAAGAATTGCGGAGAAATCGATCCAAATAATATTGATGAGTATCTTGAAAGAGAGGGATATTCTGCTGCAAAAAAAGCGTTACAGATGAAACCTGAGAAAATCATTGAAATAATGAAGGAATCAGGGCTTAGGGGACGTGGTGGTGCAGGGTTTCCCACTGGTTTGAAATGGCAGTTTTGTTTTAAAGCAAAAGGGGATCAAAAATATATTATTTGTAATGCTGACGAGGGTGATCCTGGTGCATTTATGGATCGAAGTATTTTGGAAGGAGATCCACACGCAGTCATTGAGGGAATGATCATTGGTGCGTATACTATTGGTGCAACGGAGGGTTATGTGTATTGTCGAGCTGAATATCCTCTGGCTTTGAAAATCCTTCGAAATGCCATTAAACAAGCAGAAAACAACGGATTTCTTGGGGATCATATCTTTGATTCTGATTTTTCATTTCAGTTACATGTAAAGGAAGGAGCTGGTGCATTTGTGTGTGGTGAGGAAACCGCACTGATGGCATCCATTGAGGGAAAACGGGGGATGCCCCATCCTCGGCCACCGTATCCGGCAAATGAAGGATTATGGGGTAAACCAAGTAATATCAACAATGTGGAAACCTTTGCCAATGTAAGACATATCATATTGAATGGAGCTGATTGGTTTTCCAAGATAGGGTATAAGAAAAGCAAGGGAACAAAGGTCTTTGCACTCGCTGGAAAAGTGAAGAATACCGGACTGGTAGAGGTTCCTATGGGGATGAGCATCCAAGATCTTATTTATGGCCCTGGTGGTGGGATGAAACAAAAAAAGATTGGTTTTAAAGCAGTGCAACTTGGTGGGCCTTCTGGTGGTTGTCTTCCTGAATCCCTGATAAATACTCCTATTGATTATGAATCCATCAATGAAACAGGTGCGATTATGGGATCTGGTGGCATGGTGGTGATGGATCAACGGTCATGTATGGTTGATATTGCCAAATTCTTCCTTGGTTTTACGGTTGCTGAATCCTGTGGGAAATGTGTTCCCTGCAGAATCGGATTGAAACGGATGCATGAGGTGTTGGAAAAGATTACTGATGGCTCTGGAACCATGGAACAACTTGACTTTTTAAAAGAGATGAGTCAAACCATTATTGATACTGCCCTGTGTGGGCTTGGTAATACGGCACCAAATCCAGTGCTGACCACCATTAAATATTTTGAAGATGAATATATAGCTCATATCAAAGAGGACAATTGTCCAGCGCATGTGTGCACACCTCTTGTTGAGTTTGTGGTTGATGGATCAATTTGTATCAAATGCGGCAGATGCTACAAGGTTTGTCCAGCTAATGCTATTGTTTGGAAAAAAAAGGAAGTTGCACGTATCGATCAAAAGAAATGTATCAAATGTAAATCGTGTATAACTGAATGTCCTGTGATGGCGATATCATGATAACGCTTACGATTGATGGAAAAAAGATTCAAGCTGAAAAAGGTCAAACGGTTTTAGAAGCAGCAATTGCTGCTCATATCTATATTCCGAGTCTCTGTTATCATCCAAACTTAAATCCAATTGGATCCTGCCGTTTATGTATTGTTGATATTGAAGGGATCAAAGGATATCCTATTTCATGTCATACCAAGGTTTCTGATGGCATGGTGGTAAAGACCAAAACAAAGGAATTACAACAACTCCGTAAAAATTTGATTTGGTTGATTCTCAGTAATTATCCAGATGATATCCCACTTGATTCTCAGTTGAAGAAAGTAGTGGAATATGTCGGTGTTACTGACATTCTTTCCAACTATGTTGCATCTTCAAAAGATCTTCCTATTCTTGATGAGGAGCCATTGTTTGTTCGTGATATGAACAAATGCATTCTCTGTGGTCGTTGTGTGGAAATGTGTCAGCAGGTTCGTGGAGTGGGTGCGATTGGTTTGATTAATCGTGGTATTGATACCATGGTAGGCACCAATTATGATGATGAGCTTCCCAATGCAGGATGTAAATTTTGTCGGGCTTGTGTGGAGGTCTGTCCATCTGGTGCATTATATGATAAAGAAGAATTTGATGAAGAAACTCGAAAAGAAAAACTTCTTCCTTGTCAGCATGGGTGCCCCGCTGGAACTGATATCCCTCGTTATGTTCGTTACACTGCCGAGGGTCGTTTTGAGGATGCTATCGCGGTGATCCGTGAGAAATTTCCATTTCCGCATACACTTGGCATGGTCTGTCATCATCCTTGTGAAACAGAGTGTAGTCGCGGAGACATTAATGAACCGATTTCTATTAGGGAGATCAAACGATTTGTTGCTGAAAAGGATACTGATCGGAGATGGAAGGAAAAGTTGTTGATTGCAAAAGAAACCGGGAAAAAAGTAGCTATTGTTGGTGGTGGTCCTGCTGGATTAACTGCGGCTTGGTTTCTGAGATTACAAGGTCATGCAGTCACTGTTTTTGAAGCATTACCCAAACCAGGGGGCATGCTGAAAGCGGGGATTCCTGATTATCGTCTTCCACCTGATGCTCTTGAAAAAGAAATCAGTGATATCGAAGAAATAGGAGTGAGCATTAAAACCAATAGTGCAGTTGAATCCACGGCATCTTTGTTTGAGAAAGGTTTTGATGCTATTTTTCTAGCTATGGGTGCACCAAAAGGATTTAGCATTGGTCTTCCCGGTGAGAACGATTCACGGGTGCTTGATGGGATTTCTACGCTTAAAAAAATTAATTTTAATGAACCGGTTGATATTTCTGGTGATGTAGCAGTTGTTGGTGGCGGAAATGTTGCGGTGGATGTTGCCAGAAGTTCTCTTCGGATGGATGAGACCAATTCGGTGACTATTCTGTATCGTCGGACTCGTGAGGAGATGCCAGCCTATGAACATGAAATTGAGGATGCTCTTGATGAGGGTGTTGAGATCTCTTTTTTGGTTAATCCAGTTCGTGTTATTCCAGGGAAGGATAAGATTGATGTTGAATGTGTGAAAATGAAACTGGGAGAACCAGATGCAAGTGGACGACGCCGTCCAGTGCCCATTGAAGGTAGTGAGTTTAAATTAACTCTTGATCGTTTGATTATGGCGATTGGTCAGCAATCTGATGTGCCAGAGGATTTTGGTGTTGAACTGAGTAAACGCGGCCGGGTAATGACTGATGAAGAAACCTTGGAGACCAGTCAGAAAGGAGTTTATGCTGGTGGTGATCTAGTTAGTGGGCCAGCATCGGTGATTGAAGCGATTCAGATGGGCCGGGTTGCTGCTTCCTCCATTGATCGATATCTTGGTGGAACCGGTGAGATTGAGCAAGAGTTAACCGATCATGACCAAGCTTCTTCTTACCTTGGACGTGAGGAGGGTTTTGCTGATCGAAAACGAGTTGAACTTCGAAAGAAACCGGTATGTGATCGTGTTCCAGGGTTCTGTCAGGTTGAAGAATGTATGAGTGATGATGAAGCAGTAAATGAAGCTGAGCGTTGTTTGCGTTGTCAGTTACGTTTAAAGATAGATCAGCCACCTCTGCCACCGGTAAAAAAGAAAAAGAAGAAAGAATCCACCTAGTTTTTTTTATTTAAGCTATGCTGGTGCTTAAGTCCAAGGCTATTTTAATGAGAGATGTATTTTGGATGGTATGATTCCTGCTATTCATAAGCATCAGCGAATTGGTGTTTTTGTTGATGTTCAAAACATGTATTATTCAGCGCGTAATCTGTATAAAAAAAAGGTGGATTTTAAATCACTGTTGCAGGAAGTTATTTCCAAGAGAAAATTGATTCGTGCTATTGCCTATGTGATTAAAGCTGATGTGAAAGATGAAAATCAGTTTTATGATGCCCTGCAGCGTATGGGTTTTGAAGTGAAATCAAAAGACATTCAGGTGTTTTATGATGGATCAAAAAAAGGTGATTGGGATGTTGGTATTGCTATGGATGTGATGCGGCTTGCTCCTAAACTGGATGTGATTGTGTTGGTCAGTGGTGATGGTGACTTCACTGATTTATTGGAACATGCGAAAAGCTTGGGATGCCGGGTTGAAGTTGTCGCTTTTGGCAAATCAACTTCTCATCGATTAATTGAAGCAGCTGATTATTTTATGGATATCGATCGTGAGAAACAGTTTCTGTTAAAATAAAACCCGAGTTTTTTTGTGGTTTATGCTATTTGTTTAACCATTTTTTTGTGGTTATTTCGTTTTTTTTTAATGGCTGCTTTGATGAACCCATCAAATAATGGTGCTGGTTTCAACGGTCTTGATTTAAACTCAGGATGAGCTTGTGTAGCAATAAAAAATGGATGATCAGTTATTTCAAGAAATTCCATGAGAACACCATCTGGTGAATGACCTGAAAAGACAAGACCTCCTTCTTCAAGGGTTTTGACAAAATCAGGGTTGACCTCGTATCGATGACGATGCCGTTCTTCTACGTTGTCTTTCCCATAGAGTTGATATACTTTTGTCCCTTCTTTTAACACCGCAGGATATGATCCTAATCTCATGGTTGCACCATAACGAGATTCTTGAAGGATGTTTACTTGTTCAGGGATGAAATCAATAACAGGATATTTAGTATCTTTGATGACCTCTTTTGAATGAGCACCAGCAAGTCCACAGACGTTTTGTGCATATTCAACAACGGCAAGTTGCATCCCCAGGCATAATCCAAGGTAGGGGATATCATGTTCCCGGGTATACGTAATGGTATCGATTTTTCCTTGTATTCCTGAGAGACCAAAGCCTCCTGGGACAATGATGCCATCAGTTTGTTGAAGAGTATTTAATTTCTCAGGGTCATCTTCGTATTCTTTTGAATCAATCCAATGAATATTTGGTTTGATATTATTGGCCCATGATGCATGTTTTACTGCTTCGATAACTGAGATATAGGAATCAGAGAGTTGTGATGTTCCAATATCAAAATATTTTCCCACTATTCCAATGGTGATGGTTTCCTCTAAATTACGGACATTGTTGATAAACGTCTGCCATGGTTTAAGGTCTTCAGCATCTTTTCGAAGCCGGAGTTTTCGCAGTATTTTTTTACATAATGATTGTTCTTCAAAAAGAAGGGGAACAGCATAGACATGATCAATGTTTGAGTCAGAGATCACATCTTCTTCATGGATATTACAAAACAATGCTATTTTTTCTCTTCGTACATCATCTAAAACATCATCTGCTCGTGCCACGATAAAATCAGGTTGAATACCAATTTCCCTTAGAAGTTTTACAGAGTGCTGTGTTGGTTTTGTTTTGGCTTCTCCCAGTGCATCAAGCACGGGAACATAGGTCACATGAACAAAAAGAACCTTGTCTCCTTCTAGTTTCATCTGTCGAACGGCTTCTAAGAATAACACATTTTCATAGTCACCAACGGTTCCACCGATTTCAACGAGGATAAAATCAAATTTTCCTTCTTTTGATGGACGTCGAATACGTTGTTTGATTTCATCGGTGACATGTGGGATTGGTTGAACGGTTTTTCCAAGATATTTTCCTTTTCGTTCCTTGTCAATCACCGCGCCATAGACTTGTCCACTGGTAATGTTATGATGTTTTGGAATGTTAATATCAAGGAATCGTTCATAATGACCGAGATCTTGATCGATTTCTCCTCCATCTTCCGTTACCCAGACTTCTCCATGTTCTGTAGGTCTAAGGGTTCCAGCATCACAGTTGATGTATGGATCTATCTTCATCGCGGTAACATTGTATCCATGAAGTTGCAAGATTTTTCCAAGAGATGCCGTGGTAATTCCTTTTCCCAGTCCAGATACAACTCCACCGGTCACAATGATATAATTGGCCATATAAAATCAACATTTTCTGGTAATGCTCTGTTTCGTTAAAATGGTTTCGGCTTTTTTTGAAAAAAAGAAAAGAATTTAAAAAATCAACTTGTGATTTTTACGAGATATCTTTTATATCATTCTTTTGTTGACAAGGTGATTTCTATAGATGAGACGTTTGAAGTTCTTCCTTCTTCGTTTGTCATGCTTTCTGTTCCAATGACGATATCTTCTATATTTGCTTCTTTCACGAATCTGTTTCGGGTGATTTCTGCAGTATCGACGGCTCTGCTGATCGCTCGTCCCCTTGCTTTGATCATTACACTGTTTGATCCGCCATTGAATTGAGTGACAACTGCGAGAACATAGCTCATTGGTGGTTTGTTTCCTACAAATATCGTGTTTTCATCCGCTGTTTCATTTTCTGTCATGTCTTTATACCTCCCTGGTTAATCGTTGGTATAATCCTTGTTTTCTCCGATTATCTATTCTGTTAATAAACCTTTCGCCCCTGTTAATCTGGGGATTGAAAATAGTTTTCATTGCTTTGTTTTTTGAATGATACTTCTCAGTTTTTCTAGGAGGTGCTTTGGGTCGTTAGCAATGATTCTAATCATTGGTTCTTTTCCAATTGAACCTAGATCATAAATAAGATCGGGTATGTTAGAATGATTTTGCATTGCCTGTGTTGTCCCCCATTCCATTGTTGAATCAATTGTTTCTGGTTGATCAGCCCGGTTAAATGATGCAAGTGTTAGATTTGTTTGTTCACAGTATGAAAGATTTTCTTTGGTGTATCGGATGTTCATCGCAGATCTTAACGTTGGATGAGGGTTCATTGCAGCTAAAATGATGGAGGCGATGTGTTTTGATCCTCCGTAGCAGAGTTGGCCACATTGTTGTATACTCTCTTTCTTTTTGATGATTCTTCCATTGAGTGCACAGATTTCATCAGCGGCAGTAGCGTTTGGGAGGGCATAACCTATGTTTATTCCTACTTCGGGAACAAAAGATCGTGGAAGATGTTTGCAAATGGGTTTTATTGATTGTTGTAGCTTTTGCCATATGTTAAAATGAGATGTTGATGGCATTGGTGTTGGCCTGTGTTGTAGGATTGAGGGTGATGTGTTAAGTATATCTACTCCTTTTCCTGGGAAGAATCCTTCTTGTATCAT
>JAWOBC010000116.1:0-7123 GCA_046498165.1 Thermoplasmatota archaeon
CAAAGATCAAAGAAGAACACGGCAATTAAAAAAAATCAGGCGAAACATATGAGCAAGAAACAGGATGAGATACTTGAAAGGTTAACAGAGAAAAACGCTGAATTCCAACAAAAAAACAAAGAAATATTAGCACAACATGTGAAAGGGCAATCTCCAAAGATTGCCATTCTCACCTGTGCTGATTCCAGGGTAATCCCTGAGTTTATCTTCAATGCTTCAATTGGTGAACTCTTTGTTGTGCGAGTGGCTGGAAATATCGCTGTTGATGAAACCGTGATCGCAAGTCTTGAATATGCCGTAGATCATCTTCAGGTTTCTCATCTTATCATTCTTTCTCACACCCATTGTGGCGCAGTCAATGCTGCTGAGCAATCTAAAGATGATTCAACAAGTTTGTTGTTATCAGAGATCCAAGAGAGTTTTTCTTTACAGACGAATCATATCCTTGCTAATCTACAACGTCAGCTCACATTACTGCCACAGAGAAGTAAAAGAATAAAAAAGGCTTTAAAACAAAAATCATTGAAACTTATTGGTGCTGTTTATCATCTTGATGATGGTCATGTTGATTTCGTTGAATAAACCTTAGAAAAGTGAATTAGAGAGTAATGAGTTCATACTTGCTTGTTCCTAATCCGATCTTTTCTCCAAAATGTATCTGTTTTCTTGGATCAACATGGTTTTCTTTGAGGAAGAGATCTTTTTTTTCTTTATCGATAAGATCAAGAGATGCTGCATCGATTGCAACGGGATCATCTGAGATTACATAGCCGATATCTGGGCAAATAATTGGTCCTGAATTTGGATCACAGTCACATCCTTTTGAGATTCGTTTGATTTCATTAACATAAATGACGTTTTTATGTTGAACACAGGCTTTCGCTGAACAGGCTAAGCGATATTGTAGATCTGATTCTTCATAGCAGAGTGCTTGTTCTGGACAGTTTTCCACGCAAACACCGCATCCAAAACAGCGTCGTTGATTATAGATCCATGAATCATCTTTTATTTCGATGGCATTAAATGGGCAAAGTGTTTCACATTGACCACAGCGAGTACAGTCTTCTTCTGAATAGACGGGACGGCAGGCATCATGCATTTCTTTTTTTGTATTTCTTGAGACTCCACCCATTCCAAAATTTTTAATAGCGCCTCCCATGCCAGTGGCATTATGACCTTTCACATGACTAATGGCAACGAGATGCGTTGACTGATGTATCCTGCTGCCTACTTCATACTCATATTCATCCACTTGTACTTTTTCTCCAGCCTCATCAATGTGAACGGAACAACCAACGTTTTTTTTGGTGAACCCATGTAGTCTAGCAACCTGTTGATATCCTTTTTTAAATCGACGGGGGCTTTTGTACAAAACCGTGGTATCATACAGAAAGGGTTCTGATGAAATATCATGGAGTACATCAATGATCTGTTTGACAAATGATGGTTTTAGGAAATATTTGTTTTTTACCTCACCCATATGTAGTTTCACTAAAACTTTTTGTTGAGTAAATGAATCAAGATCAAACTGATTCATAGCTGCAGATATTTTTGATACATCTTTGAAGAAAACAACTTTTTTCATTTGTTTTTTTTCTCCCATTTTTTAAGATCTAAGACGGTTCCAAGACCTTGGCCTTGGTTGATTTCTTCTCGGATACGATTTTCTTGTTCTTTTACATCAAGTGCCCGGTTTGCAATTTCCTGAGCCTTGCCCTGTGGAACCACGACGACACCGGAATCATCACCAATAATCCAATCACCACTTTGAACGTTTTGTTCACCACAAATGATTTCAGCTCCGATTTCACCGAATCCTTTTGGATCACCTGCATTAGGAGCCGTAAATCGACAGAACACTGGTAAATCTTGTGTGCAGATATCATCTATATCTCGTACTGCTCCGTCAACGACGATTCCTGCTAATCCTTTTTGTTTTGCACTTCTTGTGGCAAGTTCCCCCCAGATAGCGGTTTGACCACCATGAGCATTAATCACAAGGACAGTTCCTGGCTCTGCCTGATCGATTGCTTCCACTGGTTTTGCCCAATCTCCATCAATGGTTTCCACGGTAAGTGCTTTACCAACCATATGATATCCTGGTTTCAGGGGAAGGATGTGTTTCATCGCTCCTTTTCTATGCATAGCATCAGAAATATTAGGAGTAGAGACCTTGGAAAAGGCAAGATGAAGGTCTTTTTGATGATAACGAAGGTGATAATCATTTTTTTCTATGGTTTTTCCTTGAATGGCATCTATGATAGTTTTGGTTGCTTTTGTTACATTTTTTGCTTTGGTGATCGCTCCACCAACAATAACAATTGCTGCTCCTGTTTCAACAATGGTTGATGCAGTATCTGCGGTAATTCCTCCTGCCACTGCAACAGGTAACGTTGTGTTTTGAATGAGTGTTTGTAAATAGTCTACTGGTTTTTTTCCTTTCATTTGTTCATCGATGCCAATATGAAGACAAAGATAGTGCACACCCATTTTTTCAAGTTGTTGACTTCTTTTAATCTTGTTTTTAACTCCAAGTAGATCAACCATGATCTTTGTACCATATTTATGAGCAGATGCTACTGCTTCTTTGATGGTTGAATCATCTGATGCAGCCATCACACAAACGATGTCAGCACCGGCTTTTGCTGCCATCTCTGTTTCTAATGCACCGGTATCCATCGTTTTTAAATCAGCAACAATAGTTTGTTGAGGAAAAGTTTCTCGTAAAATTCGAACGATTTCTATGCCTTCGCTTTTGATAAGGGGTGTTCCTGCTTCTAACCAGTCTGCCCCTCCATCAATGGTTTCTTTTGCTATTTGCATGGCTCGATGACTGTTGAGAAAATCTAATGCCACTTGTAGCACTGGTTTCATTAAGGTGTATGAAGGAATGCTGATTTAAAAACATGTTGAATAAGCTGTTTTTCATCAGAAAACACTTATATGGTGAAGGGATGTCTTTTCCTGTTTTGATATGACGATTACAAAACCAACTAAGTTTCATAAGGAAACAAATGAGGATTTTTCTGAATTTTTGAAAAAACTTGAATTTCAGGCCATTGAAACTGCGGAAGAAAGAATTCCCTTGTATCTAAAAGTTGGATTAAAAGATGCAGAATCCATTTTAGATGTTGGTTGTGGATCAGGTATTGTCACCAGAGATTTAGCTCATTTAACAAATGGTCTGGTGATTGGTATCGATGAATCAAGAGATATGATTCAGGAAGCAAGAGAGATTCTGAAACAGTATGACAATGTTTCTTTAAAGGTTGGAAGTGCTCAAAAATTACCGTTCAATGATAACATATTTGATATAACAACCTGTAATCTTGTTTTGATGTGGGCATCTCACCCTCAACAAATGCTCTATGAGATGACGAGGGTGACAAAACCAAGGGGAATCGTGCTTGCTACGTTAGAACCAGATTATGGAGGGAAACTTCATTATCCGGAAGATCCTCGTGTTGATCCTATTTTTGCGGGTAAAGCAATTAGAGATAAAGGTGGTGACCCCCATATTGGTCGGAAATTACGCTCTCTTTTTGTAAAAGCAGGACTAGAGACCGAGGTAGGAATTGGCAACAATAGAATATGGAGTTGCAAGGAGGATAAAGCCTATTATTATCATGCCCGTGATTTCTATGTGAAAGCATTACAAAATGCTGGACTTAGTCAAAAAGAAATCGATAAATGGGAGTTTCATTATCTTAAATCGATTGATGAGGGAGTGCAGCTAAATTTTTTCCCTCAGTTTTATGCGATTGGCAAAAAACCAGAGTGTTTATAACCAATGATTCTTTACAAAAAAACACGGGTGGAGTGATGACTGCAACACTGATACGAGGCAAACCTATTGCACAAGAGATTAAAAATCAAGTAAGAACCAGTCTTCAAAAGATCATGGAGACAAACAATATTTCACCAAAGATTGCAACGGTGATGGTTGGTAATAACCCTGAATCATCTTTGTATTTAAAACTCAGGGACCAAGCTTGTGAGGAGGTAGGAATTCTTTCAGAACGGATTGCATTCAAAGAAAACGTAACTGAAGATAAGGTGTTAGAAAAGATAAAAGAATTGAATCATGATCCTTTGATTCATGGTATTCTTGTGCAGTTGCCATTACCAGATCAAATCTCAGAGAAAAAAATTTTTTCTACGCTTTCACCTGTTAAAGATGTAGAAGGATTTACTCCTTGGAATCTTGGATCTCTTTTGAATGCTGAGGAACATATCATTCCATGTACACCACTAGCAGTATTAAAAATCCTTGAGCATGAAAAGATTGCTTTAAAAGGTAAAAACATTGTTATTGTCAATCATAGTATGGTGGTGGGTAAACCTCTTACTGCCCTGTTTTTAAATAGAAATGCAACAGTGTCAGTTTGTCATGTGTTTACTGAATCAATGAAATCGTTTACCACGAAAGCTGATATTCTAGTAACTGCAGCAGGTGTTCCTCAGTTGATCACCGCAGATATGGTAAAAAAGGATGCCATGATTATTGATGTAGGTATCGTAAAGACAGAAACAGGTATTTGTGGAGATGTTGATGAAATCTCAGTGAAAGAAAAAGCAGCGAAGTTAACACCAGTTCCAGGTGGTGTCGGACCAGTCACCGTTGCCTGTTCGTTATGTAATATGGTGAAAACAATTCGTCAGACGATACAGGACTAATGAAAATGATGAGGCTGATAAAAGGATCTAGCGTTGTTTTTCTTGTGTTTGCAGCTTTGTTCATTGCTCTTGGAGTAATTCGCGGTGAAATTGAGGTGGGTGTTGCCGTATTTATTCCATTTTTAATTGGATCCGGTGTTTTTGCTGCTACTGGGTTCCTCTGTTTATTCATTGGGATGATTCTTCTGTTTTTATCAATAAGTGCTCAATGGAAAATTAATCAGGATTATCCTATAAATGATGAAAATGCGGTTCTTGAAACAAAATCATCCAAGCAAATGAGCGGGGTTGTTTTTATTGGCCCATTCCCTATTGTTTTTGGATCAGATAAACGATTCATAATTGTATTGACGATCATCGCGATTATCGGAAGTTTTTTGCTTTATTTCATTTTATCCCATTTTATTTAGCAGGATACACTGGATTGTTGATATGTAATAAGATCCAGAGCAAACCTTTAATACCCAATCTAGAATAATACTATGGGGACAATTACCATGATTAAAAAAATTTTTCCGCTTCTCATTGTAGGACTTTTTGTTCTCAATGGGTTTCACGCTGCGTCTATTCAGAATGATGAATCAATGAATAATCATCTATCAGTTTCTTTTTCTTTTTCAGAACCAACAATAGACATTCAGGATTCTTATGTACATGTAGAATTACCTGAATCAACTAGTTCTTTGATGCAAGTAAATAATCCTTCATTACCACTTGTTTCTAAAACATTTCGATTTCCATTTAAAACAACCTTAAAACAGTTAACTGTCACATTTTCTCAATCTGAAAAACAGATTATTCCTGGTTTAATTAAACCAGCATCATCACCAGCATATATATCAACGGAATTTTCAATACCGGAGCCAAAGATCATCCCTAATCCAGAAATCTATGATAGTTACCAAACTTTTCCTGAGAAACAATACTGGTATAGACTTGGAACAGGCCTCTATGAGGAAAAACTCACTACGTTTGTTACGGTTTTCATAAGCCCTATGCAATATCTGCCAGCTGATGATACGATTATCTTATGGAAAGAGGCTCATATTGATCTTGAGGTCGATATTCCACAAAACCCGGTTATGCTCCCTGATGAATATGATTTGCTCATTCTTACTCCTGCTGAATTCTCTGATGAACTAGGGCCATTAGTTGAAGAAAAACAAGCCCATGAAATTAAAACCAACCTTGTTTCTTTGGAGGACATTCCAGAGCAAGGAATCGATATTCAAGAGAGTATCAAATATTTTATTAAGGATGCCATTGAAGAATGGGGTATTTCCTCTGTGCTTCTTGTGGGTGGTGGTTTAGAGGGAAAAGAACAATTCCCTGTCCGGTATGCATGGGTGCCATCGGGTAATTATGAAAAAAAGTTTCCTAGTGATTTGTATTATGCTGATGTGTATGATGCAAATGGTAATTTTTCCAGCTGGGATAATAATAGTAATGGAAAATATGCTGAGTTCCCAGATGATAATGTTTCTGTTGATTTGTATCCTGATGTTTCTATCGGTCGTCTACCCTGTGAAACCGCTGAAGAGGTAACTACTGTTGTCAATAAGATCATTAGATATATGACGAAAAATAAGATGACAAATCATATTGTCCAAATGGGTGGAGATACCTTCCCTGGTGATCCTCATGGGGTGAATGAAGGAGAATATGCTAATACCCAAGTCATGGAACAACTTCCAACATATACCACAACTCAGTTATGGGGATCAGAAGGTAACCTGCGTCGTTTTAACATCATATGGGAGACCTGGAAGGGTGCTGATTTTCTAGATTTTTCAGGTCATGGAAGTTATTTAAGCTGGGCGACTCATCCACCACAGGATGATAAACAATGGCTTCCAGATGGAAGATTCTACACTGGTTTTGTCTATATCGATACGGAGTGGCTGATTAATTTTTGGAAACTTCCGGTTGTCGTCTTGAATGCTTGTTCATGTAGCAAGTTCTCTGAATCTAAAAACTGTCTTGGATGGTCTTTTGTCAAAAATGAGATCGGCGGTGGTATTGCTTCCTATGGTGCATCAGGCATTGGGTATGGAAGTTATGGAACAAGTGAAACAGATCGATTATTTGGTTGGATGGAAGTTCATCTGTTAAAAAAATTGGGTATGCAAAAAACATTGGGCCAAACTTGGAATGAATGTCTCGTGGAATACATTAATAGTTTTGAACTAGAGGAAGTTGATTATAAGACCATTTATGAAATGACGTTGATTGGAGATCCATCACTTGCAATTACTAATGGTTCAGAGGTCTAATAGCAATAAGTGATTTCTTTTTTTTACATTTCACTTTTGCTGAATGAGTAGCTACCTAAGGCTAGCATAGTAATGCAAATGCCGATTACAATGATCAGATTGAGAAATGGGGAATTTACCACATCAGCGGTAGCAATGAGGCTTCCTCGTAATCCATCTACCATATAGAAAAC
>JAWOBC010000146.1:0-3546 GCA_046498165.1 Thermoplasmatota archaeon
CATATCTCCTTTGGAAAATGGGGAGCAGCATCCCTGAGAGGGATTAATCTTGTCTCCTATCCGTTCAATGATGAAGAGATGAACATTGATGTAGATGGTGCAGTGAAACTCATCAAAAAAGTAAAACCTACGTTAGCGCTCAATGGTCGATCGGTTTTCTTATTTCCCAGCCCCATCAAAGAAATCGCAGAAGCAGCTCATGATGTAGGAGCCTATCTGGTCTATGATGCTGCTCATGTCCTTGGACTTATCGCAGGTGGACAATTTCAGGATCCCTTACATGAAGGAGCTGATGTGATGAGTGGAAGCACTCATAAAACCCTTCCCGGTCCACAAGGCGGAATGATTCTTTCAGATCATAAAGGAGACACAGATAAAGACAAAAAATTCCTTCAATATCTTAATTTTGGTGTCTTTCCAGGGGTGACCTCATCATATCATTTACATCATGTCGCTGCCAAAGCAATCGCTTATGCCGAACATCTTGAGTTTGGGAAAGATTATGCCAAACAAACCATAAAAAACGCTCAGCATTTCGCTCAAGCGTTACATGAACAAGGATTCGATGTAATTGGAGAATCATTAGGATTTACAAAATCCCATCAAATCCTTGTCTCCGTCGGTCAAGGAAAAGGAAGTAAAGCGGCGAAAACCTTAGAAAAAGCAGGTATTGTAACCAATATGAATACTATTCCGGGTGATACTGATCCATTGAATCCCTCAGGTCTTCGCTTAGGAACACCGGAGCTTACTCGTATCGGCATGAAAACCTCAGAAATGCAAGATATCGCTGAATTCTACAAACGGGTTCTTATTGACAAAGAGGATCCATCAACGGTAAAAGAGGATGTGAAAGCATTTAGAAGCAATTTTCAGACTTTGCATTACTGTTACAAAGATGGATTTGATGGATATGAATACAAAACCTTAGTTTAAACCTGTATTATGTTTATTGCACTTACTGGTACCCCTGGCACAGGTAAAACAAGTCTTTCTCAACAGATGCGAATGCAAGATATCAATGTTATTGATTTCCATGATTTTGCTCTTAAGCATCACTGTGATCAAGGATATGATGCAGAAAAAGACACCCTTATTATTGATATCGATAAGGTAAACAAAGCACTTGCATCAGTTGATCAGCATGATGATTCAATAGTCATTGAAGGTCATCTTTCACATTTACTTGATCCTATTGAAAAAGTAATCATTTTACGTTGTCATCCAAAAATACTGTTCAAAAGATTACAACAAAAAGGATGGAAACGACAAAAAATCAGGGAAAACCTGGAATCTGAACTCCTTGATATCATCCTTTGTGAAACCATGGAAACATATGCTGCAGAAGATGTCTTTGAACTCGATACTAGCAATCAACCATCGGAACTGCTTGTGTCAATGATTACCCAGCTTATAAAAAACGATTTTACAACCGATCAGCAGATGAAACCAGGACACATTGATTGGTCAGATCTACTCTTAGATACTACTTGGATGGAGGAAAACAATGGTTCTTGATAGCAGAAGAAACATGGTTGATCCCTTTCTCTCATGGCTGGCTCAGCATCTTCAGTTTATCTCAGCGAACCTGTTCAGCTGGCTTGCTCTTCTCGCTGCGTTTCTTGCTGGTTTGTTTTTCTATCTTTCAACTCCAAATGACATACAAAGCGGGTCATTTCTTCTGCTAGCGAGTCTTTTTGTGTTCATCAATGGTTTACTTGATGCCATCGATGGAAAAATAGCAAAACTCACTCACACTGCTTCCAAACAAGGCGATTTTCTGGATCATGCACTTGATCGATTCGCTGATGTCTTTATCGTTGCAGGACTTGCATTAAGCCCTTGGTGTGATATTCGACTGGGTTTTTTTGCTATTATTGGTATGCTCCTTACGAGTTACATGGGGACCCAAGCACAAGCAGTTGGCTATCAACGAGTGTATAGTGGTCTTCTTGGTCGTGCTGATCGTTTAGTCATCCTGATGATTGCACCAGTGATTCAGTTTCTTCTGGTGCAACAACAAATCTTTTTCATCTGGCAATTTAGCTTTCTTGAATGGGTGCTGATTCTTCTTGCAGTTATTGGAAATATCACTGCTGTTCAACGTTTTTATTATACGATTTCATGGTTTCGAAAACAAAAGAAAAACAAAGAACCAAGAAAAAAATAATCTGAATACTTCATCATTGTTTTTCCTGATTTGATAATGTTTATTAACAACGATACTATTGCTCAAGCTTCATGGAACAAAAAAATCAAACTGAGAACCAAAAACAGAACACACCATACACCTTTCAGGATGCAATGAATATCGCTGATGATATTTTTGCTCTTCAAAAAGAAAACGAATATGATCCTGGTGCTTTTGTTCATGGGTTAATTATTGCACTTGAGGCCACTCAACAATCCTATCAAATCCCGCCTAAAAAGATTGCTGAGGTAAAAAGAGGGGTTCGTCAGTATATCAAGCAGGTTTCTGAAGTTGCTGCAAAAGAGCAAAAGAATAAATAAATTTATGTTTAGAGTTGAAGAATGCTTTGTGCTCTTTCTTCTCTTGCTTCTTGGAAAATGTAATCAAATAACCATTTATTGTAAATACTCAGATATTCGGACTGAGCGATATTGTTTTGATCTTCATAGAAGGAAACCCATGATTTCCATAATGGTTTTTGTTCATTCATTAACAATTTAACATCATCTTTATATCTTTTATACATCTGAATCAGTTGGGAAAATGCTTCAAAGGAATTGTCCACACCGGTTTTATATCCTGTTTTGAATGTGTTATCTTTATGGGTCTTTGCTTTCTTTGATGCATGTTTCGTTAATTCTAGTTTTTTCTCTGGTAACGGTTCAAGTTTCATTAGGTTTCACCATTTTTTGTGGTATAATTTTATAAAAAAAACAAGACTGGTCTGTTTTATCTAAATTATAGAAAACAATTACTCCTTTATAACTATTTTCCCATTTTTTATGGTTGCACAATATATTTTATCAAAAAATCAAAAATTTTCGTCTATTGCTATTCTTTTTTTTTATTTCCAATCAAATATCCCTTTTCTTTTTGGTTTTTTAGGGGGGAGAAAAATCATCGATTTCATCAGTAATCTGATCATGATTCTCAATAGTTAAATTCATTTGTTTCTCTATTGGTTCATTAGCGCTACTGGAATCGATTCCATGGACTAATTGTTCAATTTTTTTGTATTCAACATTCTCTCTCTGTGGTTTTTTACTGTTCACCCGATCACCATCCAGTATTAAAGGAACGGATGTTTTCTTAAAAAAAGTATGTATTTTTTTTGATGTTATCTAATTATGCCAGGTAGCAATGGAATCTGAAATAATACTTGTTGCCTCCTTAAGAGTATCATTAGTTATCGGTGAAAACGATGCCCGCGCAATAGCAAGTGGAATACGGTGGATATAATCAGCCATACGAAGATCCCGTCGAAGATTCGTTGAATAATACTTCTCCACGATTTCATTCATCTCCGCAAGATAGGAATCCACAGAGGAAGCTGATGCTTTTATTTCTGGATCGTA
>JAWOBC010000008.1:0-2694 GCA_046498165.1 Thermoplasmatota archaeon
TTGTAAAAATGATTCAATTTTTTTTACATATAATGCAAAATCATCAAGGTCTTCTTGAAGTATACTCCATACTCGCTGTTCATCGATAGTTGCATATCGATGCATTAATAGATTTCGGAATCGAGCCATATCACTTAATGATTCCATCAATGATTTATCAATAATCTGATGTTTATAGAGTTCCTGGAACATCTCTGCATAGGTTTCAGCTCGGTTCCAACCTTGTTCAGCAATGAAATGATTGGCGATATCAAGACTTGCTTCAATTGCTTCCTGTAATGAATGTTTGGTTGCCTGTTTTTTTTCAAATGAACCTAAAAAATCTGTTTTATCAGTTGACCGAACGGTTTCCAAATAGGAATAGTTCGTCAGAATAATATCGATTTTTGCTTCGATAAGTTCTTCATCAATCATGAAGATAACCGTTTCCTTCTAACACTGTTATATTGATCAAGATAGTATTTGAAATCAAGATATTCATCATAAACCCTGGTTTCAAATGAGATTCTTTTCTTATGGTTCTGAGTTACTAACAGCTCACCATATTTTAAGACCTGATGAAGAAAAATTAATCCTTGATGATTTAAACAGCGGACATCTACTGTTGCATCAATGTTTTTTTCAATGTCTGAAGCGATTTGCTCTGGATAAAACTTATTTTCCTTTAACACCTGATCTGAAAGATAAACTCCGATATCAACATCACTTTTTTTATGCTGAGTATTTCGAGCAAAGGAACCAAAAAGATAGGCGAATTCAACCTCACTCTTTTTACTTAGAATTTGAGAAATCCGTTTTTTCATCTCCTGTTTATCAAAAGATTTCTTCATTGATTCATCTTCCTCATTCACTATTATAGGCCATATCTGTTTCTTATTTAAGAATCTTTATCTAGTATTATGTCAAACATCTTCTTTCAAAAGAGTTGATCACACATATGAATATCAATATTTTTTTTTATTTGACGTATCAACTACCTGAAATAATGGTAAACATTTGGATGAATCATGATGGCTCTCATGTGATGATCCCACCCTTCATGTAATCATAGAACCGATGTTTAAAATCTTCATATCCCTGATAAGTTCTCCGACTGATATCATATAAAAAACGGGTATCATTTTCATACATGACCTTTCCCTTGAGAACCTCTTTTTTTACATACAATGGAAGATCTTGAAAAAGGGTGATATCAAATTCATCTGAAAGACGACCAAGAAGGTTCATTCGAAAGTGGAATCGCTCTGTTTTCTCTGCCTCATAATACACACAGATATCAATATCTGAGGAAGGATTCTCTTTTTTTGCAGCCATTGAACCATAAAGAATAATGAATTTTACTTTCGATTCACCAAGTTCTCTGATTCGATGAATCACCTGATGAATTTTTAGCTGTTTTTTCTTCATATCCATCAAAGAAAACTGATGGGAATCAGTGGGATCTGTGGTGGTTTATCTCCATATACAAAAGTAAATCGTAAAAGACGAAAATGAGACATATACATCAAAACACTAGAAGAAACAGCTCCGCTGTGGAACATTTTTTTCAATGACAACTTCATCTTTAGGGTACTCTTTTCCTTTCTTTACCACTTTTAAAAGATGTTTATTTGAATAGATAACCTTGTTTTTTTTATCAAGGAGCACCCATTTTCCATGATGTGAATTTTTCTTGTTCTCACTCATTTCTTTTCTCCATATATCTTATTAATATTTTTCTCTATATATTTTTTGTAATTCATGGGAATATATGCCACATCACTTCCTCAAAAACAATAGTACAACTGGAAAGTTTCCACTCAACAAGATACACATTTGGATGAATCATCGTAAGATTATCATTCGTACAACAACCAGTAGTGTACACTACACTCACATCAAAATCATTGAGAAAACGTTCATCAGTACAGCATCCAGAGAGAAACGTTTCAACGAGTAATTACTCCTGGCTTCGTGTTTCTTTAATTGCATTGAGAACGTCTTTTTTTGCTATGTTGTTCTTTTTTGCATACGCACTTGCCCATTTGAGTAGGTCATCGAATTCCTTTGTTGATGGGAGTGATAGTTTTTTTAGGATGATGGTATCGTTTTCACCAAAGAGTGCGAATACTTCTCCAGTCTTAAGCCCTAGCAGATCTCTTATTGTTTTTGGAATAACGATTTGACCTTTTGAAGATAATGTTGTAATGGTTATTTCACCCATATCATCACCGTAAGAAAATAAGATAATCTTACAATTCAAGCATTTGGATATTTTTTGCTTTCCAAAGTAACCCTCGTTATGCTCATTAAAAGAGACGCTTGATACAGTAGATCATAATATTTGTTCCAAGTTATCATCGGGATGATCATCTACCATATATTTTTCAGCATCCTTCATCATTTCCCTTAACAATTTTTTAGAGATGTCATATGTTATGCAACTTGAATTGCATTTTGGACATATCGCACCTTCAGCAAATTTTCTATCACCCGCTACTCTGAACACACAATGTTCTAGATTATGGTTGTTTTTTAGATGCCATTCGATTAAGGTATGCGTCTCATCATTTGCCATCAGGGTGCTCCTGGACAACTGCGTGGTGCTGATGGAGAACCTCACCCGCCACCAGCATCGGGAAGGGAACGGCGTGGCGGTCTTTGGCCGCGGGGCACAGGAGGTGTCCCGCGCGGTGACGGGCGCCACCATCACCT
>JAWOBC010000107.1:0-4549 GCA_046498165.1 Thermoplasmatota archaeon
AAATACGAGACCAATGAGAATGAAGTATTTGATATAGCGAAGTTTTGGTTCAATGGGGTGTTTTCCGATTTTTTTTATAAATGCTATTTTTTTGAGTTTCCGAGCTATTTTTCCGGTACCTCGTTGCAGCAGGCCAATAGGACAGGCCCATCCACAGATTGCTCTTCCAGTTAACACTCCAAAGAATCCAAGGATGAGGAGTGGAAAAAGAAATAGTTTCCATTTGAAACTGTTTTGGAAAACACTTACTTCTAGGGCTCGGAGGGGACACGCTGATGTTGAGGCAGGACAGGAATTACAATAAAAAAAGGGATAGCAAAACCCTGTTTTTATTCCAAGGGGGCCAAGGTTTGCTGAGAAAAAAATGATGAGTTGGGAGAGTAATCGTTTGAATTGCAGTTTCATAGATTATCGGCGACGTTTAAAGAACATGAATAATATAAAGCTTACCGCTGCAATAAATGCTATTGCTTCAAATCCTGGAGTATCAGATCCTCCACTATCTCCTCCGTCATTATTTCCGCTTGTGTCCAGATCTACCGATATTGAATTTCCTGTATCTGCTGGATACCAGGTCCATCCAGAGGAGGTTGCATAGCCAACTTGGTATTTCATTTCAACTGCGGTTTTATGACGCAATGTGATGGTTGCTTCATAGGTATCAGATCCTGTTTTTGTCATGGTTTCATTAAAGTTGTCAGTAAAGCAGAGACCTGATTCACATTCTTCAACATAGATGACTGCGTTGGTAATGGTTTCCGCGGTTGGTATCGTTACGGTGAAGGTGACTGTTCCTTGTGGTTTGGGTTGTGCTGGATCAACGGTAATAGTGGGATTGTCTACTGCAGTGGTTATTGGTGTTAACAGCATGCTTATCAGTATCATGAAGATGAGCATAACTCTTTTCATGTTTTTTTGTTTCATATTTTGTTTCCTCACATTTTTGTTTTTTTATTCCTTGATATATTCTCCGTACGTGTCGATTACATCTTGCTTTGTTTCGCCACTATAATAAACATCGATTGAAAGTATAATGATATCTTCACCTTTTTCTTTTTTAATTTTTTGTAACTCTGGCATTTGCATTTCACAAGGTGGACATCCAACTCCCATGATATCAAGTAAAACAACTTTTCCCTGTTGATCTGACAATTTAAAGGATTCGCCATCGAAGGTGGTGACAGTAAAATCTGGTGCTTCTCCTAGATTTTCGGCGGTTCCATCTAAAGCAGATTCAACATAAGGCATTAGTTGGTCTTTAGAATGTGCTCCTCTATTATAGAATATGATATTCCCATTTCTATTAATGATGGCTAATGTTGGTATTCCACTTGCTTGGTATTTTGACTGAACATTATCTGTATCCATTGCAAACAGCCATTTATCGTGTGTTGTTGTGCTTGATGAGTTTTGATTTTGTTCTTGGTCTTGATCTGATTGTAATGCAATGATTGCACCAGATGCCACAACAATAAGAGCTATTATTGCAATATATACCAGATGATTTTGTTTGAACCCGCTATTTTTTGTGGTTTGTTTTTTTGTATGTGGGTTCGATCTTCTCCGGGTCATAATTTTTTATACTTCTCCGTTCTGGTTGGGTGGGGATTTTGTTTTAAATATATGGTTCCAATTTTGATTTAAGCGTTGGTTTTGGCATTGCTCCTACGATTTGATCTACTAGTTTTCCATCTTTGAATACTAAGAGTGATGGGATGCTCATGATGCCATATTTTGAGGCGGTTTGTTGATTGTTATCTACGTTTAGTTTGCCGAACACTACTTTTCCTTGTAGTTCTTTGGCAAGTTCATCTATTATTGGATGAATCATGCGGCATGGTCCGCACCAGGGTGCCCAACAGTCAACAACAACAATCTTATGTTTATTTATGTGATCATTCATATCAGTATCGTTCATTTCTACTGGTTCGCTTGGCATATTTTCCATTTGTTTTCCTCCATTTATATATTGTTTTTTCAGTTGTTCCAGTTTTTTCTTTCTAATGGTTTCTATGTCTTCTGCCATTGTTTTTTTCTATATGGTGTCCATAGTATATAACGTTTGTGCATAAATTTTACACAACCATTAAATATGTCGATATCAATATGTTTTTGCAATGAAAATGGTTAAAGATAACGGTTCAATGAAATGCGATGAAGCAATTAAGTGTGTGTTCGATCTCAACAAACTAGACATTAAAGTCTATAACATGTTACAGCAATGTGGATCTATCCGTGCTGATGAATTAGCTAATCTTTTACAAAAAGAACGAAGCACTATTTATCGGTCATTACAAAAATTAACTGCTTGTCGAATCTGTAAAAAGAAAACCAAAACGCTCAAACAGGGCGGGTATTATCATGTATATGAACCGCAACCTTCTGGAAAAGTAAGAAAAGAGGCAGAACATTGTCTTGACCAATGGTATGAAGCAATGAAACAAACATTACAAATGCTTCAAAAAAAAGAATAAATATCTTTTAACAATTGAATATACAAATTTGAGCCTTAAATACTCATTATTTTACCATTTTTTCGAAACATATTCGGTTAAATAAATAGAATGTTTTAAATATCACCAACAGTATGCAAGCAACATAACCCTAGGAAGGATGGAAAATATGAAAGTACAAAATCCACATGAACTAGTAGGAAAGGAAGTTTTCGACACTAATGGCAACACTATTGGTCGTGTCGATAAATTTTGGAAAAGCTGGAATGACGAATACCCAGGATACTTTTTTGGTATCCGACCAAACGAGAATACAAAGGACACCTGGTTTAGAGGAACAAACAAATTAGTTCCCATTTATAGTGATTACATCAAAGACTACGGTGATCAAATCACCTTGAACAAAACAACAGAACAACTCGGTCATTTCTGGAACAAAGCAGTCCCCTGTGGCAATACTACCTGCCCCACCGACCAGCTCGTTGACAAACCAATTTATGACAAGAATCATTCCCGTGTTGGAACATTTTATGGTTGGGTTGAAAGCGATGGAACCTACAAACACTATGGTATGTTTGTCGACCCATACATCTGTGACACTTGGCATATGCCATACAACACCATGATGCCCATGCCAACAAACTATATCCAGGAAGTCAAGGATACTATAACGTTGGATAAAACACTGGATGAACTCAGAGAGTACTGGAAAAACCAGTTCAATTTCAAATAAAAAAAATAAAAAAGCCCTGAGGGAGGCTTCGTTTTCCCTCTATTCTTTTTACCAAATGTAATGATTATATTTTTCAGTATCTTGATGCTTGACCGAATGAAATGTTTTTTCGGTGATTGAAACGATTTTTTTGAACCTATCTCCATGTAGATTTAAGAGTATGTTTTCAAGATTGGTTCGTAGTGATTCTTTCATTGAGGAAATAATGAGGATGTAACGAACAAGCCAGATAGCAAGTTTCTTTGCGAAATCAGGTGAATTCCTCCGTGAAACATTTTTAAATATGCTCGTTTCCAGGAGCTCTTCGGTTGCTCGTTTTATAGATATATCGGCTTTTTCTTCCATAGCAGTAACCTTTTTGTTTCAATTTTGTTCATTACTATGGTTGCCAATCTTAATATTTATATATTTCTATAAAAAAAATAGAATTATTTATTAGGTCTGGAGAAAGAAAGTGAAAAAAATGAGAAGAAAAAAAGAGAAAGAATTATAATTCGTAGGAAATCATGTATTCCCCAGGATCTCCTTCTTTGAATTCAAAATTATGTTCACGGCAGAGTTTAATCATGGGGATGTTATCCTTAAGCACGGGTCCATAGATCTTTTTAAATCCTTTCTTCCGAGCGATTTCAAGGGTGTAATCAATGAATTCCGCTCCTAGTCCTCTTCGTTGCCATTTATCACTGACCACTAAAGCAAATTCTGCTTCTTGGTTACTCCCTGGATCAGCGATAATCCGGGTGACACCGAGGAATCGTCGTTTTCCCTTTTGTTTGATTTCAGCAACGATACCGATTTCTCGGTCATAGTCAATGTTGCAATATCTTGTTCGCATTTTATGCGGTGTTTCCTTGATGACCCGGAAGAATCGATAGCGGACGGTTTCCTCTGAGAAACTATCAAACATCTCCTGCCATAATGGTTCATCCTCTGGTTTAATTGGTCGGAGTGTGACTTCAGTGCCATCCTTTAGGGTTACTTTTTTAATGTAATGACTGGGATATTTACTGATAATCATGTGTGGCTTGTCTTCAGGTTTTTTATCAATGACGATACGCGCATCAACAGCAATGAGATCTTGATCCTGTGGAATCAAGGGATTGATATCGAGTTCACTGATTTCAGGATGATCTTCAATGAGCTGTGAGAAATTAATCATTGTTTCCTCGACGGCTTTCATATTGGTTGGAGGAATGTTTCGATATCCTTTCAATAACTGATAAGCCTTTGTTTTTTCCAGGATTCGCTGAGCTAATACTTGATTTATTGGGGGAAATCCAATTGCTCTATCTTTGAAGAGTTCCGTGAAAATCCCACCCAGTCCGAACAGGATGATTGATCCAAAAACCGGATCCTTTTTTGA
>JAWOBC010000176.1:0-3881 GCA_046498165.1 Thermoplasmatota archaeon
GAAAATGATCCCTTACTTAATTATCCACTGGGAAGAAGCGGAGGTCGAGCACCACTTCTCAATATGATGGCCATTGGCTTTGGAACCTTACTCAGTCCAGTGATGGATGAAGTTGATGCTATAGGTATTGGGATGCAATTTATTCCAGCATTATTTGGAGCATTACTTGTCTTTCCTGTTTATTTTATCGGAAAAACATTGTTTGGTAAAAAAGAAGGACTCCTAGCAGCATTACTTGTTGCCTTGATTCCTATTCATCTTGGGTCCGGGCATGGATCAGCTTTTTCATTGTTTGATCATGATTCACTTAACTTGCTTTTGTTTTTTATTACCTATTTCTTTTTGATTAAAGCAATAAAAGAAACAGATACTACAAAATCAATTCTTTATGCACTACTGGGTGGCATACCACTCGCAGGCCTTTCTATGGTATGGGTTGAGCATGAATTTCTCTATACTGTTATCGCGGTGTATGCTGTGGTGCAAATGATAATTGATATCTTTACTAGTAAAATCGATATTCGTGTTCCTCGATCTGTTTTTATTACTCTTCTCACTGGTTATCTTGTGTCACTTCCAGTACTTTTATCCAAAGGAGGCTTTTCACCAGATATAACCTTATTCCTCTGTCTTGGAATGGGGGTATTCGGCCTTTTTTATCTTTTCTTAAAACGAAATAACATTCCCTGGACCTTATCACTTCCAACACTTTTCATCCTTGGAGCCGCAGCGGTGGCCTTTTTATTCTTTGTTCCGACGCTCGCTGAATCATTCCCTGCATTATCTCCATTGAATAAATTTTCAGATATCTTATTTGGTGCAGGGATTTATGGGAATAAAGTCTCATTAACGATTGCAGAGGCAGGAACCTATGGGATCAGTCGAACCGTTATGTCCTTCGGCCCTGCTCTCTTTTGGATGGCATGGGTAGGATTTGTGTTCATTGGTTATCACTATCTTAAACATGTTAACAGAAGGGATATGTTGTTTTTCCTGGTGCTTTTCCTCATCCAAATCTGGTTCATTGGTATCGCTGGTCGTTTCATGAATGATCTGGTACCATTTGTCGCCTTGTTTAGTGCATGGTTGATTCTAGCTCTTGTGCGAAAGTTTGATTATCAAACCATGATTAAAAACATTAAAAGCGCTGGCAGTGGAATAAGAGGACTGCGGAAGGGAGTAAACTTTCTTCATATCTTTGGCATTCTTTTTGTTGCTTTTCTTGTGTTTTTCCCCAATGCTTACTTATCGCTTGATGCTGCGGTTCCAGCAACCGAGAAAGAAAAAGTATTTGATACCTTGCCCAGTGGAGCATTTGGAACAAGTTTTGGAAAAGAAGCTTATTGGGTAGATGCCTATTCATGGTTTGCAAAACAAGACAATGAGATTCAAAACCCTGTTGATCGACCTGCATTTATTTCATGGTGGGATTACGGATTCTATGAAGTTGCCATTGGAGGACATCCCACGGTAGCAGATAACTTTCAGGATGGAATCCCTCCTTCATCCAATTTTCATATTTCAACAAGTGAAAAAGAAGCAGTTTCTATTTGGATTATTCGATTATTAGAGGGTAATGTGGAAGAAAACGGTGGAACGCTTGATTCTGCTGTTGTTTTAGCATTAGAAACCCATCTTGATGCCAATGATTCCACTGATTTAATTAATTGGGTGGAAAACCCAGAACAATCACCCTCATACGGACAACCAATCGCTTCACAATATAATCCAAATATCTCAAAAAATTATCCAGTTGGCGAACAATGGCCTATGAATGCGGTATATCATGATGGAATAAACGTTCTGAGCACGTTATCTGATGAAAATCTGACTATGCTCTACCGCGAAGTGCAGGATACAACGGGGAAATCAATTCGTTATTATGGTGTTGAAGGCTATGATAAACAAATCTTCAATATTTTTGCGTTTCTCGCTGATAAAAGTTTACTTCTGATTGCAGGACGAGAGGATGCAAACCCAGAGGATGACTTTGAACAAATCAAATATGTTACACAAACTGGTCAGGAACTCTCCTATGATCAGGTAAAAGCTAGAACGGATCAGCAGAACAGAAATGACCCCATTGTCGATACTAAAACAATTTACAAGAATGCATACTATGACACTATGTTCTATCGAACCTATATTGGACTTACCAATAATCAATCAGGACAGCTTTCTGAACCACAATATCAACTTCCCTGTTTGAATATGAAACATTTCTATGCTCAATACATTTCACCATATCCAAAATATGCGTATACTCAAGGTCAAAGCGCGGTGGTTATCGCAAAATACTATGAAGGCGCTTTCATTAACGGCTCCATTTTATTTCAGGATGAGACAAAGGATTTTGAAGTAGTTGTTCAACAAAATATTTCCCATTATGGGACTACTATACCTATTGATCATGATAAAAACACTAGTTTCAATGGGAGCTATGAGGTTCTTGTCCCAGCAGGAGTGATCAATCTTCAAGTTCGTCGTTATCCTGAACTTGGGGAAAATGCGTTTACGGTGCAGAATGTTACCTTTAATGCCATGGATTCATCCTCCTTGTTGACTCCGATTACTGAGGATGAGGCAACCCGGCAAAGCGAGTATCATCGACATATAAACATAACAATAACACCAGGTAGTCTCTCTGGCTATGTTTATGAAAATAATGATAATGAATCAGCCTATAATGCTTCAGTTGATCAACCGTTAGCTAATGTAACACTTTCGGTCTATGGTATTGATGCACTTGATCCAAATACAGGGCAACCAACTGCATATGATTTTACCATGATAAAAACACTTACAACAGATGAAAACGGCTATTACAACACCTCAGATCTTCTTCCCGGTTATTACCAGTTCGTTGCCACCGATAAAGACGGATTTCAACTTGAGAATACCTTAATTCCTGTTTATGGTGAAAACAATACTCATGATGTTGCCAAACCAAAACCAGGTGCAGCTGAAGGAACCATTTATTTTGATTCAAATGACAACGGCCAATATGATGCAGGTGAAGAAATGAAAGATGCCACCGTAGAACTTCGCTACACCATGACCGGTGAAAACAAACTAGTTGATTCAACCGTTACCGATGAGACCGGTTCCTATTTATTTACAAATCTTGTTCCAGGTGGTTATCAATTGAACACCAGTAAATTACCAAATTATGAGACAACTGTGAATGTCACTATTAATGAGGATCAAACCAATATGACCAATGTCTCCATGCAATATGCCAAGGTCACCGTCACCGGTACCACAAAGAATCAAAACACGATGAATACTGTAGCCAATATGACTCTTTCCTTTGCCCCGGATACAACTGTTGTAAACAATACCGCGATGCAAGGATCAGTTAAATCAGACAGTAATGGTGATTATACCATAGAACTAATGCCTGGAAGCTACACTGTAACGGTCGGGGAAACCGTGAATGAAAGCGGTATCAATGCGACCTATAGCTATACTGGACCACTCACTCTCAGCATTGGACAGGGTAGTAAAACATATGATGTCCTTCTTGCCCGGGAAAGCGAATAATAAAACCTAGCTGGTTAGGAATATTCCTAACCACATTTTATTTAATTCATCTCTTCATACCTTTTTTATTATGTTATCAAAGGAAGAGGGAAAACAAGCAGTTCAACTAGCTAGAGATATCGTTGAAAAAACAGTAAAACAATCAATATCTACTGAACGCCACTTTCCTAGTGTTTTTAATAAAAAACATGGTGCCTTTGTCACCCTTCACACTGCATCAAATCATCTTCTCCGCGGTTGCATTGGCATACCGGAATCAATCATGCCACTTGATAAAGCTATAAATGAAGCAGCAACATCAGTTACCCATGATCCACGATTTCCACCATTAACTCAAG
>JAWOBC010000137.1:0-3765 GCA_046498165.1 Thermoplasmatota archaeon
CGGAATCGTTCACTTTTCTCCCGTTGAATCATGTCTTTTTTTTGTTGAACAAGGCTTCCTTGTTCCCTTTTTTTAATACGCTGCGCTCTTATATCAATAGCAGCATCAAGCATGATCTTAACCGCTGGAATGTTATTTAAATGCGCAAACCAACCAGCAAGTCTTCCCTCTAAAATCACATTTCCCTTTTCCAGGATTTTTACTTGTTCCTCATCCAGTTGACGATCAACTTCATCGTTTTGTTCACAAAATCTTCCAAACTCAGCAAGACTCATCTTCTGTTTTTCAGCTTGTTTCCGAAAAAGCAATCCTGAATAAATATATGGTAAACCTAGTTTCTCCTTTAACAATTCAGCAACCGTTGATTTCCCACTACCAGGTGTTCCACTAATGGTAACTGTTGCCATCTGATTCCTTCAAAACGAGGGAAGAATCTTCTTTTTTGTTTCCTTCCACCAATCAGACCAACTAATCCATTTCAATCCCTGTCGAATCACCTGCCCAACGACCATGGAAAACACAAGATACAACCACAACCATGCCTGCCACAGAAAACCAATGGGTTTATCAAACAAAGATACACCTGTTGCCCAGGGAACCGTGAAATAAAAATAGGAAAGATTACCTAAGAAAAACCGAAGCCACATAAAGATGGGAACAATGAAAATAAATAAGAAAAACATCGGTTTCATCATTCCACTTGATGCTTCAGTCTGTCGTCTCATAATCTCAGGTTGCTTTTTCATTAACTTATTAACCTGGTTGGTATCTCCCTCTTTTCTTGCTTTTGAAATCTGCTTCTGAAAGGCCTTAGTCATCTGTTGGGATTCACCCATTTTCTTCCAATCAGTAAATAAATTCTGAAAAAAAGAGGAAAGAAACACCACGATCACTCCAGCAAGAATCAAGGTTAACACAGGAAATGCACCATCAAACCCAATCAATGGATAAAACACTGAATTGAGACTGGTTGCTAAAAAACTACTGATACTGGGATCACCAAAGATAAACAGCATCACAAACATCAACAACATTAAGAGAAGTAATTGACTACTGCCTTGTGCTGCACTACTTTTTTTCGCCATTTTTTTAACCATATCCTATAATTTTTTTAGCATTTTTTATAGATAAATAATCTCCTCACCAGATTATCCTCTGTTTTTACTCATTGCCAAAGAATCCACGAAGAACAGGATGAATTTCCATTGCTTGTTCTTTTCCAATTTCTTCATACAATTGAGTAATAATACTTACGGCTAATAAAACACCAGTTCCACTTACCTTACCAACAGTTCCAATGGCATCGGAAAAACCAGCTAAAGCACCTACCAATGCACCGCTAATAACTGTAATCACTGGAATATACCGCTGGAGAACTTTTTTTAAGACACGCGGATCACGTCTGAACCCGGGTATTTGCATACCGCTACTTTGTATCTGCTTTGCTACATCTTCCGAACTCATATTTGTTGTTGCAACCCAAAATTTTGCAAACAAGATAGAACCAATGATCATAACAGAAAGATAAATAATAACTTTTAAAGCAAACTGCCAAGGTGCATGACCTCCATATCCTCCGCTCATTATAGGTAACAACCAACTATTAATGCCACCAAGACTCGATAGATACCATGCACCACCCGCTAATGGTTGAGTACTCACTGCCAAATCATATGTTCCAATCCACCATTGTCCACCAAGAAGCGGTAAATCAGATTGATACATCAACATCGCAAACATGTTAATATTTGCGAGAAGTGCAGAAACCAAAATAACGGGTATAACAGAAGCATACATCAACTTAATTGGATACCTGCCACGAGCCCCACGAACTCGTCCGTGAGCAAGAGGTAATTCAACCCGTGAACCCGCAAAATAGACAACAAGGAAAAAAATGAATATAGTACCCAGTAATGGAACTATCGCATTAGAAAAACCAATATTGGGATTCCCTAAAAACAATGTTTGGTATCCACCCCCCAAAATATCACCAAGTGACATATGTGAGGCGAGGTAATATGTTCCAGGTATAACGCCTGCGGGAGGATTGCTCATAGCCACTGCACCTCCTTGTACTGGCAACCAATTAAAAAGCCCAGTGAATAATGCTTGTGATACACCGGCAGCAATGAATAAAGAAATACCGGAACCAATTCCCCATTTTGAAATGGTTTCATCCATAAAGAATACAATAAGCGCTCCGATGACCAGTTGAATAACAATGATCATGTCTGCTAGTGGAACACCCACAGCATTGATGAGTCCTTCTGTTGGTTCAAGATACCCGAAGATTTGTGGCACTGCTTCAATAAAGATCATAGCAATAACAAGGATTTTTTGTGTTCCTTGGTAGATTGCTTTGTCATCTTCACTTGTTAAATCAAGATTAATGATTTTCGCTCCAACAAATAACTGTAAAATAATGGATGCAGTAACGATTGGTCCTATACCAAGATGCATAATGGAACCAGATGCACCAGCCATAATAAATCGGTATTGTGAAAACAAGTCGATAACGTCAGGTTTCAACCCAAAGATCATGACATTAGTAAGGATAAAATAAATGATAAGACAAAGAATAGTCCAAAATATTTTGGTTCTGAATGTGACATGTCCATCTGGTTTTTTAATTGCAGGCCAACGTTCGATAAGCGGTTTAAGCTTGTATAGATAACTTTTCTTTTCTTCTGCCATATCTAACCCGGTACCCTAATATTATTTATGACGATGTTTCGATTGATCCTTTTTGATCTTCGATTTTTTTTATGGCTTTCTCAGATGCCTTCTGAACGGTTATCTTGTAAGGTTTGTGAACAGGTCCACCACCAAGAAGTTTCGTGTATCCTTCTTTTCCTAAATCAATTTCTTTTTTATTTGGAAATTGTTCTTCTAGTTTTCCAACATTAATGATGGTATCTTTTTTAATGGTACTTTGTGGTCTTTTAAAACCATGCTTTCCAAAGAAATGATCGGGCATATATTTTACCATATGCATGAATCGATGTTTTTTAAGTCCTGCGTTGCCTTTTCCACCGCGAAGACCCTTACCTCTGCCACCTTTTTTCCCTCTACCGTGGGTCATTGATCCTCTGAATTTTTTTGTTTTCTTACTAGTCACATCAATCACGTTCCTTGTCAAAGTTTTTATCTTTAAGTCGAAAGCAGATAAAGTAATACATTATTATAGTTTCGGATGGTTTCCACCTATTTCTTGCTTCTTTGCGTTCTAATTTCTTCGCATTTTTTCTTTTTTCCCACTCTTAAAACCAGTTATTCCATTAAAGTCTCTAGCTTTTTTGCAGGATACTGTAGTAGCACCGTCATGGTCTCATCCCTTTTAAAACCATTTGGTTAAATTCATTGCTTCAACAGTTATTTCTATTCTTGAATCATCCTTAAGATAGGTAAAAATCTTGTTTTTCTTTTTTTCTGTTCAATCAACAAATCTTAAGACATTAAATATAATATCAGTATTAAAATATAAAAGAAAGGTTTAAATAAAGAGCTGCCTATAAGAATACATAACGAAAACAAACTTCATCAATGACATGTGGAGGAAAAAAAAATGAAAAAGATATGGAAAAAAGGTATGATACTCGGAATTATCGCACTTTTTATAAGTGTATCAATGGCTCCAGCCCTCACGGCTGTGCCAAAGAATACTGAACAAAAAGACACAATTGCAATTGAATTAGCATCAATTGCATCTGATGGATCACAACAGATTGAAACACTAGATCTTACTGAGGATGAAGCAGCAAATCT
>JAWOBC010000020.1:0-3289 GCA_046498165.1 Thermoplasmatota archaeon
AGTGGGTATGTAGCTCAGATGAAGGGAGTTTTGTATTCTCGTTATCCAGATGTCTATTGTGTTGATATTTCTCATGATGTCGCTGCGCATAATGTGAAAGAAGGGGCATTTTTACTTCGATCTGTTGTCCCACATTTTCCCAGGGGAACCATTCATGTTGCTGTGGTAGATCCAGGTGTTGGTACCCCGCGAAGAGGTATTGTGGTAGCTACCCGAAGACATGTGTTCATTGGTCCAGATAATGGATTATTGATGCCTGCTGCCCGTTTGTTTGGTGATTTCGCTGCTTATGAGATAACCAATAAAGATTTATTTAAAAAACCCGTTTCTGATACGTTTCATGGTCGTGATATTTTCACACCAATTGCTGCTCATATTCTTAATGGTCTTCCCTTTGAACAAATCGGTCCTCGTATTCAAGATGTTATTGATATTTCGTTTCAACAGCCATCGATTTTGGATAACATGATTATGGGGGCTGTGTTATATGTTGATCGTTTTGGTAATATTGTGACTAATATCTCTTCAAACCAGATGCAGAGAATGGCTCATAGTGGTGATGAGTTAACCCTTCAGATGAATGATCAACGCAAAAAAATTCCTTTTGTTAACACCTATGGTGCGGTGGAAAAAAAGGGTTTGTTAGCTCTTATTGGAAGTTCAGGTTTTCTTGAGATTAGTGTAAATCAAGGTGATGCAAGTGAGTTATTGCAAGCTTCTATGAATGATACGTTTCAAATTCAGGTGGTAAAACCCGAGTCATTACCCTTTGAATAGCTGCGGTTGTTATAACTTTGTTATAAGAAATGTTGTGAACTGGTCATCAGAGCCTATTTTGGTTTAGAATCAAATTTAATGAGCGCGTCAAGTAAACCATGGCCGTAGTTGATACAGCCAAAAGCGGTAAAATAATCATTTTTGTTCAGATAGAATTTTGCATCATTATAATAATCTATAGCCATACTTGTTCTGGGATCAGAAAGAAGATCGGGATTGCTTTCTTTGATCTGGGTGATGTTTTCTTCAAACATGGTGATATCTTTTTCTATACGGGTTTGTTCATTCATAACCTATTCCAAGAAAAAAGATATGAAAAAATGGTTAATGATGTTTTGCCTATTGTTCATTGAATGAATATTAGATTACCATGCTTCCTCCGAGAAGTAGTGAGGTCATTACACAGAGAACGGCGGTGACAATGCCGACGACGAGCATTTGGATGCCATAGCGAATCATGCTTTCATCACTTATTTTTGCTAGATAGATCCCAAGAATCGTTAGAAGAACGAGGGTGAGGGCAATGCAGCCAAAAAAGGCGTTTTGAGCTGGAATAATATCAGCATAGGCCAGGAAAAAGGGGGAGACTACAAACATGGCGGCAAGGGCTGGTGATAATCCATCAACGAGAGCGGCAAAAATAGTTGCAAACTGTGATGATTTATGATGAACTCCATGTTTAAGATCAGTGACCATGGCCCGTTCTAGTTCTTTGAGTTCTTTTGTGCGTTCTGCTTTTTCGGTCATATAGGCACCACTCATCCCTGAAATTCCCATGGCAATGGATCCTGAAAGGGCTGCAATAATAATAGTGATGGGAAGCAGTATTTTTGCAACGTATGCGCCGATAACGACGCCAAGCATAGTGAGTGCACCATCAAAAGCGTTCATCACAAAGTATCTTCTTGAGATTTGACCGACATCAGAAATTTTGTAGTATCGTTTCCATTCATTTATTTTTGATTTTACAATCATTCTTTTTAGTCACTGATGTGTCGGCGGTATCCTTTGCTCAGATTAAAATGTTTTCAATAATTTTTTTGTTTTTTTGTCGTGTTCATTCCGACAGAATGTTTTGTCGTTTCTCAGCCGACAAAATAGAAAAGTATTTAAAGCTATAAAATAGAAATTATATTTAAATATAATAATAAAATTGGTGTTTTGGGTATGGGAAAGAAGCACTCTATCAGAGATAAAAAACTGGAATCTGCCATTCGGGATATTCTCCGATCTCAAGCCCAATCACGAATCTATATTTTTCTTTTAAGAAAGAAATCAGCTAAAACAGAGGAAATTATAAAGGGCACTCATTTACATCCAAGTACAGTGAGAGAAACACTTTCAAAAATGTTTGCTGAGCATATCATCCTTCGGAAAAAAATCAAAACGGAAACGATTGGAAAAAATCCATTTATGTATTCTCCTCTCCCACCATTAAAACTGTTGAAACGGTATGCTTCAGACATTGAGGATAGACTCAACAAAATCGCTCTTTTAGCTCGTTCTCAATCATCAAAAGATCCCTCATTTAGACCGGTGAAAATCAACATCGAGGAAAAGGAGGAATCTTCATGAATATGAGACCGTTGGCTAGAATTCTTGTGGAAAGACCACGTACTGTTCTTATCATCTATACCATTATTACTATTCTTATTGGAACACAGGCCACCAATGTCTACATGGAGTCAGATCTGTCAACCTTTCTTCCATCTGATAATGAAACCGTTAAACTTTATCAGAAAATTGATGAAGAATTCCAGATTGGTTCCGTTATTATCATCTATGTTGAAGCAGATGACATCCGTGATCCAGAAGTATTAAAGGAGATGGATCGAGTAAGTTCCAGTCCCTTGGTCAATAAATTTGAAAGTGATAAAGGAAAACATGATGGTATTTTTGCAGTGTCAAGTCTTGCTGAACTGATTAAAAGGGAAAATGCAAAATCAGAGATAGGTCCAGAAACTCTTTTTGGTGCGGGAACATATCAGATTCCAACTGATGAAAACTTGATTTATACGTATATGTCCAGATTTGCTATTCAAGCGGTCAAAGGAACATTATTCACTGATACTTATGATGTAGCAGTTATCCTCCTCCAACTTGAGGAGAATGCTGAATATGATGATATTCAACAACGGGTGCAAAGTGCTATTGATCATCGGGGAACGTTTTACACGGAGATGACGGTGACAGGAACCACAGCGATGCAGAATGCTATTCAGGAAAGCTATATGCAATATTTCCAAATCATTTTTGTTATCGCCATTGGTCTGGTTTCATTAGTATTATTTTTATTTCACCGTACCATGAAAGGAATTGTGATTGCGCTTCTGCCTACTGCTTTTGCTATAGCCCTTACCTTTGGGGTGCTTGGAATCATTCAACCAGAGTTAACCTTGCTTTCAATTTCCATTGTTGCCCTGCTGCTCGGATTAGGAGTAGATTACTCGGTTCATGTGATGAATCGATTCGCTGAAGAGCAAAACAAAAAGGATATGATCTCAAGAACCGA
>JAWOBC010000025.1:0-2765 GCA_046498165.1 Thermoplasmatota archaeon
AATTATTGGAGAAAGAGATTAAACAACTATCATCCGTTTATCGCTGAAAATGGGGGTGGGATATTCATTCCTAAGGATTATTTTTCATTTGAAATTTTATATGATGAGAACAACGATGATTTTTATTAATTACGGCTGAGAATACTGCGTGGTCTGAAACAACGTGGAAGACCCGTAGATGAGAAGCCGTATATCTTTTTGAATGATTCACACATATTTTTTTTGCCGCATGCGGCACACCACAAGGGTGTGCCCTCTAACGATGCGACAGGAAAGTGCTAATTTTGAAAAAAGTAAAGAGCGGAAGCTATAAAAAACCAACTAAAGACACCCGGAATAACTGGGTAACGCTGGAGTTTAACACAAAATACCGATTTAACTGTTTTAGAAAACAATCACACATCGATAGCTGTATAGAAGGATTTCGCGAACTCGAACGGTTTGGCTTTGAATTCGGCGAATTCGGTTTTGCGGGTGTACACGTTCATTTTCAAGTGAACATCCCCAAGAGATACTCTGTGCAAACAGCTGAGATCATGCTAAAGTCCCATAGCGCAAAGAAAATGTTTGCAAAACATCCAGGTTTTAGAAAACGATACCCTAACGGAAGCTTTTGGAGTGGCTATGAACATCATGAGTCTACCGGTCTTATTGATTTGCAAAAGTCTACAAACTATTGCCGGAGTCAACAGACACGTCATGGTGTAACAGTGATTGATGATCGTCAGCAGAGATTACTGAATTAAACAGTAACCGCCGAGCGGAGATACGGCACGACCGAAGCTGAAAGCTGAGAGCGTGACGAGGAAGCGAAGGCGGAACGGGTCATAGGGGCTTTTGCCCCTATCTCATATTCCCTCCATTCTTCAGGAAACAAAAAAGCAGTTTCTTTGTTTTCTACCGCATCGATAAGGCTTTGCAGTGAAACATGTTTGAAGGGAAACATGGTTTTATCCACAAAATTTATTTCAATTTTGATAAATGAAGAGACATCCAACGATTCAGAATGATACCTTAAAAACAACCGAAGCATCCTTCCACCACTACCCATCTCAACAAAAAAAGGATCTGATTTATCAGAAGTAAAGTCTAACCCAAGCTTCTTTGCAATTATTTCAAAACGCTGAATGATTGTATCTGCAAGTTTTGAACAGGTTTTTCTAGTTTTACTATTGCTTTTTCCTTTCCAAATACGAGTATGTTTCCATGTAAAATCTAAATCTTCTGAAAAACGGTAATATCCAAGATATGCTTTCACCAGACAGGTTCCACCTTTAAATATTAAATTATTCTTTAAAAACTCATCCTGAGAGATATGATAAAGCAAACGATGCAAATGATAATCCTTCTCAATAATATCAGATCGTTGAGGGTTAACAATAGAATTTAGTTGATCAAAAAAATCTTTCATAATAACACTTCCACCTTTTTTTGAAATGAACATGGATAAAAATCAAGTAATCTTTTAATTTTGTCAACATCAATTTTGTTTTTATATTCTATGAGTGGTGATAAAAAGACTTCCTCATTTTTTGTTTTTAAAAAACGATGATATGCTAAATCCAACACCGTTTTTTCTGAATTTGAATACCTTATTTTGTTTTTTTCTCTAATTCCTTTTTTGAAATATTTTTTACTTCTTTTTAAAAACTGAAATTTGTTTTTCATTATCGATATTTTCTTTGTTGTTCGATAGGAATCAGTAAACACATAATCAACAGTATAATATTCATGAGTTAGATTATTTAGTTTGAGAGCGGTTTCAAGAGCGAAATACCAGTTTTTTACTTTTTTTATCTCAAGAGCCCACGCCACAATTGTATATAATGAATTGTTTAGAGCGTTGTTTTGCCGTTCCTCAAGGCTTTTAACATAGAAGATCCCGCGTAATACTCGGGCTATGTATCCTTCCTCCTGTAGATAATACACTGCTCTTTTTTTATTTTTACCAAGTTTTAAAGCAAGTTCTTCTATCTGACTTGTGGTAACCATCTTTTTTTGTTCAACAAGCAGACGTTTCCAAATAAGAGAATATGAATCTTTTGTCATAAATACCGACTTTATCGGTAGTTATAACATTTTTTTATTTAATGTTTTTTGTTGAACATTGAAAAACAGCAGTTTTACTGGAAAAAGCCAAACAAACACCCTTCACTTGTAAAACCCAGCCAACCAACAATTGCACGCAAAACCTATCAGATACCAGCTATCCTTTGCACGCAAAACTCGTCAGCCGGCACACAAAAAAAATCCTACCAAACACTTGCATTCCAACAGATGAAAAACACACTTTTCACCAGACAAAATAAAACACACCAAAACACTTTCCACTTCAACTGCTACCCACCGTACCTACCTTTTGAGCAAACCGTGCAAAGGATGTCAGGTTTCCCATAAAATTTTGCAAAGGCTGTTAGGTCAATTACGTGCAAACGGTGTCTGGTGTTTACAAAAAAACAAGTAAATATTAAGGAGGAAAAAGAGAGGAAAAAAATGCTGACCCAATAGAAAAATATTAATAGTTAATATAACTATGATAGTTATGATAACTATGAGTTATAAAACGATTAATGTCACCCCACAAACATATGAAAAACTTATTCTTTATAAACATGGAAATATGAGTTTTGATGATGTACTAAATGAATTTATGAACATAGTTGAAGAAAAAGATTTCTACAGTCGTATTCTTCAAGAACACAAAAAAAGAATGCGTAAAATGAAATCTAAAGATTTTATTGAATCTGATAGTTTAGAAGATGCAT
>JAWOBC010000044.1:0-27295 GCA_046498165.1 Thermoplasmatota archaeon
GGTTAATGCCAATTCAGCAGATAAAACGAGGAGATGAAGTCTATACTCAGGATGATATCAAAAAAGTCTCGGAATTGTATGTGATGCCTAAGCGAGAGTTATTGGAAGTTAAGTTGGAGAATGGGTTAAAGAATAAAGTAACTACATCTCAGAAATTTAAGGTTTTAACAAAGGATTGGAAGTTTGAATGGAAGGAATCTAAGGATTTGAATGAAAATGATGTTATTGTGGTAAAACATGATTATCCAGATATTAAAAAGTATGTAAAACTTTCGAATGAGCAGAAATCGATAGATGTATGCTTAGATGAAGATATTGGTTATTTGTTAGGTATTTTTTTATCAGATGGTTGGATTTCTCGAGATTATGGGAAGAAAAAACGTTCACGAATTTGTTTTTATGGTGGAACAAATGAGGAGATAGCCAAGCAAGTTTCAGAAATAGTTGAACGGGTTTTTAATTATAAACCAACGATTGAAAAGAAAGTTTATACGCTTAAATCTAATCATCCGAAACATGTTTATTATGTTCGGATAAATAGAAAAGAAATCAATGATTTTTTCGTTTCAAATTTTAATATTGCTGATGTTGATGCGTTTTCAAAACAAGTTCCATTACAATTATTTCTTTCACCGAAATCGGTTATTTTTTCATTTATTTCTGGATTGATTGACGGGGATGGAAGTGTTCATCAGAATAGAAATGTGGTTCATTATGGATCCATCTCTGAAAAAATGATTAATCAAATTCATCTTCTTCTTCAATCAAATGGTATTTTTGCTTCTCAATATGTTTCTGATCGGGTAGATTCAGAGCATGTTTTTGCTAATAGAACGATTAGGGATTGTCATCCGTTTTTTTATTTAGAGATATCCGGTCAGTATGCTTGTGATCTTGCAAAGAAGTTAGATGTTGTTCATAGGAGAAAACGCGTTCTACTCAAAAAAATATCAGTTAAGAAGGTTACAAAAAAGAATGCATGGTCGAAATTTGATGTTATTCCTTATGCAGGAAGCAGAGTTTTTGGTGAGTTAAGTGAGTATCATCTTGGAGGTGGATGGTATCAGAGTGTAACTGGTGAGAAATTTAGATCGGGTATTTCATATCCTGCTGGTTGTAAAATGCGATATTCATCTGATTTACAATCAAAACCGTTACATATGAATCAGATTCATCAATGGGGCATTAAGAATAAACTTGAACGAATTGGATCTGATATCAATGATTTTTTAGAATATGTTGTTGATAATAATCTTGCTTTTCTTAAAGTTGATTCAGTTCAATCTATTGAACCTGAGGTAACGTATGATATTCAGGTTGACTCTGATCATGAGTTTGTTGCCAATGGTATGGTTTCACATAATTGTTTGGGTAAATATCATCCGCATGGTGATCAGTCTGTTTATGATACGATGGTAAGGATGGCTCAAGATTTTTCGTTGCGCTATCAGTTAGTTGATGGTCAGGGTAATTTTGGGAGTGTTGATGGTGATTCTGCTGCAGCTATGCGTTATACTGAGGCAAGATTAGCTAAGATTTCTCAGTTGATGCTTGAAGATATTAAAAAAGAAACGGTGGATTGGGCGGATAATTTTGATGGTTCACTTCAGGAGCCTGTGGTGTTGCCTGCTAAACTTCCGAATTTACTGATCAATGGATCTTCTGGTATTGCGGTTGGAATGGCAACGAATATGCCGCCGCATAATCTAAATGAGGTTGTTGATGGAATTGTTAGGATTATTGATGATCCATATTGTTCTATTCCTGATTTGATGGAGGTTATCAGTGGACCGGATTTTCCAACTGGTGGTATTATTTATGGTAAAGGTGGTATTTTACAGGCGTATACTTCAGGGAAAGGATTGATTAAACTTCGAGCGCGAACTCATGTTGAAGAAAAAGATAAGAGAAAGAGAATCATTGTCACTGAGATTCCGTATCAGGTGAATAAATCGAAGTTATTGCAGCATATTGCTGAACTGGTGAAGCAGAAACGCCTTGAGGGTATTTCTGATCTTCGTGATGAAAGTGATCGGAATGGTATGCGGATTGTTATTGAATTGAAACGTGATGCGATTGAGGATGTGGTGTTGAATCAGTTGTTCACTCATACCCAGTTGCAGACCACTTTTGGCATTAATAATCTAGCATTGGTGAAGGGTGAACCGAAATTCCTTGGTTTACGGGAGATGTTGCAGCATTATGTGGATTACCGTGTTGAAGTGATCACTCGCAAGACGACCTATGAGTTAAATAAAGCAAAGGATCGGATGCATATCCTTGAAGGGTTGATGATTGCGCTTGATCATATTGATGCAGTGATTGCTTTGATTCGAAAAAGTAAGGATGCTTCTGAAGCTCAAACCGGGTTGATGACTGAGTTTGAGTTATCTGAGAAACAGGCAAAGGCCATTCTTGATATGCGGTTGCAGAAACTGACGGGTCTTGAGATTGAATCAGTAAAACAAGAATTCGAGGAAGTAAAACAGCTTATTGAGCAATTGGAGTTGTTGTTAAGTGATAAGCAGCATATTCTTGATGAGATCAAACAGGAACTTTTGGAGATGAAAGAGACCTTTGGTGATGATCGTCGTTCTGAGATTGTTGAAGGTGAAATCACGGTTGAAACAGAGGATCTCATCCCTGTTCAGGATGTGATTGTGACTATTACTGATTCTGGGTATATTAAACGGATTTCTTGTGATACCTACCGAGTGCAACGACGTGGTGGAAAAGGACTCATTGGAATGAAGACAAAGGATGAGGATGTAGTGGTTGATTCCTTTATGACCTCCACTCATGATTATATCATGTTTTTCACCAATCATGGGAAAGCATTTTGGTTGAAGGGATATAAGATCCCTGAAGGTGGTAGGCATGCGAAGGGAAAAGCAATCGTGAATTTGTTACCAAGGTTGGATGAAAATGAATATGTGCAGACAGCTATTCCGGTTCATGAGTTTGATGATGCGCATTTCCTGGTGTTTGCGACGAAAAATGGGTTGATCAAAAAAACAGTTCTTTCTGCATATCGACATGTGCGGGTGAATGGTATCCGGGCAGTGAAAATTGAGGAGGGCGATGAGCTAGTTGGTACTCGTCTTTCTGATGGATCTCAAACCATTATGCTTGCGACTGCTCAGGGTCAGGCCTGTCGGTTTGATGAAACCGAGGTTCGTGCCATGGGGCGAGTAACTCGTGGTGTTATCGGTGTTCGGTTACATAAAAATGATAGAGTGGTATCTATTGCTATTGTGGGTGAAGAGGGTGATCTGTTGACGATTACGGAGAATGGTTTTGGGAAACGAACGGCTATTTCTGAGTATAGGAAGACGCATCGTGGCAGTAAAGGTGTGAGAACGATTATTACCAATGAACGAAACGGGCAGGTTATCTTTGTACGTGAATTAACTGATGATGATGAGATCATGCTTACCAGTCGTGAGGGCATGGTTGTTCGTATCCCCGTGAAGGATATTCGTCTGCAAGGAAGAAATACCATGGGAGTGAGAGTGATGCGTCTTAATGAAGGTGACACGGTGGTCTCGGTTGCTCAGGTTGTTTCTAATGAGGATGAAGAAGAGGATGATAGTTGTCCTACTGCTGAACAATCTGAGGATTCAGATGATAAAAATGCAGTTGAGAAATCAACTGAAGAAGAACAAGATCAAGAAGGAAATGAATAGAAAAAATGAATGATGATCATCTCTTCTGATAGTTTGATTAATCTTCATTGACGGGTTCATAGGGGTTGAATGCTGGATCACCGAGAAGATTTATTTGATAAATTGTGCAGTATTTTTCTACTGGATAAATATCTTTTCCACCTGCGGCTGTTGGTTGAATGTTATCGAGAAGATCATTTGGAAGATTAGATGGAAGACTTAATGGTGGAGACCAACGGAACTGAATGTCAAACTGAGCAGGTAAAAACGCGTTTTTTGCATTGCGAAGAGCAGTTCCTAAATCAATGTTATCATCAAACATCTCAAGCATTAATTCCTCAAAGATGTATTGATTGAAATACACCGGTGGATATACTCCTTGTTTTGCCTCTTGTTTTGCTTTCAAATACCCTCGGATTCCTAAACCGACACCACCCTGGAAATCAGGTCGGGGTTCCAGTGCTCCATAAAAGGCAGAAAGCGTTGTCGGTGAAATATAGGCATTTACTCCTGCATGAAGATAAGCATTAGCTAGTGAGTTCTGAGGGATGAATCCATCTATTTTACCTGAGCCACAACCTTCAACAAGCATCACAGATGGCCCCATATCCATAGCTGCGACATCTCTAACAGTATATGATCCAATACTATCCATTGGTGTTCGAAATCTTCCTTCTTGGAAATAGCGGGCGAGAAATTCATAGACGAATGGGACACCGATGGTGCTCATGAGAATATCACCATGTGTTTTTTCAAACCATATCGCATGGGAATCACTAATGATCAGATTACTATTCTGCTCGAGTTCTCCTCCGATGACAAGATCAGAACTATCACCAAAGATGACATTAAACCACCAGCTAAGATTTTTGAGATCCTCTACATTCCCATATCCTTGCCGGATTTTTGCTGACCAAAATGGGAAAACAAGTCGATTTAAGAGTCCATCATGGCTTATCTCCCGTAAAGCTTCCATGCTATAGCCTTCACGTTGAGCTTGTGCTCGTGCAGCACTTTTTGCAGTGAATCCGCCTTTTTCAAAGGTTTCACAGATGCGTTGCATCATAAACAATTTTTCACCCGTGGGAAATTTCATTGGTTCTGTTTTACCACGGAGATTTTGAAGCATATTAAAAATTGGAAGACGTCCTACTTCTGTTCCTGCGCCGGTGAGAACCGATGCAGTTTCCCGCCATTCATCTAAATCCTGGATAACCTGATCATAAAAAAGGGTTCGATCTATTAATGCACTGGCATCTTGGACATCATAACCAGTTATTCTTCCTACAATGTTTTCTTGTTCTGGAAATTCAGAATAAAGATCATTTTCTAAATGATCCTTACTGTATGGCAGAAGAGAGTATGGTTCTGGATCAATGTTTCCATAGATGAAATCACTGGGGCAGTTCGTTCCATAGTTTCCAGCCACCGCATGATCAAACGGATCACTATGTGGACTTCGGTAATAGTAATGAGGAAGCATAATGGTATCACCTAATAAACAAATATGAACTGGTGATTGACTGCATTGTTTTTGTAGGGATTCTCCTGAATCTGAGAGAGTGATATCTTTAATGGTCGCAAGGAGTTGATTAAGTGGTTTATGGATGTTTTCATAGACATGTCTGTTCACTGCGGGGATTAATGATGGATTGTATAACACTTGGGTGTTTCCAGGTAAGGTCTTAGCATTTAGAGTGATGTTGTCTGTTGGAGCAAAAGCAAAATCCTCTTTTGCAAAAATGATTCCTTGATGAGATGCGGTTAAATATGGAGATAATGAGGAAAACTGTTTCATCATTGGATAATAGGGATGAGAAAGTTCTTCCACGGTTACCATGATTTCAAAATCTGCTGCGTCAACAGTATGATACGTTGATGTTAAATCAATGTTAAATTCTTCTCCACCCATATCATACATAACGGTTTCAAAGTGAAGTTTATCTGCGATGATATCTCCATTTGAATCTCTTTCAGCTGGATGTGCATAGGTCCGAAGATAGCCAGTTAGGCTTCCCCGGATCATAATGTTATCACCGAATTTTTCAATGTTTTCCGGGTCTTCAAGATTAGTTATATCTAATTTTACTAATGCGTATTTGTAATCGTTTGGAATGCTGAATTTGTATGAAGTGGTTTGTCCGAGAAACTGTGATTTAATCAGATTAATGATCTGAGAGGGAAGGAGGTTTCCTGATTGTAACGTCCCTGATTCAGAAAGAACGATTTCAGAATCCAGGATTTCAGGTGGATATGCATCAAGTGGATTGGTCAGGGTTATGTAATCAATGATGCCAAACTTGTTTTTGACTACTTCAATCTGAGTATTGATTACCTCTTCAATGGTTTCAAAATGTAGTGAGGTTCCATATCCAGTTAGATTTGATCCGCAGACAAGGGTTTGATCGATTCCTAAGCTGTTGAAGACATTGAAAACATCACCATCGATAGCATCTGTGATAATGATGGGTATGCTTAAGTATGAGGCAATGGGTGCAGCAGCGATTCCTAATTGGTATCCTTGTTGTGAGGGTTCTATGAGTAATGCGGTATCACTTTTTTCCCAGTATGTTTCTGCTAAATAAATGGAGTGTTGTTCTGCTGTTTTTGTTTCATCTAGGATGAGTTCATTATTGCGATAATCAAATAAGTATTCATTTCTCAAATCATTGATTCCTTCTGAAGGTGTAGAGAAATTTTCCACATATAATGGCAGCATTGTTTTTGTGTTATCAGTATCATAATGAATTGCAAGAGGCGTTGCTATCAAGGGCAAAAAAGGATTGTTATCTGGTACAGTTACTGCGCTGGGAAGCTGTTTAAAGCTTCCTCCTTTGAGTTCTAAATCCTCAATGTGATCAACTGAATCCTTTGATTCATCTGGAACACCAAGGTAGATGCCAATTGATGATAAGACAAGGATAAAAACACCTAGGATAACAATGATTTTGTCATTTTTTTTCATATTAATAGTTTCCCCCAACGTTTTGGATGCTAACAGGACATTGTTGTATATTTGAATCTATCTATATAATATTTTTCATTATATAATTATAGGTGAAAAAATATAGGCTTTTGCATTACTTGGTTTTTTTAGATTGCTGACCAGAGATTCAATAAACTTAATAATGTTTGCCTTATTACCCCGATTAAGGAGAATAGATGTATGGCAGATGAAGAGATGTCTCAGCAACTACAAGATCAAATTGGAAGATTTCAACAAATGCAATCCCAATTACAGATGATTCAACAACAACGTCAGCAAATTGAATCTCGTCTTCATGAAATCGAGGAAGCTTTAGATGAATTGGAAAAGGCAACTGAAAAAACACAGATTTATAAGAGTATTGGATCCGTTCTGATTAAAACAAAAGGAAAAGCTGATGTTGTCAAAGAATTAAAATCATCAAAGGAATCACTGGATCTGCGCAAAAGCACATTAACAACACAAGAAGGAAGAACCAAAGAAAAACTTTCCGAGTTACAAAGCAAGGTTCAGAATGCTATGCAGGTATCAAAATCAGGGAATGCATAAAAAAAATTGGTATTTGACATGGTGAAGAAAAAAAATTTTTCTGTGCATCACGATTTCAATACGGGTTTTCTTTCAAAATGCTTCATTGTTTTTGGCATCGTATTACTTGCACTAGCAGTATTTTTTTCATTGATTTCTTTTTTTCTTCCTGATCTATCATCAGGTGTATCATCCTTTTTTTCAAATGTTATAGATGCTGGTTTTATTGATATCTCATTTGCATTTACAATTATTTTTATTGGTATTGGTTTCATTCTTTGGTTTCTTCATCGCCAGTTTACAAAATTAGCAGATATTGCCGATGATATCGAAAAAAATGGAAAACAAGATCAGTAAAAAACAATATGTTTTTTCTTTTTTGACAGACCATTTAATATTATACACCATATCTTCTTTTTCGTTGTTGATAGGTTTCTACTGCTTTTAAGAAATCTTTTTTTTGAAATGCTGGCCAGTAGACATCTGAAAAATAGAGTTCAGAGTATGCCATTTGCCAAAGCAGAAAATTGGAAAGACGTTCCTCCCCAGAGGTTCTAAGGATGAGATCGGGATCAGGTATCCCATCGGTGTAAAGATATGATGAGACTTTTTGTTCATCAATTTCTTCTAAGGAAAGTTTGTCTTCTTTGACATCCTCAGCGATATGACTTATGGCATTTACGATTTCCTCTCTACCTCCATATGCTAATGCAATGCTAAGGGTATGATCATCATATCTTTTGGTTTCTTGCATGAGATTTTCTGCTTTTGTTTGCACATCTTCCGGCAGAGTTTCAAGATTGCCGATGACTTTGATCTTTACCTTGTTTTTATGTATACGAGAATCAGTTACCGCTTTATCAAGTTCTTGTCTACACAGATTCATAAGATCGTCAACTTCTTCAGCGGTTCTATTGAAGTTTTGTGTGGAAAAAGCATAGAGAGTAAGATTTTTTATACCAAGTTCAAGACACCAATTAAGAGTGTCTTGTATTTTATCTCGTCCGAGGAAATGACCTGCATTTGATTGTATACCAATGTTTTTTGCGAATCGCCGATTTCCATCCATGATAACCGCGATATGTTTTGGGAGGGGATACTGTTTAATCTTCTCGATTCGTTTGAGATCTTTGAATTTATTGATTTTATCTTTGAGAAATGAATAAGGTTTTGAACGATAAATCACCGCTGAGACAGAATGAGCGACATCACTATGAACTGCATACTCCTCTATTCTGTGAAGTTGTTTTCGGGCTAGTTTTTTGAGAAGTGATGAGTTCGATGGAATAGTGATATTCCCCCTAGTTTTAACATTAGATATGATTTCATATTTAAATACATTGACCCATCATACTTATTGTGTAAAAAAGTATGTAACATTTTAAAATCAACAGTTAACTGAAATCAGGACTGAAAGAAAACAATCAGTTGAAATAGCGGAAAAATCATATCTTTTCTGATAAATCATAGTACAATTGACAATGATGTAATGACCTGGGAAGAGAGGGATTTTGGATAAAAAAACAGAAAATAAAGGCAAAAACACTCCAAAGTTTTTATATAAGAAAAAACTATTCCTGGCCCCTACAATAATAAAGGTGATATCCTGGGAAATATACGACCAACATTTATTAAGACGATTGCACGGGACCTGATTGAGAAGTATCCAGATCAATTTATGGCTGATGATTTTCAGCACAATAAGAAAAAAGTTGAAGAGGTTACCACGGTAGGCAGTAATTTACTTCGAAATCGTATTGCTGGATACATCACAAGAAAACTTGCAGCGACAAAAAAGCTTCATAGTGAACCAATTTCTGAGTAAGTAACTAGCTTTTATCTCAGAGTGGATTGTTATGCAGGCGGGTGAATCCATAGAAGCAATACAACATGCTTTGGACAAACTTCGCCAGGGAGAATTTGTTCTTATTCATGATGCAGATGATCGTGAAAACGAAACAGATTTTGTCATTGCTGCTGAATTCGTTAAAGATGATTCTATTAGATTTATTCGAAAAAGCGGTGGCGGCCTTATCTTTTTGATGATTTCCCATGAGATTGCAGAAGGTTTTCAACTCCCTTTTTTATCAGATCTTTTCGCAGATGTGCAACAAGAGTATCCGGTCTTAAAACATCTTATCGCTGATGATATCCCATATGATACAAAATCATCGTTTTCCTTGTATATCAACCATCGGGATACCTTTACTGGTATCACTGATAAAGATAGAAGTCTTACTATTTCTTCATTTGCTGAGTTGACAAAAAAACTTTCAACATTTTCAACTGATGAGGCATTACAAGCTTTTGGAAAACAGTTTCGTTCACCGGGTCATGTGCCTATTTGTGTTGCCAGTGAAAAACCGTTAACCAGCCGGTTTGGTCACACGGAGCTTTCAACCGCATTACTAAAAATGGCAGGGTTACATCCCGTGGCAAGTGGCTGTGAGATCATGGGTGATGATGGAAACGCATTATCCAAAAAGAAAGCACAGAAACTGGCTGAGGAACATGGTTTTGTGTTTATTGAGGGAGAAGATATCATTCAGAGTTGGAATCAATGGTCAAGGTAATGGCTTCAGGAACATTTGATTTACTTCATATGGGACATATCTATTATTTAAAAGAAGCAAAGAAACTTGGTGATGAATTAGTGGTGGTGGTTGCTTGTGATGCAACGGTTCGAAAGATGAAACATGAACCAGTCACCCCTGAAAAAATGAGGGTGAACATCATCAAGGAGTTACAGGTCGTCGATCAGGTTTTTCTAGGAAAGGAAGATGATATGTTTGAAATCGTTGAAAAGATTCAACCTGATATCATTGCTATTGGTTATGATCAAATCCCTGATGAAGAAAAACTCAAAGAGGAGCTTAAAAAAAGAGGGATTGAAGCAGAAATCGTTCGGTTGAAAAAATGTGCGGGTGTGGAAGATTTAAATGGCACACGGCGTATTATTGCAAAAATCATTAGTGCCTATGAGTTTCAGAAAAAAATGGATGGTATTGAGAAAACATGAAACGAATCGGGATTGCTGATACTACCTTTGCTCGTGTGGATATGGGCAAGTCCGCTATTGATGAATTAAAAGCGCAAACCCCTCATATGAAGATCATCCGGTATACGGTTCCAGGTATCAAAGATTTACCCGTGGCCTGTAAAAAACTTTTTGAAGAACGAGATTGTGAGCTGGTAATGGCTCTAGGCATGCCTGGTAAACAACCTATTGATAAACAATGTGCTCATGAAGCTAGCACTGGCTTAATTCAAGTTCAACTCCTATGTAACAAACATGTGATTGAGGTGTTTGTACATGAGGATGAAGCAGCAAATGAAAAAGAACTGGAGTGGCTTGCTACTCAACGCAGCCGTGAACATGCGATTAATGCTGTTGATTTATTATTTCATCCAGAACGATTAATTAAATTGGCTGGCAGCGGTCTTCGAGAAGGATTTTCCGATGCAGGCCCAGTAAAAAGATAAGGAGAAATAGAGTATGCCAACAAAGAAAAAAATTAACATTGGAGCAGTGGTCTCTGAGTTTCATTATGATATTACCATGATGATGCTTGAACGAGCACGGGAACATGCCCAGTTTCTTGGTGCTGAAATCAATCAAATCGTGAAGGTCCCAGGGGTTTTTGATATGGGTCTTGCTATCAAAAAACTGCTTGAACGGAAAAATATTGATGGAGTGGTAGCATTAGGTGCAGTAATTGAAGGGGAAACCGAGCATGATGAACTGGTGATTAGTCATGCAGCTCGAAAGATTGCTGATTTATCCATTGAATTCAATAAACCAGTTGGTCTTGGAATATCTGGTCCGGGGATGACTCGCTTGCAAGCTGAATCGAGAATTGAACGGTCAAAAGCAGCAGTTGAAACCGTGGTGAAACTCCACCGGCGGCTTCGATTATAACCTCCGTTATTTTTCTTTTTTTTCTTGATACATTTTAAAAATAGATGGAAGATGAATAGTATATGATCCATCTTTTTGAATGATGATGGGTTCATTTTCTAGTAATGCTTTTACATCAATGTTGTATCGACCTGGTGGTTGTATATCAATGGTCTCCGGTCTTTTTAAAGGAGTGCTTTGTTTGATGAGTTCCTCTAATCGTTTTTTCCGGTAGCTTTCACTGAGTAGATCATTGCTATCCTCTTGCTTTGTTGTTTGTGCTTTTTTTTGTTGTTTGTATTGTTTTTCTGGAAGATGTGAAGCTAATGCTTTTCTCACATCCTTTGGTTTCATGGTAATCCAGTTACCGGTTTGATCAATGAGATCTGATTGATGTTTTCCGAGAAGATCAACGAGTTGTTCATTGATGTCTTTTCCGACTTCTTTTTTGATTTGTTCTCGTTGATCCTCGTCTAGTTCTTCTTTGGTATAAAAGAATCTGTTTCCTCCGCAGTTCGGACAGCCTTTTAATAATTCTGAGGATCCATCTTCAAAAAGAGTGCCACATTTCAAACATTGATGGGGCATACCTCTATGCTCCTTTCCCCGGAATGATTTTGGTTTCAATCATATTATTATCTTTTTTCACCGTTTGAAGCAGATGCGCAGGACCGATAACCGTCATCCGTGGTTTTTTGAGGATGCCGAATAGTTTTTGCACAAAACTTGGTTTGTCTTCACCATATCCTTCCATTTCTATACCAATAAACGTGTCTTGTTCGATTTCCTTCATGGTACGCTCAATGAGTTCTGTTTGTTCAAAAGAGGTAAGACCATGTTCCAAAACAAGGACTTTTCCATGTTGTATTTCATCAAGGATGAATTGGAGTTTTTCTTGAGAGTTAAGTTGTTCTAATTTCTGTCGGGAAACAAGGTTAACAGCAATACTTTTTTCTTTCTTTTTTGCCATAAATCGTTACCTCCGCCTCCCTCTTCGTTTTTTTCTAAAATGAGAAACCATCCGGCTATACAAATCATCTGAGTTATAACCAGTAAGAGCACTAATTGGAATCACGGGATGTTGAGGAAACGCTGCTTTCAATGTGGCAGGACTGGAATCTTCTGCATCGATTTTATTTGCAGCGATGAGAACCGGAAGTTTTCTTGCCTCTAGATTGCCCAGGATGGTTACATTAACCTGGGTGAATGGGTCCTGAGTGGAATCCATTACTAGAAGCACTCCATCCACATCTTCCAGCCATCTTATGGACTCAATTACTCCTTCGGTTGCTTCTTTAGCTCGATGTTTTGCATCGTTTTTATCAAGTCCATAGGTATTCATGAATTCTTTGTAATCAACTTTGGTTGAAATCCCTGGTGTATCAACAATGTCCATATACAGAGATGAGCCACTATTTTCTATTTTCACATCTTTTTTCCATTTTGCCATCCGGGTTTCATGGGGAACTTCTGAAACACTCCCCATAATCTCCCCAGTCCAATCCTTTAAAATTCTATTTGCTAGTGTTGTTTTTCCCACATTTGGTGGACCATATATCCCAATTTTTGCATGTTTTTTGCCAAAAATTCTCCGAAGTATTGATGATAAATTTTTTTTACCGAATAAACCCATCCACGATCTCCTCCTATTTGAGGAATTGAAATTCAAGGAAAAGTATGGCAATGGTAGTTTATTAGTTTAGCGGTGTACTATTTTAACAAGTCCATTTTAATGACATATCTCCCGTAAATTAACACAATAAAAATGAATGAAAATCATTTCAAAAAAAGCACCAATTTGAGCCTGCTAGTTTAGTAATAAAAACGACTTTTTTCTCTTATTCTAGCAATTTATAACAATACTTAAATAGCAACAGCATTATTCTCTCATAGCTAAAATCATATACTGGGAGGTTATGACGATGAGTGAGGAAAATATAATGGCCGGTCAAACCGGTGAAATCAACTCCCTGGAGGAGAAGCTTCGTCAAGCTGTTGATGAGATTGATCATATCAAGAATTCATTTACTGAAAGCACACAGAATCTATCAAAGATTAAAAGCATGTTAGATGTCGGTGCGATTAAAGAGATTTCATCAACCATTGAAAAATATGAAGGTCAACTTTCTGAGATTGAACAGCAACGTGAAGAAGCCTTTCAAGGAGCAAAAAAATACAGTGAAGAACTTGAAAAAGAAAAAGAACGGTTGATCAAACTGTGGGATGCCTACAAGAAACAGGAAGAAGAATTATCCAAGGCTGAAGGAAAACTACAGGAATTTGAGAATCGTGCGAAAAAAGCTGAAGAGGAAAAACAACGATTAGAAACTGATTATACCGATAGAATCAATACGCTGACACAGAAAGTAGAAGAAAACAATGAACAGATGCAAAAACTTGAAGAATATGAGAACCGTATCAACGAGTTTACTTCAATTCGAAATGACCTTCAAGAACAAAATCAAACCTTAAAACGAGAGGTTCAACAGCAAAAAGAAACCACTCAAAAAATTCAGCAGCAACTTGATAAAGCAAAAGAATTTGAGAAATATGCTGAATATAAGGATAGATTCCAAGAGATCAATCAGCAATATGAAAAAGAAAAAGAGCGATTAACGAAACTCTATCATCTTTATGAGGAAACTGAAAGTGAATGTAATCGTTTGAAGAAGCAAAACGCTCAATGGCAAAGTTGGTTTGATTCAAATAAACAGATCTTTGATAAACTCTTCTCTAATAAACCACCAGCTGAACCCGTGGATCAACCAAAACAAAATTCGACTTCAAAGGCTCATATGAAAACACCGCAGCCGCAACAGACTCAAACCTCAAACGCTGATGATACTACAGATAATGATAAGAAAAAACGGGGTTTTTTTAAGAAATAAAAAAAATCCTTTCTTTTTTTATTTTTTTTAATGTGAGCTAGATAATCATCCAATTTTTTAAAAGTGATTTTTCAGGGAAATACCATTATTTTTTCCGTTGATATTTCATCATGGCGATATCTGCAGCTAGCGTTACTACATCAAGGGTTGGTGCTACAGGTGGCGCATAAGCTGTTTCCAAGGTTCGAAAGGTTGAAATATCAAGGTTTCCAAGCATAGCTGCTGCATAGGTGTTGATTCGTTGAGCTGCGTTTTCTCCTACCGCTTGTGCTGCGACGATGGCACCATTTGATACATCAACCTTTGTTTTCATAGTTATTGGTTTTCCCCCTGGAAAATAAGGTGGAAGAGATGATCCATGATGTTTTCCTGATACGATTGATTTCTTTTCTAAAAAGCGTGAACCTGGTCCGACGGCGGCAATTTCTATACCAAAAATATCAGATGTACAGGTTAATAATGCCCCCTTTGGAAGGATGTAAGATCCACCTGCTGCATTTGTACCAGCAGCTATTCCCTGACGAACAGCGATGCTTCCTAGGCCTACAAGAAATGGTTTACCGGTTACATAGTCTTTATACTCGGTGCAATCACCAACGGCATAGATATTTTTTTTAGAGGTCAATGAGGTATTATCAACCTTGATTCCTTGTGTTTCACCGATGTCACAGCCTGCTAGTTCAGCAATATCTGTTACTGGTTTTGTTCCTGTTGCGATAATGAGAAGATCTGTGTTGATATTCTGAATGTTTTTCGTTTCTTTTTCTTGTATGATGACTTCTGAAACTTTGTTCTGTTTTGTCTTGATTTCTGTAGCAAAATGATTGGTATGAATTGTTATTTTTTCTGAGAGTTTTTTAAAAATACTTGATGTCATATCAGCATCTAGCATATTTTGTAGAATGTGAGGAAGTGCTTCTACGACAGTTACCTTCATTTTTTTCCGATGAAGACAATCAGCCATTTCTAAACCGATTAAACCCGCACCAACAACAGTTGCTCGTTTATTTTGCTGAGCATGCTTGGTGATTTCTTTTGCATCATCAATGGTGCGTAGGGTGAAGACACCATCAACAAATGAATCATTTTCTGTAGTAATATTTTGAATCGGTGGAATAGCGGGTTTTGCACCTGTGGCAATGATTAATGAGGTATATGATTGAGTAGAAATCTCATCATTTTGGTTTTTAACTGTTATTTGCTGTTTGTTCGTATCAATTCCAGTAACTGTTGTGTTGAGATGAAGTGATATTCGTGCTTTTTTAAACCATTCCTCTGAAAACTCAATAAGGTCTTCAAAATGAGGGATATCTTTTGAGATCGCATAGGGCAGCCCACATTTTGAATATTCTGGATAGGGGCCTTGTTCATAAATGGTGATTGATGCTTTTCGGTCTGTTTTTCGTGCAAATTGGGCTGCTGTTGCCCCTCCTGCACCACAGCCAATGATGACGATATTTCGTTTTTCACTCACAAAAAATCCCAATGGGCAAAATCAATCATGTTCTTTTAATGGTTATGGTATAATCTATGTTTAAAAAAAATGATTATGAAAAAAAGAGGGAAGGATTATTCTTTTTTTGTTTCCTCTTCTGATTCAGGTTCAGCTGTTTCTGTTTCTTGCTCAGCGGTATCAGATTGTTTTTTCAGTGGTTCATCAGGTTCTTCTGTTTCATCAAGTTCTTCAGGTTCTTCTTTCTCAGCAGGGGTAGTTTCTTCTTGCTCAGGTTTTTCTTCTTCGATTGGTTCTGGTTCCTCAGTTTCCGTCTCGGTTTCTTCTTCGAGCTTCTTTTCAGGTTCTTCCTCAGGTGGCTCTTCTTCCTCAACAGGTTCTTCTTGTGATGCTTCCTCTTCCTCAGTTTCAATTATTTCTTCTTCCTCTTCAGAAGAAGTTTCCTCTTTGGATTCTGGTTCCACTGATTCTTTTATTTGTTCTTCTTCAGCTTTTTCTTCAACTGGTTTTTCTTTTTTGGGTTCATCGATTTGAATCCGTGGCTGATGCAGAACCTGTGTTTTGTATATCTCTATTCGTTTCACTGGATAAAGTTTCTTAGAGGCCTGATAAATGTCTTTACCTAATTTACCATCGATGATGGTTTTAATGAATTCAGAAAGCGTACTTGCTTTTGCTTGTTTTACAATAGTTTTACGCATAGCATCTCGTATTATTTTCTTCTGAGAACTTTGAATGCGCCGATCAGTCGTTGCAAATGGTTTGATCCGAAGTTTCGCTCCATCTCTTGTAGTAATATCATAGACTGCTTCGACTTTTGAGCGTTTTCTTCGCACCATTCTTCGTAAATAATCAGATGTGAGGGTATGGCCAATATATTGGGTATGAGCCGTAGTGTCCTCAACATCATGGATTTTGAATAGGAGTTTGTAATGTGATTTTCTAAAATCATTGGTTAAATCTTGAAGGGAAACCTCAGTTACTCTATCAAGAAGTTTGTTTGGTTCATCAGAAAGCGTTTCTGCAATCGTTACCTGATCAAAGGATGCTGGTGCGACCACGTTGTACCAACTTTTCGCTTTCCATTTGTCTTTCATTCTTCGTGCCGCTGCTCTTGAACGTGCTTTTGCCATAGGTACCACATTTTTGCAAAGTTATTTATATAAGATATGATGGTTTTCTCGGTAATACATTCAATATACTTAAACCTATGCTGGAGGAAATCATCAAAAAGGAACCTGTTAAGAAAAAAATTGGGAATACTGGAAAAACACTCTATTGATTTCTGTAAAAAAGAGGTGTAAAATTTATATATTGGTTCTTTGTATTTTTGGGTAGCATATAACGAAAACATAGCGTGATGGAGTTGAGTAATATGGATCCATTTAGAAGAGATCGAGATCGACGGGAAAAAAATCCATTTGATTTTTTTGGATTTGATGATGATTTCGAACGAATGTTTCGAGAAATGGAACGGATGATGCATCGGGCATTTCGATTTCCTTTTGATAAGATGGAACCTGGTAAATCATTTGTTCATGGGTTTAGTGTCCGTGTTGGTCCGGATGGAAAACCACGGATTCAAGAATTTGGTAATCATCAAGTGAAATCTGATAAGGGAAAAGCAGCTATTTCTGAGGAACGTGAACCATTAACTGATGTTATCGAAGGAGATAAAGAGGTAACGGTCACAGTTGAACTTCCAGGTGTGGAAAAACAGGATATTGATTTAAAGGCAACTGAAGAGGATCTTGAAATCAGTGTTGATACACCGCATCATAAATATCATAAGATCGTTGATTTTTCTGCTGAAGTAAAACCGAAGACCACTAAGGCCACTTATAAAAATGGTGTTCTTGATGTGGTGATACATCGCAAAAAAATGGAAAACAAGGATGATAGAGGATTTCATGTGAGTATTGAATAAGAAAAATAATTTCTTTTTCTTCTCATTTTTTTAAAATGCATCTACAATCTTAATTTTTTTATTTTTTAGATAGGTTTGGATGAATTGTCTCTGTTGATTGTATATCTGTTTTTGATTGGTTAGATACGTTTCTAAATCATTTAAAAAAACCGGGTTTTTTCGCCCATATTGTTGTATGTTTTCATATATTCCTGGTTTCATCCGGAAGTAATCAATCATTATCGTTGAAATTGATAGATCAACAAATGTATTAAGCATGTTTTTGAGTTCGATTTCGGTCATTGGATAGAGTGGACCGAGGAAAACACTTTTTTTTACGGTGGCATCAGAAAATGTTTTGAAAACCTGTAATCGTTTTTTAATAGGTGATGAACAAGGTTCTAAAATTGTTCGTTTGCTTTCATCAAATGTTCCAATACTCATCATTATTTCAGCTTGTGAAAACTGTTCAATGAGGTCTTTATCACGACAGATGAGAGATGATTTTGTTTGAATGGAAATAGGAAAATCTTTTTTGAGAAGTTGTTCTAAGCAGTATCGGGTGAGTTGATAGGTTTTTTCCACTGGTTGATATGGATCAGTTACCGTTGAAATTCCAACAACTGCTTTCTTTTTTTTGGAGAGTTCTTTTGAGAGAACAAGTGGAATATTTCGTTTAATAGCTAGAGAGTTTTCCCATTGTTTTCGTGAAAGATGACAGACCGAGGGAACATAACAATAGGCACATTGGTGACTGCATCCTTCATAGGGATTCAAGGAATAGGTTAAACCAGGTAGTTTTGAATTTGATAATGCGGTTTGAGTAGTTTTTTCAGTGATTTTCATTGTTTAAAGACCTATGAAATCATCTAATTTTTTTTGGAATAAACGATTTTTTAATAAGGCACTGTTTTTAATCCATCGTTGCAGGGATATATCCATTTTTTGAGCGATGAACTGTAATGCTTTATCTAACGTGTCGAATTTTCGAAATGGTTTTTGCAGGGTTTTTCTCACACTTTCTCTTACATTCCACACTCCTATTGGCATGATATATCCAGGATGTGCTTCCCTTAAAATCAATGCTGCTGCTTGTCTTCGTTGTTTATGAAGGGTTTCATTAACTGCTAATCTAGCAGCATAATAACAACCACCGATGTCTGCATAAGTAGTTCGACCATCATGAAATTCATAGCTATTGTACATGGATATGTTTTTTCCATATTGATTCCAGGTAGTATTAGGATACCATGCTTCGATGAGTTCATATTGCCATTCGGATGGCATCATTAGAATAACCCATCGGTTATCAAATTGGTTATGATAATACACTCTGAATTCATTGATCCATGGAAACCGGCGGGTTTGTTTCATCATGGTTTTACTGATGGTGGAATCAACAGCGGTGATACTCCATCTTGTTGGAACGAAACGTCGGTATTTTCCGATGCCGAATGCACCGACACTAAATGCTTTTTGGATTTTTGAGATTTGCACGCCATCCTGGAAAAGATGGTATACTGCTTCAGCGGATTTTAGATCAGTGTCATAATATGCTTTTTCAATGTGTTGTTCATATTTTGGGTTGGAGATATCAAATTTTTTGATAGGGGCAGAGGGGCCATGTGGTTGTGATTCGGTGTAAAAGCGAAGGGTTCCTCGTGGTTTTTTATGGAATAATGCTTCTGTGAATACACTGTTTTTTGACAAGGCAAGTTCTCGAGTAAGTGATATGATTTTATTTGAGCTTTCTACATCATAGATGTTTACTGGATGTTTTCCTCTGACAAGCATTGATCTAAAATCAACGATGTCATCAATTTTTTTATTTAACCATTGTTCAGGGGTATCGATATGGGAGGTATCACCCATAACTGGTGGTATCATTGGACCAATGGATATTTTGGGATAGCCTATTCGACCAATGAAAACACTTGGAGGTGAGGACCCGTTGATGCGAGTGGTGTTTACCAGGTTTTTTACTTTTTGATGGGAATGAAATTTAACGAGGACTGGACAGCGTGATCGACCGCAGAGCATTTTTGTTCCTCTGCAGAGCACACAGAGCGGTGAAGAAGTATTTGATTTGTTTTGAAGGGGTTTTGAAAACGGTTTTGTTTGCTGCACATCTTTTTATCATTGATTACTTTTTTAAATAAATTTGGTCAGGTTCGTTGAATCTAAAATATGGCATTTGAGATTTCAAGTGAGTCTTATGGGTTTTTGAGGAATAATTCTTATGTATGATGAAAATTATAACCCTGTTTTATGGCACAAAAAAGGTCTTCATCTCGAAAACGATCAAATCCTCGAACTCAGAAGAAAACTTCGAATTCAAATAACACCATGATGATTGCAATAGTTGTCATCATCATTGCAGTTGTCGTGATTGCTGCTGGTGTAATATTACTGAATCAATCGCCAACTGATTCAGATGATGATAGTCAAAATAAGGATGTTGATGGAAATCCCATCGCCTCAATAGATACCTCAAAGGGAGTAATCGAAATTGAACTATATGCTAATGAAACCCCAAAAACCGTTGATAATTTTATTAAACTTGCAAATGAAGGATTCTACGATGGCATGATTTTTCACCGTATTAGTGATAACTTCATGATTCAAGCAGGAAATACTTATCCAGATGGATCAACAGAAACCAGCCCATATGGAAATATAGCCGAATTCGAAGGCGGTGTTTCCCATGTTGATGGTGCAATTTCAATGGCAAGCACTGATGCCGGTGTTCCAGGAAGTGCACAGTTCTTTATTTGCGATGGCGCTCAATCGTTTTTAGATGGAAGTTATGCTGCTTTTGGAGTGGTCATCTCTGGAATTGATGTGGTAAGAGATATTGCCGATGAAGAGCATGATGGAAGTTTTGAACCAAATCCGGGTGGGGGAAAGCCAATCACGGATATTGTCATAAATAGTATCTCTATTGAAGAGTAATTGTATCAATATTTCAAGAGGATGGTGAGACAAAATATGAATAGGAAAAAAGCAAAATTTGTGACGTCAATGGGTAATTTCACGGTTGGATTATTTAATGATAAAGCTCCTTTGACGGTGGGCAATTTTATTAAATTGGTTGATGAAGGATTTTACAATGGTTTGATTTTTCATCGTGTGATTCCACGGTTTATGGTTCAAGCGGGTTGTCCTCATGGAACAGGACGTGGTGGTCCGGGTTATACGATTAAGGATGAGTTTCATCCGGATTTAAAACATGATGAAAAGGGGATGCTTTCCATGGCTAATGCTGGTCCGAATACTGGTGGATCACAGTTTTTTATCACGGTTGCTGAAACACCGTGGCTTGATGGGAAACATGCTATTTTTGGTAAAGTCATTGAAAATTATGATGTGGTTGAGAAAATCAGCGAGGTAGAAACCGGAAGAAATGATAAACCAAAGAAGGATGTAGTGATTAATAAAATCACTATTAGTGGATAGGTGAATGAAGAGATGAGTGTTTTATCTGATACTGATATCATGAAATATATGGAGGATGAAAAACTTGACATTGAGGGTTTTCTTCCCAAGAATCTTACCCCAAATGGGTATGATTTATCCATTGAAGAAGTCTATATTAAAAAAAATGATGATCATGTTACTAATGGGGTTGCTGTTGTACCATCGATGACCTGGTTTGCTATTAGCACTAAGGAATTCGTAAAGATGGGTGCTGAGATCACCGCACAGTTATGGATTCGGTCAAGTTATGCTCGTAAGGGAGTGATGGCAAGTTTTGGTAAGGTTGATGCTGGGTTTCATGGAACGTTGACTATTAGTTGTTTTAATGCTTCGGATCAGGATCTCAAACTGCCTGTTGGAGATCGTTTTTGTCAGATCGTTTTTGAAAAAATGGAAAGTATTCCCTCTGAGTTATATGACAAAAAATCAGGGAATTACCATAAACAGCGAGGTATTAAATTAAAGGCATCTATAGAATAAGTTGAGGGATATTTCTTTCACAACTTTTTCATTATAATACTTTTCGAGCAAAGGTTAGATATCCTGTATGACCAAGCATGTGAAAACTTGGTCGTGTTCCTCGTGGTCCCACAATCATTTCTCGTTCTATGGTTTCGATGGTCTTTACCGAGATGAATGATTGTTTTTGAATGGCGTTAACGGTTTGTTCTACTTGGGAAATCAATGGTGAATAGGTGCATAAATAGCCACCAGGGGAAAGTGCATTATATGCATGAGAGACTGCTTCCCAGGGGTTTGGAATATCAAGGATAACTGCATCTATATTTGTTTCATCGATTCCTGTGGTGATATCTTTTTGTTTGACGGTGACCTGTCTATCAAGATGTGTTTTTTTAAGGTTTTTTAGTGCATGATCAATGAACTCTTTTCGATTATCATAGGAGATGATTTTTCCAGTTTTTCCTACGATGGATGCAAGAACAGTGGTAAGCGATCCGGAACCGATTCCTGCTTCTACTATTTTTTTTCCTGGTGTTATGGAGCAGTGAATGATGATTTGTGCTGCATCTTTTGGAAGAATGATTTGTGCTTTTCGTTTTAATGCTTTTAGGGTGTCAGGTAATGTTGGTTCCAAAATATAGAATTGTTTGTTTCCAATTTCCATTTGTGATCCATAGGTTTTGTTTACCATATCCTTTGGGTTGATAACACCGATTCCCCGGTATAAATCCGTAGAGGCTGTGGTATCAATGATGTATGCTTTTTGTTTGGTATCTAGAAGGGTGATGATATCACCGGTTTCTACCTGTTTTTTCATATATGTTTCCACCGTTGTGTATCAATGATTGCTCCGAAGCTGAGTGGTTCTAATTCAAGTTGATCAAGCCATTGCGGTTTACATTGACATTCAAGAGCTGAAAGATCTTTGATTCGTTGAGTGAGTGAAAAATCCTTGATTGCGTTCAAAAAATCATGATCGCATTGTTTACAGTTATGTGCTCCACGTGGTTTTCCTCCACCGGCAACATCACATTGTAATCGTAAATCTGGATGATTTTTTTTGCTGGTTTTCAGTATTTCAATAACGCTCCAGAGCCATGCTGGTCGGTATTGTTGTCGTTTCCACAAATATTCAACCAGGGTATGACGTTGCACATTGGTTGGATTTAGAGAAATGATATCGGTCAGTTCTGCTACGGTATCAATGGTTTGTATGCTATCATTGATGGCTTCTTGTTCTGTGAGAAATGGGGGTTTGACCAATACATAGGTTTTCAAGGAAAAATCATGGTTTTTTAATCGTTCTGCTGCCGTTTGATAATCAGTGTAACTGAATCCTTTGTTGATACAGTGTTTTCGTATGTATTCATTTGCTGTTTCAAGACCGATACCTACTTCAAAAGTGCCTGAGTGTAGATGGTTTTGTATGGCATCTAGTTTTTGTTCTGTGACATAGCTTGGACGGGATTCTACACTTATTTTTTTTGTATGAACAGATAATCTATTGATGATTTCATATTGTACTGTTTTTGAGAGTTCTGAATCATCGAGAAAGCTTCCTGAAGTAAAAATTTTGACTAATGGTTCATTGTTGTATTGATCCATGGCCGTTTGGACCTGGTTAAGTAATTCTGCTTCGGTAACGGTTTGCCATGCACTATCATTGAAGTAACCGCACATGCTGCATCCGGAGTGCAGTGCCCAGCTGCAACCTGGAGTATAAAGGATGATGACAAATGCATCAATGATTTTTCCATTGAGCACATCTTTTTCTGACCAGCAGCTCACCGGTCTGCAACGGTTTCGTTTTTTCGGATGAAATGATTGTTTGATGTCTTTACAGAACGATGCAAGTTGGTTCATGATCACTACTTATGTTGTTTCTTTCTGTATTTGAAGATGAGAACCACGCCGATAAGGGAAACCAAAAAGATAATGATTTCAAATCCAGGGACTTGCACGGTTTGTGGTTTTGGTAGCTTGATTTCTGGTGGTGTCTCAGTACCGATTTCGGATGCATCACTCACATTGAAATAATAGGTTGAGGTATCAATGATGGTGTTGTTGAATTCTTTGGGAAGATTTTTGAAATAATGAATTGATTTTGCATATGCGTTCACGGTGACCAGTGTGTTTTTCTGCCAGCCTTCAATCCGAGGAGAAGTAGTGTAAAAACCGGTATTATCCTCATCCTTGGTGACATTGATCTTTTGATTATTTATGGTATAGTAGAACCAGTCAACATCTGCTTTGACATCAAAGACGATATCATCAGCATAACTTACAAAGGGACCAGGTGGGGTGGTTACTCCTGAGGGTTTCGGGACTTTGATGACATTGTCATCAATGCTGAAACTCCCATTTTGCTGTGTGGTAAATCCACTGTTGTCCTCAGCAGTGATCATAAAATCGAAATCACCCATGGTTTGATTATCGCTTTGATATTCATATAATAAAATGGATTCATCTAAGCTAAAAGTTTCATCCATTATTGTTGATTGATTATGAGTAATGATCAAGGTTGCTTGATTGTTATTTATTCCTGCATTATCAGTGATATGAGCAACTATTTTTACGCTTCCACCAGGTTCTTGCATATCTGGTAGACTTACTACTTCGATGTGTGGGGATTCTGCATCATAAAACGGTGGGTTAACAAGGACAATGAGCAGGAAGAGCCAGGTAAGAAAATAGATGGCATACGCTGAGAACATGCCTTTGCGATCTGAGGAATCCATGGTGATATTTAGTTTTGCGAAGAGATATCGGAGCCATGATGTGTTAAAGACACCAAATAAAAAAACAAGCATCCATTGAAAGGGACTGTCTTGGAGAAGCGCCCAGAATCCAAAGGTGATAACTGCAATTAACAGGCCGAATAAAAAGGACACGAAGGTCATTCGTATTTTTTCTTTTTCTTTTTGAACGAATTCCTTTTCATCAAATTTTGGAAGTTTAAACTCTTCTTCGGCTTGTTCATCTTTTTCTTTTCTACGTTTGGCCATTGAGGGGTGGATTGCGTTATTATTTAAAGGTTTTTCTCATTGTTTTTCTTTAGCTTTTTTCTTCTTCTTTCCGTTGTTTTTTTAATGCTTTGGCTTCTGCCTTTATCCTTTTTTTCTCAAGTTTTAATCGTTCTTTTTCAAGATCTGATTGTATTTTTTCTTTTGCTATTGCTTCAGATGGCAAGATGTTATTTGCTTTCTCTTCTGTGATTGAAAGCCCTGTTCGATATCGGTAGGTAAAAAATAAGGCAAATAGGATATACAAAACCAAGAGTATGCCGATGCCAAGAAATATGATGTCATTGATCTGGTTGTCAGTGGTTTCAAAAAAAACTCGTATGGCAAGAAGAATCGCAAGCAGGATTGATCCAGCCCAGGCATGATGTTTTGCCATAGCATATTTTGTTTTGTCTGAATCAGCTGAGAAGGGTTTCATAAAAATTCTATTCCTTCTTTTTTTTATTGTTGAGATGATGTTTCTTTTTTAATAATTTTTTCTGCAATAGAGACACAGGCAAGATAATCATCAAGTGTTTGAAGCATTGATGAAAGCGATGAACTATTTATGTGAGCATTGAGAATGTTGTTTTGTATGTTTGAATTAACATAGATATCATCATCAACACTGAGAGTATGTTGGATGATTTCTGCTTCTTTTTGGTTCGTATATTCTAGTGAGATATCACAGGTAACTTGCATTAGCTATCACCAGATCGTTTCAGTTGTTTTGAAAGGATTTCATCAGTTTTTGTTAAAAAGGTTTCAAGAGAATCTCTCGGTAGGGTTGCTCCGGCAGCGATTTTATGACCACCGCCATGTCCATTGAGTTGTTTACTTATTTGTTCCATGGCGGATCCTAAATCCAGGCCTTTTTTTACGAGTTGTTGATTGCCTCTGCAGGAGATATGAAGTTCTTCTGGTTTTTTAACAATGGAAAGTAAAGGTTTTTTGTTGTCAAGTAAAAAATTAGTTGCAATACCTCCGACTACACCGCCAAGTGATGAGTTTTTACTGTAGAAATATCGGTATGATTCTTTTTCTTCAACACCTTTGTTTTCGATGGTAAGAAGTTCTTCAAGGATTTGTTCTTTGTATGCTTTCTCCTCTGATCGTGCATGTTGGTATGATTGTGTATCACCAAGACAGAGTGCTAATCCGATGTCTCGGTTTCCTCCTTTTCCGCAGGAATCAAGAAGATCAGCGAATTGTTCCATTTCCCCATGGGTTTGTGCTGCGTAATACCGGGGGCGAATTACGGTCTCTAGAATATTTGATTCACATCCTTTTTCAAGTAAAATAAGAAGGAGAGCTGAATGTAATGTTACTCGTTTTTTTTCAGTTAAATCTTGATATGATTGATTGGGTTCAATGGAGAGTGTTGAAAGAAAGGTTTCTATTCCTTTTTTGTTTCCAGATAGCCCTGCATAAAAGGGCTCTATCGAATAAAACAATGAATCTAGCAGTGTTTCTCCACTGAGTTTAATGGCTTGTTTCTTTTGAACGATGTCATTTGTCAACGCATCATTGATGATAGTGGTGTTGTATCCTGAAAAACCACCGATATACTGTTTGTCACCTGTAGCTCCAGCCAGGGCGAAACTTGAAAGATCACTGTTTTGGTTATTGAGTTCTTTAGCCACTGCATAGGCTATACTGGCACCTGATGCATCATAATTTCCATTGATGTCAAACAGATTTGCATTGATTTGCAGGATGTTATCAGTGGTTTTTTCTTTGATGATCTGATGATGATCAATGATAATGATCTGAGATGAAAAGGTTTCTAGGATGGGAAGTTGTCCACTCCCCATATCCGTGAAAATGATGAAATCATTGTTTTCTTTTTTTACTTTTTCTAAACCTTCGGTAAACGGATTTCTCATCAGTGTTGCATGAAAATCATATCCTTCTCGTCGTAATGAAAGACAGATGATTGCTGCTGCGGTTATCCCATCTGCATCATAATGAGAGATAACACGAAAACGAGTGTTTGGTGCTTGTTGTTTTATGAGTTCTGCACCTTTTTTTGCTCTGTTTTGAAGTGAAGATGACATAGGAATTGAAAAACGAAAAGAGGTATGAGGATAAAAAAGATATCCTTGAAAAAGAATCCATCAATGATTATTCAAACATCAATCGAGCTTGTTTTGGACTATATTTCCATCCTTTTGGAAGTTTATTCCGTGAATGATAATATTTTACTAGTCTACGGATTTTTGATTCGGTGAGCTGCAGATTTCTTTTGTTTTGAACATCCTTTTTGTTGATTTCGAGATGATCTCGAATTTGTAATGCCCGTGAAATAAGATTTTTTAAATCCTCTGGTATTTCCGTGAGCATGTTGTTTTCATCAAGAATACGGCAGAGTTTTTTCCCTGTAGCTAGTTTGATGTTTGGAACGGCATATTGATCACGAAGCATGCTGCCAATTTGGGCACTGGAATTTCCTGATTTAGCAAGTTCAAGAATCCGAGATTCGATTTCCCGTGGTTTCAATGAACTCCAGGTTGGATGTTCTGTGCGGTCAACCATATGTGTTGATCCGGCTTTTCCTTTTCTTCTTGCATGCATTCGTGCCATAATGATTGTACTCCGATAGTAGTCCTCTTATAGAGTAGTTTCCGTATATGATTATAGTATTTAAATTTAAAGGAGTATAAATTTAATAAAACCTGTTAGGAACCGCAGGAAACAGCCTAAATCAGATTTGCAGGGCATTAACGCGATAACACCTTCACCAATAATAATTATCCTTTCATGAAAGAATCAAAGTCTACAGCGGTAAAACACAAGTTAAACAATAATCTAACCTCAAATATAACCTCTTTTTTGGGTTAATCAAAAACAACACCCGCTCCTATTCCTTCCATGGATTCTGATGGTTCTTGGAAATGGGAAACATCAAGAAACGCCCAATCATTTCTATCATAGGGTGGACCGTTACTTCCATCAGAATAATCGAAGTAGCGTAGCTGATAGTAATCATAGTTCATCACGGTGACGTAATCAAACCAGGGGTAATCTGGT
>JAWOBC010000049.1:0-3642 GCA_046498165.1 Thermoplasmatota archaeon
TGCCATTTAACGAAAAATATGGTAATTCAGGCTATCATGATTTATGGCTGAGAATCTACAAAGGTGAGGGAGTTGTCTTTGTGTATAATCCTATACCTACATGGTATTACAGGATTTATAAAGAATCAAGGCATATACTGAAGAAGGCAAACAAAGATTTAGTTGTCAAAGAGAAGAAACAAAAAGAAAAAATGCTGAAAAGTCATGGAAAGTAATACTATCGGAGTAGTGATTGTGTGTTATAACACCCCTGGAATCATATCAGAGGCCGTGAGGTCTGTTTGTGATTACGTGGACAAGATATGTATCGTTGACAATTCAGACAAAGATAATGATTGTTTCAAAGAGTGTGATAAGCTATCTGCGAAAGGTGATAACTCTATCATTCGTTCATTTTCTGAAATAAGAAACAGTGTGATCATGAAAGATGTCAACATCGGATCAAACACCGCTATTTCACATTCAGTTATTGGAACAGGTTCAAGCGTTGATCATGGCTATTCAACACTAGTTGGAGCTGCAAAGAAACACTGTAATGAAGAATGCATATCAGTCAAAGACATTGGAGTGATGATAGCTGAAGATAGTATCATACAACCTCATGTCATTACTCATCCTGGAGTAATCATTGGCCGATATTGTCAAATTTCTCCACTGAAACAAATACAATATGATATACCAAGTGAAACAAGAGTGATGTAACCGTGTGCGGAATCATAGGATATACCGGTTATCGAAAAACACAACACGTTCTCCTCTCCTGTTTAAAACGATTAGAATACAGAGGATATGATTCAGCTGGAATCAGTGTTAATGATACAAATGATACACTACATAGCATAAAAACAGTTGGGGAAATCAATGCATTAGAAAAAAAACTCCAATCAATTAATTATGATTCCACCTTTGGAATCGGGCATACCCGATGGGCTACTCATGGTGCAGTCACTGAAAAAAATGCTCATCCCCATATAAGTTGTGATCATACCATTGCTATCGTTCATAATGGCATCATTGAAAATTTTAAAACACTTCGAGATAAATTAGAAAAAAAAGGACATCATTTCGCATCAAACACTGATTCAGAGATATTTGCTCATCTTATTGAAGAACACTATAAAACTGAAAAAAACCTAAAAAAAGCAGTTAGTAACTGTCTTTCTGAAATCAAAGGATCCTATGCACTGGTTGCTATCAGCAAAGATCAACCAGAAACCATTGTTGCCGCTCGAAAAGATAGTCCCCTTGTCATTGGTGTTGGTGACAACGAAAATTTTGTTGCATCAGATATCCCTGCATTTTTACCATATACGAAACGAGTCATTTATTTAGATGAAGGAAGCATCACTGAAATTAATCGTTCAACCATAAAAGTGTACGATGCTGATGGAACAGAAAAACAAACAAAGATAAAAACGATTTCTTGGGATATTCAGGATGCAGAAAAATCAGGTTTTGATCATTATATGCTTAAAGAAATCTATGATCAACCAGAAAGCATTCATGAAGCACTTCGCGGTCGGATCTCTGATTTTGATTATTCTATTTCTTTTCCAAACAATGTTGAAACACTCCTCTCACAACCATTTACCTCTATCACATTGGTTGCCTGTGGAACATCATATTACGCAGCATTACTAGGAAAATATCTCATCGAATCAATGACCGATCTTCCGGTTACTGTATCCTATGCATCAGAATACCGTTTTTTTGGAAAAAATAACAAAGATTCATTAGTTATTGCGATCACCCAATCCGGTGAAACCGCTGATACGCTTGCTGCATTAAAAGAAGCACAAAAAAATGGAGCAACAACCCTTGCTATAACTAATATTATAGGTAGTACTATCACTCGTCTCGCTGATGGATACCTTCTCATGCAATCAGGACCAGAAATAGGCGTAGCCGCAACAAAAACATTTACCTCTCAGATCATGGTTCTTACTCTTTTATCATTATATCTGTCTCTTCGATATGATGAAATCGGAGCAGATGAATTTCATCATCACCTTCAACAATTGAAAACCATATCAAGAAACATCAGAAAAATATTTGATGACATTGAACCCATTAAACAAGTCGCCAAAATGCTTACCAACACAGAATCTGTTTTTTTCATCGGAAGAGGTATCTGGTATCCATTAGCTCGAGAAGGAGCATTAAAACTCAAAGAGATCAGCTACATTCACGCGGAAGGATTTCCCGCTGGAGAACTCAAACATGGACCATTTGCTCTTCTCACCAAAAAAACACCGGTTATAGCTCTTACTCACCAGGGACAAACCTATGATAAACTCATTGCAAACATCGGTGAAATAAAAGCACGAGGACCCAGTGTTATAGCTATTGCTGAAGAAGATGATACAGACATTGAAAAATATGTAGATTACGTACTGCGATATCCAACTGATACAGAAATGGAATGCTTGATTCCTGCAACAGTCATCTTACAACTCCTCTCCTATTATACGGCATTCTATAGAAAATGCCCCATTGATAAACCCCGGAATCTTGCTAAATCTGTCACCGTTGAATAACAAAATATAATCAAAAAAATGATAAAAAAACTATATTGTTTGATGTGAATGATTATGAAATGTGTCATGCTTGCTGCAGGTGAAGGAAAACGCATGCATCCCTTAACCTATACCCAACCAAAAGTGATGCTTCCTATTGCAAACAAACCAGTTATCGAATGGAATCTTCTTCATGCTAAACAAGCAGGAATCACAGACTTTCTCTTCGTGGTTGGATATAAAGATGAAAATGTCCGATCCTATTTTCAAGATGGATCAACATGGAATGTAAACATAGAATACGTGAACCAAGGCAAACCACGAGGAACCGGACATGCCGTTGGCATGGTGGAATCATTTGTTGATGAATTTATTGTTCTCTGTGGAGACACCATTTTTACTACAAAGGATATAAAAAAAACAGTAGAAAAACAGAACAGCATCGGTCTTTACCAAGTTGATCATCCAGAAGAATATGGCGTGGTTGAAACAAAAGAAAATAAACTCATCAAAATTCATGAAAAAATGAAAAACCCATTCACCGATCTCATCAATGCAGGGATGTATCATTTTGATTTTAGTATCTTTACGGCGTTACATCAAATTAACCGGTCGGCACGGGGGGAATATGAACTAACCGATGCTATCAATACTCTTACTAAAGAATCATCATTCACCACTTTTCAGCTAAGTGAATGGTATGATGTTGGTTATCCCTGGAATCTACTGGATGCAAACAAGAATATGTTAGATCGATTTAATTACCAACAACAAGGAACCAATGAGCCAGGATGCACGCTTCATGGCAATGTTTCCATCGGCAAAGATACAGTGATTAAAAGAGGGAGTTACATTGAAGGTCCAGTTGTTATTGGAGAAAACTGTAACATTGGACCAAACTGCTACATTCGTCCTCATACCACCATTGGAAATCTCGTCGGTGACGCGCACCGAGTTGTTCGCGTTCTGGTACTGGATCGAGATGAAGCCGGTGCCGTCGATCGACATGTCGAAGCCGGCGTCGCGCAGCGCGCCCGCCTTCTCCTCCTCGCGCGCCTTGCACCAGATGAAGTCGAGGATGTCCGGGTGGTCGACGTCGAGCACGACCATCTTGGCCGCGCGCCGC
>JAWOBC010000090.1:0-12591 GCA_046498165.1 Thermoplasmatota archaeon
TTTGAGTTCTACATCAGATTGTCAGTGTCAGAAAAAAATCCAGGATGCCTTGTTATGAAAGCATATGAGTTCATTGATCACACGGCGGATATTGGGTTGAAAGCAAATGGGAAGGATCTTTCTGAAGCGTTTGCTCATGCAGCTGAGGGTATGTTTGATATTATCACTGATTCTTCAGCTATTGAGAGTAATGGAGAATATCATATTGAGTTATCAAGTGATGATTTGGAGCAGTTGTTGGTTGATTGGTTGAATGAATTATTGTTTTTACAGGGTGCTGAAAATCTGGTTTTCGGTCGTTTTTCTGTTGATGTTGATGAACAGCAGGTTTGTCTTTCTGCAACGGTTTCTGGTGAGGAATTTGATACAAAAAAACATAGTATTGGCATGGAAATAAAAGCGGTAACGTATCATCTGCTTGAGGTGCACAAGAATGATCCTTGTTTTGTAAAGGTGTTGTTTGACATCTAGGATTTCTGATTTTTTATGTGAGCGAATAATTGGTAACTATTATATATTTTCAATGATATTTATCTTAGTCAAAAAGGTAGTGTGTTTCATGCGGAAATGTTTCATTGTGGTTTTTGTTCTTTTCATAGGGTGTTTTAATGGTAACGTTTTTTCGGGAGAACAGAGGGTTAATGATATCCTTTATGTCGATGATGATGGGGGGGCTGATTTTGTTTCTATTCAGGAGGCAATTGATGCTGCATCTAGTGGTGATACAATTTTTGTGCATTCTGGTTGGTACAATGAAACAGTAGAAATTAATGCCTCTTTGACCTTGATCGGTGAGGATAAAAATACAACGATTATCGAAGGAGGAAAACGATCTGATGTTGTGACTATTTCATCCGATAATGTTTGTTTTTCTGGTTTTACCATTCAAAATAGTAGTACCGTTGTTCGTGAGGGCTGGTGGAAAGCAGGGATTAGAATTATTGCTTCAGATGTGCTTGTTGAAAACAATATCATCAGGGACAATCTCAATGGTGTTTTTGTGAAACGAGTTGAGAATCTGACGTTACGAAATAACTTGTTTTATTATGATAGTCTCACTCTGTATCCCTATGATGCAGATTATGATCCTCGTCCTAATCTAAAAAGGCTTCATTATGATCATGTCATTGAAGGTAATTTGGTTAATGATAAACCGTTAGTTTATATGGTTGACGAATCCGATACCGTGATTTCTTCAGATGTGGGTCAACTTATTCTGGTGAATTGTACAAATGTTTCGGTTCAGGATGTGTCGATAATCTCTGCAGATTTTCCACTTTTGTTTGTTTTTTGTGAAAACTGTGCTCTTATGAATTGCTCTTTTTTTGATAATCAGGGAGAATGCACTTTTTTAGATTCAGATGATAACCAGGTATATGGAAATGTGTTTGAAGGTAACTTCCATGGGCTTTTGCTTGATTATGGATCAGAATCTAATGATATCAGTCATAATCTCTTTAGTAATAACCGATTCTGTGGATTGATCTGTGAATATTTCTCCAATGAAAACAGGATGGTCCATAATGATTTTATTGACAACCGAGGAGCAAATGCTTTTCTCATAAAAGCCTTTCACAATGAATGGGAACAGAATTATTGGAGTGATTGGATTGGATTAACAAATCCTTTTTTTCAGATGTTTCCTAAGATGATTACAGGAACGCTTTTTGAATCCAATCAACGGATTGTTTCTCTTATCAATATTGATGTATCTCCTCAGTTTGAACCTCAGAGTTATCAGTAAACGTTTCTGGTTTACTTTCACTGGTGTTGTTATTATGGATTGGGTGTTGATTCGGTTGTTTTGAATAATACTTTCACTATGCTATTATGTTTATTTTTATACTTTTGAAGAGATGCCTTCTTTGCTCAATTGCAAGCCGGACGGCTTCTTTTTCCCTTCTCTTCAAATCCTCTCCCGTCCGGTATTCCTCACTCTCCATTGATAGTAACTCTCTTTTGATTATACACTTACTGGTAGGATGGTTTTTATGAGTTTTTTTATGTGTGTTCGAGCCCAAATAAAGACAATGATGGAACTAAGGATGTTTGCAACCACAATTCCCCACCAGATGCCAACGAGTCCACCATCAAGAGTAATGGCAAAGACGAGTATGAACAGCATGGTGAAGATGAGTGTTCGAAATAATGTTGCGATAAATGCATTGAGGCCTTTTCCCACTCCTTGAAACAATGCTGAGGAAAGCATTCCTAGAGAAATACTTGGATAGTAAAGACTCATTACTCTGAAGAATAAGGTAAGTCCTGCTTCAAGTTGACTAGCTGATTCTGCTCTGCTGAAAACTGCGGCGATTTGTGGGGCGAAAATAAAGATTAATGTAGCGATAATGAGTTCGAAGATAAATCCGATTTTTACTGAGTAAAGATGGGCGATATTTACTTTTTTGTATGCTTTTGCACCATATGCTGCACCGCTTACTGAAATGACTGCGGTAGCAATGCCCATGACCGGAAGAACCGCGATCATTGCAACTCGCCATCCTGTGGAATAGATGGCGACACCATCAGTGTTTCCACTGGTGATGAAAACGATGAGAAAGTTGATGATAAGCATTGATAGGGACATGGAGAGTTGTGAGAATGATGCGGGTATTCCCACACCAAAAATGTCTTTGATGATAGGTTTTTTGAAATGGAATTTTTTGAATGAAAATTTGACAAAAGTGTTTTTTTTGAAGAATAACCAGTTTGAGAGAAGGATTGATGTGAAGATAAATGAAAGAATGGTTGCCCATGCTGCTCCAGCTACGCCCATGTCGAGAGTGTAAATAAAAATAGGGTCTAGTATGATATTGAGCGCGGATCCAAATGCAAGGGCATACATTGCGCGTTTTGCATCTCCTTCTCCTCGAAGTATTGCATTTGCGATGTTGCTGAAAAAAATAAAAAGTGATCCAATGAAGATGACTTGTGCATATGATACAGTTAAGTTGAGCACTTCGCCAGTGCCGAGTGCTTTAAAGAGGGGTTCAGCGAAGAGAAAGGTGGGGATAGAAAAGACAACGTAGATGATGAGAAGCAGGATCATGGAATGGGCAGCAACATTATCAGCTCCTGTTTTGTCTTGTGCTCCAATTTTTCTTGAGATTGCTGATCCTGATCCAAGACCTATTCCGGTTCCAAGAGCCATGATCATCATGAAAAAGGGAAAGACGAATCCGACAGCGGCGAGTGCATTTGCTCCTAGTCCTGATACCCAGAGTGCATCAGCGAGATTGTAGATGGTTTGGATAAGCATTGCAAGGATCATGGGTACAGCGAGTTTGATGACTGCTTTTTTTGGTTCACCAAGTAGTGTTTTGACTCCTTCTGTTTGGTTTTTAAATGTTGGATTAGTGATGTTCTCAGCCATGGTTTACCTCTGTTGATGGTCTTCTGTTGCATTTTTTGTTATTTTTTCAAGGAGGATGTAGAGTTGTTGTTGTTCTTCTGTGGTTAGATCGGTGAGAAGGATTTTTGTCCAGTTTTGAAGAATAGCTTTTATTTTTGGTTTGAGTGTTTTTGCTTTTTCCGTGAGAAGGATATTGTAGTTTCTTCTGTCTTGTTCATCTCGTATTCTTGTTACGTAGCCTTTTTCTTCTAGTTTTTTGATTGCACGTGCGCTGGTTGCTTTGTCGATTTGTAATGTTTCGGCGAGTGTTTCTTGGTTTACCGCATCTTGTCTGTAGAGCATCATCAGGAAATGGAATTGTCCGCTTCCAAGATCATAGGTTTGGAGTTGATTATGCATATATTTATGGAAGTTTCGGTAGATGCATGAGATGTATCTTCCAATTGATTTTGAATGTGGCATAATATCACGTTCACGTTTCATTTAGTTGCGTTAGCAACCATATTTTATTGTATTACCCTATATAAAGGTTGCGTATGCAACTATTTTTCACGTATCATCAGAAGTATTATATATGTCTTTTTATAGTATCACAATTGTTAATACTAGGATATTGTGATGTATTATGGCAGAAACAAAAATTACTGAAGACATGAATATTCGTGAAGTTATCGATAAATACCCTGAAACCGTTAGCGTGTTTGCAAAATATAACATGGGTTGTATCGGATGTATTGCTGCATCATTTGAATCATTGAAAGATATCGCTGCGGTTCATGGTACTGATGTAAAATCGTTTGTTAAGGATTTAAACGAAGCAATCCAATAAAACTATTTTTTTAATAGGAACTTGTGGTGATAACAAGTTTCCCATGTTTTATTCCTTTTAATGATTTGATGTTGTCTGGTGATTTTTCGGCAAAGCCAATCAATGCGTTTAAATCATAAGCGTCTCTCAAGATTTTATGCTGTTTTCCTCTTGAAGGAAGTAATCGTATTTTCATTGCAGATATCATTTCTTGAGTGGGCAGAAAGAGATATTTTGGGTAACACTTCATGCTTTTTAATGAGAAAAATTTAAGTTATTATGATGGTTATTTTGTAGTAAGAAGAGTTTTTGATGATATGAAAAAAGAAAAGATATATCAAAAGATTACGGATTACCTTAAAAACGAGGGTGCAAAAAAGGTAGCGATTTTTGGATCATATAGTCGGGATGAGGAAAAACCTGATAGTGATATTGATGTGTTAGTAGCATTTTATGATTCGAAAAGTCTGCTCGAACTTGTTAGTATAGAAAGAAAACTTTCAAAAAAAATTGGGGTTAAAGTTGATTTGTTAACAGAAAAATCATTAAATCCTTATCTTAAACAAAATATATTAAAACAGATGAAGGTGTTATATGGATGAGTAAAAATGATGTGGTTTACCTTCATCATATGCTTGATTCAATGGTGAAGATAAAGGATTTTACTGATAACGTGGGTGAATCTGAATTTGAAAATAGTGAATTAATTCAATCAGCAGTAATCAGACAGATTGAAATTATTGGGGAGGCTACGAAACAAATTTCTCAGTCGGTAAAACGAAAATATCCTCATATCCCGTGGCGGGATATAGCGGGTATGAGAGATAAATTAATCCATGGATATTTTGGAGTGGATATCGATGCAGTATGGGATACTATACAACTTGATATTCCTGTCTTAGAAAAAGATATTAAACGGATTCTTGAAAAGGAAAAATGATTAGATTATCGTTGAAACAAATGAAATGGAAAGTTTTTGAATGTTGTGAAAATTTCAATATTTAACAACAAATAGAGTAATATGTCATTTTTTTGTATGGTAATGTGTTTGTTTGATAGATGTGATGATGGTTGGGATTGTGGGTTGATGTTTCTTCTGGAGAGATTTCCATTTTTGGAATCATTTTTGTTTTTTTAAGGATACATGAGTTACATGTAATACATTTGGGATACTAATTAATGGGATAATCTGAGGTAGGGATAGTTCTGTGGAGAAAAGAAAATATGTTTCTTTGTTTTTAATAGGAACTTGTGGTGATAACAAGTTTCCCATGTTTTATTCCTTTTAATGATTTGATGTTGTCTGCTAATCGTTGGATGTGTTTTGTTTTTCCTTTGAGGATAAGGACTTCTAAGCAGTTATCATGATCAAGATGAATATGGGTAGTAGTCAATATTTCATTGGTATGGTCATGTTGGATTTTAAGTAGTTTGTTGGTGAGATTGCCGGTATGATGATCATAGATCATGGTCAGTGTTCCCATGGCAATACTTTCTGGATCATGTTTTTTTGTTGTAATTAGTGAGTTTCGAATGAGATCTCTGATTGCTTCTGATCGGTTTTCATATCCTTCGTTTTCAATGAGCTGGTCGAATTTGCTGAGCAGGTCTGGTTCGATACTGACACCGAATCTAGTTATCTGATTCATGGTAACACGATTCGTGCATAGTCGTGCTACGATTTTAAGGTTTTTGTTATCACAAAGCTTATAACGTAATCCCATATCTGGTGTTACGAAATCAAAAAAAGTAATATTATAGGTGATCGTTCATGCAAACAAAACGAAAAACCAACATGATATTGTTTCTCTTCGTTGGATTATTAACGGTAAATATGTTCATTCCATTAAGTCTCGCTGAAGATGAATCGATAAACATTGTCTGTACCAATTCAGTATTAGCTGATTTCACTTCAAATATCATCACAGAAAACGCAAGTATTGAATATATCATGCCTGCTGGTGCTTGTCCCGCTCATTTTGATACCAGTCCTAGTGACGTCTCAAAAATTGTGAATGCAGATATCATTGTTTCTCTTGGATGGGAACCATGGCTTGAAAGTCTGTTGAATAAATCCGGAAACAATGATTATACCGAGATCAAATGTATGGGTCTTGGTGAATGGAATATTCCAACAGGGGCCATTGCTTATGTGCAAATCATAACTGAGGGATTAATTACAGCGTTACCTGGGAAAAGCAGTCTTATTCAACAACAATCAAACAACTATCAATCAGAAATCAATGACACTGCGGAAACACTAAAAAATAATATCATAAATCAGAATTTCACTGAGAGAAAAGTGGTATGCATGGAATGGCAAAAGGATTTTCTTGAATGGATAGGTCTTAATGTCACCTATTATTATCCTCCTCCTGAAAGTCTTTCTGTTCAGGATGAACTGGATGTAGTATCTGCTGCATCTCAACATGGGGTTGCTGCAGTCATTGATAATCTGCAGAGTGGAACCGCATTTGGCGCTCAAGTAGCGAGTGAATCAGGAGTGAGCCATGTGATTTTTACGAATTTCCCTGGAGCTATTCCAAATACTGATACCTATCTAGATATGATTACATATAACACTGATCAACTCATTAAAGGTATCAATTCCTTTGATTATACGACAAATCAAACACGGGATTTACAAAACCAACTAGATTCGGTTTCATTGCAGCGAAATGCATTTGCAATGACAACCGTGTTTGCATTAATCGTGTGCATCATTCTTTTTGTGATGTATCGAAAAAAATGATAAGGTGAAGGATATGAATGAAACATTAAAAATAATTGAACGATTCCATGGTCATTTAGGACCCTATGCCGTTCTGGGGTATAAAATGGGAAAAATTGCTTGTAAAAAACTGGGCACGGATCCCTTTGAAAAAAATGCTACTGTTTCCACGGGGACAACTCCACCGATTTCCTGTATTATCGATGGCATTCAACTCGGTTCTGGCTGTACCCTTGGAAAAGGAAATATAACCGTAACAAGTGAACAGCTTCCAAAGGCGGTTTTTTCAAATAAAAATGGTGAAAAAATCACTATTTCCTTGCAAAAAAAAATCCAAGAAGAAATCGATACAAAGGTAACTGAGGAAAATATTATTGTTTATTCAGAGGATATGTATAATCGGTTGGATGCTGATCTTTTTCATATTGATTGAGAGAGTAGTATGAGGAAAAAGAAAGCAGTAGTAGACCTCAATGGTGTTAATACCATTTATGAAGGAGAAAAAATCCCGGTTATTCATAATATCAATCTTACTATTTTTGAGAATGATTTTCTTGCTATTATTGGTCCCAATGGTGCAGGGAAAACAACATTACTTGAAACAATCAATGGGATTCTTCCACATACTGCTGGGGAAGGAAGGGTATTTGGAAAACCGATTTTAAAACAGAAAACTGATATCCGAAAAAACACGGGTTATGTCATTCAAAACTTTGAGTTGGATCCTCATGCTCCTTTTTTATGTAAAGATGTGGTGATGGCAGGTAGATCTGGAAAGATTGGGTTGTTTCGTTTTCCAACGAAAAAAGACTGGGAGATGGTATGGAAAAGTATGGGTTTGGTGGGAATGATTGATTATGCAAATCGACCGGTGGGAAAACTCTCTGGCGGTGAGTTTCAAAAAATCCTTCTTGCTCGTGCATTGGCTCAGGATCCAAAGCTGTTATTGTTGGATGAACCGTTTTCAAATCTAGATTTTTCAGCTCGAAAACAAATTGAAACACTATTGAATCGGGTTCATGAACAGCACCATACCACTATTGTCATGGTGTCCCATGATCTTACCTTTCTTCCATCAAGATGTAGTCGTGTGATGGTGATGGATAAAGGGATGATTGTCAAAGATGATAAAAAAGAAGTGGTGTTAAATGATGATTTGATTCATTCATTGTTTCCACAGGAGGGAGGATGATGACCTCGCTTCCATTGTTGTTTTTACTTCCATCTATTCTGGGAGCAGTACTTGCTGGTTTTGTTTGTTCCACCATGGGAACATTTGTGGTGCGGATGAATCTTTCTTCTATTGGTTATTGCATGTCTCATGCTGCTTTTGCTGGTGCAGCATTTGGTATTCTCATTTCGATTGATCCTATGATTAGTGCGGTTTTTTTTGCGTTTGCAACAGCGCTTATTCTTGGACCATTATCAGAAAAAGCACGATTAGAAAGCAATGTCGTGATTGGTTTTTTGTTTTCAGTGATGATTGCTCTGGGTTTTATTTTTCTTTCCTTGAAACCAGGTGAAGCAGCAACTGGCCGAGCATTGAGTATTTTGTGGGGCAGTCTTTTTTCTGTTAGCTATGATAATGTGTTGCTGCTGCTGTTACTATCCTTTGTGCTTCTTGTTTTTGTGCTCGTGTTTTATAAGGAACTGGTAGCAGTGATGTTTCATCGGAAACTTGCTGAATCCGCTGGTATTAATACGAAACTGTTTTATTTTGCGGTGCTTTTTTTCACTGGTTTTGCGGTTGCTCTTTCCTTGAAACTAGTTGGTGGATTGCTTGTTTTTGCTTTAATTGTGAATCCGACGTCTACTGCATATCAGTTTTTTTATGATTTCAAAAAAATCATGATTTTTTCACCGTTGATCGGTATTATGAGCTGTCTGATTGGTTTTTATGTTTCTCTGATGCTTGATTTTCCAATTGGAGCAGCTATTGTTGTGGTTTCAGCAAGTATTTTTGCTGTATCCTTGCTTGTTTCACCGAAACGAAAAAAAGGATTATTATTTTCATCAAAAAAGAAAGCTTCTATGAGTCGTAATGATATGGAAATGTTTAAACAAGATTGATTTATGAGGTAGATTTGTATGCATGAATGGGCACTTGCTGAATCAGTGATTAAATCTTCAATTGCAGCTGCTGAAAAAGAAAACATCAAAAAGATCACTGAGATCAATGTGTTACTCGGTGAATTGCAGCAGATTGCTGATGATATCTTTACATTTGCTTTAGATGAACTCGTTGAAACCTATAAAGATAAATTTCAGGATGTTACTATTAACATTGAAACAGAGAAAACACTTCTTCAGTGTAAACAATGTGATCATTCCTGGGAATTTAAGGAGATGAAGAATAAGTTAAGTGCTGATGAAGCCGAATCGATTCATTTTATTCCAGAGGTTGCCTTTGTGCATACTCGTTGTCCACATTGTGGGAGTCCTGATTTTAAGATTCTTAAGGGTCGCGGGGTGAGTATTGCTTCGATGAAGGGAGTGAAAGAGTAATGGAACCGCGTCCTAGTGTGATCCAAAGCCGTTTAAAAAACGTGGAACGGGTGATCGCTGTTGCGAGTGGAAAAGGAGGTGTTGGTAAAAGTATGGTTGCTTCAACATTGGCGTTAACTCTTGCAAAGCAAGGTAAAAAAGTTGGTCTTCTTGATCTGGATTTATATGGACCGTCTTCTCATGTGATTCTTGGTTTCACACCAGATGGTTTTCCTGATGAGGATCAGGGTATTATTCCTCAGGAAATTGAGGGTATTAAATTTATGAGTCTGGTGTATTTTTCTGAGGATAAACCAGGGGCATTTCGTGGTGATGATGTCACCAATATTATTCTTGAACTGTTAGCTATTACTCGTTGGGATGATCTGGATTATCTCATTCTTGATCTGCCACCAGGTATTGGTGATGAAACTCTTGATGTTATTAGCTACATTCCTCAAACAGAGTTTCTGGTGATAACCACTCCTTCAAAAGTTGCTTTTAAAGCAGTTGAAAAACTACTTCGAATCCTTCTTGAGGGAAATCATCAGTTGCTTGGTGTTGTTGAAAACATGGCACAGGCTAAAAACGGGTTTATTGCAAAAAAACTTGAACCATTAGATGTGAATCACTTAGCAACATTACGTTTTGATGAAACACTTGAGGCTGCAATTGGTGATTTATCAAGATTGCTGTCCACGGATTTTGCAGGTGATGTTTCTCGTTTATCAAAGATCATGTAAGAAGCTCTTATGTTTAATTATCAAGCATCTGTGGTATTTGTTCTTTTAGTGTTGGGATGATTTCTGTTGAAAGCATGGGTTGTTGCTCGAAAGTCTGTATGGGTTTTAAAAGATCAGTAAGTTTTTTTGTCGAGGTCTCCCAGGCTGAGACCGGTTTAGCAAGTTGAATGGCTTTTACATATTTCTCTGGGTCAAATCGTTGTATCTCCCAGGGTTTAATGCCAAACACAGCATCAAAACCAGTAAGATTTTTCCAGGGGAGGAGTGCATTGTCTGCATAGCTTTCAATAATGATGACTTCAGCTTGTTTTTTGATTTGTTTATAACAAGTTTCGATAGCATTATTGTAATATGTTTTAATGGTTTCATTCAACATGGTAACGGTATCAATAGGATGAAAAATGTAGGTATTCTGCTTTAGGTTTTTTTGATAAGATTCCGATATCTTATGGAAGAGATGTTGATTGATTAAAAGATGATGATGAAGGTTTTCTTGCTCATAGAGACTAAATCGATCCATGATAAATGGTGGGATGTTGACTAGTGAGTTCATTATCGCTGGTTCATTCCACAGTCGATGGATGGGATTAGCAAGTTCAATAGGGATTTTGATTGTTGAATAGTCTTGGAGATGAGTGATATCTTTTCCATATAATCGTCCCTGTGAAAGGCTTTGATGTGCCATATCAAAATGATACCAGTAATTGTATCCGGAGAATGGTTTGAAGGCACAGGTGTTATAGTTTTGATCTGAAAAATAGGAAAGCAGTGCTTGTGCAAGACTTGTCTTTCCAGCATGTTCCTCTGTTAATCCAATAACAAGAATGTTTTTGACCATATATAGAGTTACATTACAAAAGAGTAAAAAGATGTTTGGATAAAAATAAAAAGAGAGAGGGGTTTTACTGATCAAATGATGCGACGATGTTTGTGTATTTCTCCAGTTTTTCTTTGGGCATTGGTTTTACTTTTTTCATGGCAAGATCAATGTGCTTCTGTTTAACCTTGAGTGTTTTCAGCTGTTTTTTCGTTACTTTTTCGTTCTTTGCGATGCATTCCCGGATACTTGCCATCACTGCTTCATTGCAGATCGCGGCGATATCAGCTCCAGTATATCCTTTTGTTTTTTCTGCAAGTTTCTCAAGATCGATGTCATCAGCCAGTGGTTTGCGTTGAGTATGGATTCGAAAGATTTCTTTTCTAGCTTTTTTGTCTGGTGTTGGAATTGAGATGAGTTTATCGAATCGACCAGGTCGCAAAAGTGCAGTATCAATGATGTCTGGTCGATTGGTTGCAGCAATAACGGTGACATCTTTGAGCAATTCCAGTCCATCAAGTTCAGTGAGCAGTTGACTGATCATGCGTTCAGTGACTTGACTTGATCCGCAGCTTTCATTTCTGGTTGGAGCTATGGCATCGAGTTCATCAAAAAAGATGATGCAGGGTGCGGCTTGCCGTGCTTTGCGGAAGGTTTCCCGTATTGCTTTTTCGCTTTCTCCAACCCATTTGTTCATAAACTCCGGTCCTTTCACGCTGATAAAGTTTGCTTCGCTTTCTGAGGCAACAGCCTTTGCAAGCAGTGTTTTACCGGTTCCCGGTGGGCCATAAAGAAGGATTCCTTTGGGTGGATTGGCATCCATATGGTTGAAGAGCTCATAATATTTCATAGGCCATTCAACGGCTTCCTGTAGATCTTGTTTGACCCCGTTATGCCGACATTCCGGCAGAGTTAAAAAAAGAGATAATAAACGATACCGGCAAAAAAAAGTCAAAGCAGGTGCAGATGAGCCTGTTTAAGGAATAATTCAAAGGATATATTAAAAACATGGAGATAAATATTTCTGAAAAAAATCTGCTCGAACACACAGGGCTTAAAAACGGCACAACTCTGAAAATCTACGATGCCTCCCGCACCCTGATAGGAGACCGGATGCTTGTGATCCTCTTGGTACGCCTGGAAATCCCGGCAGACAGCCTTACATACACAAACGCAGGGAAAGAGCTTCCATCTGCGGATGAAATCCGGGCCGCACTGGGGGACCCTGTCAGATGGGAATACACAAAGCAGCGAAGATTTATCGACAAGCGTGAAAAAGACGAGGTTTTAGGCATCCTGCATGCTGATTTTAACGCAAACATGCGCCCCTATATCCTGCATCCGGAGTTTCCAGCAAGATACGTAAAAAAACAGCTCGAAAAACAGCGCAGACCCAGCAACTGGTATAAATAATCAATCACCAGTCACGGAGCGCGGAATGCAAATCCGCCCCTGGTAAAAACTCACAGCCGGCTAATGGTAAACACTACCGTATTGTTGTTGTCCGGGCACTGCAGCTCCTGCTTGCTGTTAATCCAGTCATCCGGCGGGGTCTGCCTGCAGGCAGCCGTGAGATAGGGAAACATGCGCTTTCAGCCATGTTTCCCTATCTCACGGCTGCCAGCTCACACCTCGTTCACAATCGTCGTGAACTCG
>JAWOBC010000021.1:0-13737 GCA_046498165.1 Thermoplasmatota archaeon
TTTTACTATTCCTCCATTATCCTTGGTGCGCCACCATAAGAAGACACGCTGTACCATCTGCTTGAATACCCATAGTATCTTCAACTGTTCCATCCCAGTTATTTTCACCGTTAAAACCATATGCACTGATGCTCAGCACCCTTTCATAGGTAATGGTTTGAAACAATCCTTCAACAGTAGCAGAACCATAACTTACATTGTAATACATCATTTCAAGAATCTGAAAACCTGCTATTGACCTATCCTTTGCATAGGATACATCCCCTGTTGTATTAAATTCTGGATAAAAGAAAAATCGAATATCGCAGATAGGCGTAGATGACCCGCTTTGTTCAATATTTTCTTCAATGTTGAGAGCCATAGGATTCTGTGAAATGAGAACCAGAAGCATGAATATAACAAAAAAGAGCAAAGATAATTTCTTCTTCACCATTATTCACCTCCAATATCATAAGGTTCACTTGAAGGATCAGCATCAAGGTTAGCAAATAACGTTCCAGGGATAACATACGGGAAAAATGAAAACAGTGAAAGTTTTAACCCAATCCAATCATCATAATAATTTGCATTCCACTGATTATCAGCCATATCTATCGTATTAATAGAGTTATCGAAAAAATTATTCTCTGTGATCTCATTTTGGTTACTTTCCCGGAGTCGTATCCCAATCCAGTTAATTGAAAACTCATTTTTAAATATACTATTATCTGTGGTATAACTAAGATCAATTCCAGCATCTGAATTATTTCTCAGATGATTTGAAGTGATCATATTTCCAGTATGATAATACTGACTAAAACCATCTTGAGTATTATACCATTCATTAGTTTCACTACTAGGTCCACTACGGTAATGACCAAAACTAATTCCTATCTCATTATTAACAATCGTATTATTTGAAATCAGGCAATCAGTTGATTTTAAAAGGATTCCATCATAACAACCAAGAATAATATTTCCAACTATCTTAACATGAGATGTGTTTATATTAATCCCTGCTAAATACGCTTCAAAAGGTATTTCATTTTGAATGAAAAATCCACTAATCAAAACATTCTTAGTATCAACAATTTGAATGATATCCTTTTCAGCAATGCTGTTAATTATAGTCTTTTTATTATTTATTCCAATAAGATTAATTGATTTATTTACAAGAAGATGCTCATGATACATTCCATCTAACACATAAACCGTATCACCATTATATGAAGCATCAATACCCTCCTGAATACATTGAAACGGATGCTCAAATGATCCATCCCACGGACCACTAGTATTATCATCATCCACATAAATCGTAGTGTCAGTCAGTTCAATAGAATTCACTGCATACGATCCTAAGACCAATAGGACAATAACACCAATGAGTACACGCTTCATTTTTAAACACATTCATTTATCCTCCTATCCTTTATCATTTTTTAAGATCATTCTAAGCAAGATAATAATCGAACTCTTTAGAAGATTAAAAATCCCATGAAAAACCGGTTTTCCTGTGTGTCAAGAATCTCATCATTATACTCCACAGTTGCTTTCATATACCGCGGAATAAACCTACCCGGCCAATACAAACCCCACGGTTCTGCATTCCAAGATCCTGGCCAGATAAGGTCAGCATCAGCAGGATCAGATGTATTACAACCTCCGGCAGGTACATACGTTTCAGCATCATCAAACCATTCATATTCCTTATCATCTTCATCCCAAATGTAAAAATTCACCATCACTGAAACATCGGTATCACCAGAATTATTTACCGTCACATAAAAATGTTCATCATCACATCTGATAAACGGTTTCGATGAACACTGAATCTTTCCATCAATAGTAACATCCATGTTTTCTTTGTTCATATTAGAAGTTATCTTAGGATAATCCTCCGGATTGATTTTTAGTAACCATAGATCATAGCCGAAACGAGCATTCCATGGCGCAGTAAAACCAGTAACAATAAATCCACCATCACTTGTTTGCTGTACGGAAGAAAAAACATCTGCTCCAACTCCACTTTCAGAGAAAGAAAATGTTTGACGCCACTGTTGAATACCATTAGCATCCGTTTTTATCAATAAACCATCATTGAAATCAAAATAATTATCTTTTCTTTCATTACTCCCAATAATAAATCCACCATCACTTGTTTGCTGTATTGAACTACCTCTCCCAGGAAAGGTTTTATCCCAAAGTATTGTACCGTGTTCATCAGTTTTAATCAACCAGATATCACCACCACTAAATCCATCATAGTTTGTTGTTCCAAGGATAATAAATCCCCCATCAACAGTCACATCAATTTTTCCCCCAAAATCACTGTTTGTCCCATCAAATTTCTTATCCCACCTCATCTCTCCATCTTTGTCTACCTTTATCAACCACATATCATAATCATTTGATTCATCAGGAATATAACTTGAACCTATGATGATAAATCCTCCATCATCGGTTTCTCGAATACCCTTACCATAATTATGCCCTTTTTCTCCAAAATATTGTTCCCAGAGCATATTACCGTCACCGTCAACCTTCATCACTAATACATTACCACGGCCCCCACCGCTTTGATTTCCCCAACCAACAAGTGCATAACCTCCATCAGTTGTCTGTATCACTTCTTTTCCGGAATCAAAACCACTTTTACCAACTGTTTTATCCCAGATTTTTTCTCCATTTTCATCGGTTTTAATAAGCCATATATCATCACGTTTATCATCACTAAACGATTCTGTTTCACCGATGATAATATAGCCGCCATCCTTTGTTTGTTGAACATGAGTACCCTCATCATCCCTTTTTCCACCAAACGTTTTATTCCAAAGAATCGAACCAGTTTCATCAAATTTTATGAGCCAAACATCTTTATTGCCACGAACATCAAATAACGATTTGCTTATTGAACCAACAGCAATAAATCCACCATCATTTGTTTGCTGTACCGATACGCCTAACTCCTCATTAAAAAAACGACCATAGGTCTTCATCCATGTTATATCTATATTATTTGCATCACTATCTGCAAGGATCAACGGTACTGTTGTCAATAACAGCGTTAAGCAAATAACTATTGAACTTATCTTTTTCATTTTATTACACCTCAATTCAAATAGGTCCATTTCACAAATGGAACCCAGCCATCCACAATAAATACATCTTCATCATCAATAGGATAATCTGTAATTCTTCCCCAAAATACAGGAATATGAATGGTAACGGTGGTCTGTGGTAACACAGCTTCAAGACTTCCAATTCCGGTCACCTGGGAAAAAAACGTTGAAAAAAATGGTGCAATCATAACATCATTATTCAAGTTGCTATTTGGATTCTTAATTGTAATATCTATATTGGTAAGTATTCCTGATGGATCACTATGGTAGTTATCCATTATTTCTTGAACCATTGATGATTCTTTATCTAATTCTAGATAAATTTGACTTAATACTGCCACATTCATCTGAATCTTTTGTTTTGAGACCCAACCCTTCATTGTAGACCAGGATCCCTCATTACCATGAACATCCTTTGCTTTCGCTTCAATAGCATATGACCCTCGATCTATCCAAGTATGATTCAACTTGACAATCTCACCAGATTTAAATGGACCAAGCCAATCAGTCTCAGTTCCATCCCCCCAATCAACATACAAAAATACATCGTCTTCATTGATATCTGAAATTGTAAACATATACTCATTATCCATACCAGCGGAAATCTCAATACCTGGTGGAGTTATCCTTGGTTTAATCGGAGGGAATTCTTGATACTTATTAATAAATAATCTGACTGTTCCTTGAACGCCACCAGCAATAAAATCCATGTTTCCATCATTGTTAAAATCACCCGTGGCAAAGCCTCCTTGTCTTAATGAATCCCAACTATTCTCACTTTCTTGAAGATTGCAAAGTGGAAAACGATCAAACATTTCATCATGATTATTATACAAAAATGGATTATAATATCCTGCAAGAAAATCTAAATCATGATCATTATCATAATCAATGATTGATAGTGATCCATGTTCACAAGAACCAATGATATCTACATTACGATTAATCTCTTTGATAAGAATCCCAGATGATGTATCAAAACAAGTACTTGTTTGATCATTTAGTTTTAAATAGATGCGGCCTTCACCAAACTCATCAGAATCTATATTATCACTTGCAGATACGATAAAATCAGGATATCCATCATTATTGAAATCAGCTGAATCCAGTCCCCAGCTAACATCACCATAATCATAAATCGTTCCCATATCCACAAAACGATTCGTTCCATCATTCTTAAAAAAATTCACCTTTCCACAATTTCCACCAGCAATAAAATCGATGTCATCATCTCCATCAAAATCAGCTATTGCGATATGAACATTAATCCAGTTTCCATCTTCCCGATAAAAATCAGCAATCTTAAGTTCTTGATCAAAACATCCATTGTCATTAAAGAGAATATTCACCGTTTCCACACCATAACCACTCTCTATGACACACATAAGATCAATATCTCCATCATCATCTAAGTCTTCGGATTCTAAATCATTAATACCCCATTGATATCGTTTGATTTCTTCTACTCTAAAACTTCGATCACCATCTCTATAAAAAATTGAAATTCCTGAATAATTATTTGGAGATGTCGTCCAACCTACAGCAAAATCCAACCACCCATCACCATTGAAATCAGCTGAAGTCAACCCAAAGACAGCTTGACCAAAATCTTTTAAATCATACACCTCAAAAAATGGTAACGTATACGGTTCTACAACGACTTCTTCCGATGGATCAGTCCAATAAATAATATCATCATCATTTGGATCGCTAGCAATAATCGGATAGAATGAAAGAATTAACAACATCATACAAATTGAAAAAATTCCAATTATTTTTTTCATTTTTATTCTCCTCCAATTTCAAAGGGTTCACTTGCAGGATTCATATCATAAACCTTAAATGGAAACGGAAATAAACCAATTCCAAAAAAATATTTTTTACCCTTTATCACGGCTTGATCTAATGGTTCACCCCAATAATTTTGATTCCATGTATTCGTATATTTATCCATTATCCTGTCTTCAAAAGCAAATCCATTTTTAGTATTATCAACTAAATTATTCTTCGTGATGCTATTATAATCACAGTAATACGTAATTATCCCAATGTTATTTTCTTTAGCACTATTAAGGATGACTACATTATCATGAGAATCCTGTCCAAGTGCAATTCCCTCTCTATTATTTATTAATATATTGTTTTTAACTAGATTACCTTCACTATGTTTTCCCCCTAGGTTGATACCATACGTATCAATATCTCTAACAGTGTTATTGATGACAAGATTATTTGAACTTTCATACAGATAAATCCCCCAGTCACCTCCATTCACCATATTATTTGAAATTTCACTGTTCTCTACCCAATCTAACCTCAAAGGATAACGCATTTCAACCGGAAAAGAATCATCACTTACGATGAAATTATTTGAAATTATCACTTGTTTTATAACTTTTGGATCAGATGGAGATTTTGCATTTAAGTCACATGAAATACCATACAAACCATTTAGAGGTCTTTCTTCAATATTAGATTGGACAGTAAAACCTGAAAAAACGACATTATCAGACATAATAGTTACCACCGCACTATTATTGATCTGATCATTCATCTCCAGACAATCAATAACAGTTGAATCTCGATTTTCTCCAATAACACTGATTTGTTTGTTAATAACAACCTGTTCATGATAGACACCTGAATGAACATAAACAGTATCACTCTCACTTGCAGCATCAACAGCGTCTTGAATAGTTGTATAGTCAGCAGTACCATCATCATCTACATAAATGGTATCATTAACATTAGCTGTGGTTAATCCAACTGATGAAAATACTATCATCAAACACATTAAACAAATACTTATTCTTTTCACCATGACCCCTCCTCACTGCTCCAAACTAAACAAGGTGCAAATCCATCAACAACAAGTATTTTACCATCGGGACTATCCCGCTCTTCAATCATCCCCCAAAACAAATTTAGATATATCACTGTATTCTCTTGCGGGATAAACTCTTGAATTACTCCAATGCCATATCTATGTGAAATCATCGCTCTATAAACAGGTATAATTATTAACATAGATTCATTATTTATGTTAGGATCTTCGATAGTTATTTTTTGTAAGAAAAGTAAGGACCAATCTGGAAAAGATAATGAATGTTCTTTTATCATTTTTGCTTGATCTGAACTTGGGTCCAATTCAAGATAAATATGAGCATAAAACGCTTTATGAAATGACTCAGAAGTCTCATCCTCTAGCACTTCTTTTTCAGATGATGTTGATACTACAGAAGTTGAAAACAGCATTAAACAAATAATTATTATGCCTATTATTTTTTTCATAATTATTCTTCCCCTATATTGAATGGTTCCTGGGCAGGCTGTTCATCATAATTAAACCAAGGAATGATTCCGAAATACCCGATTCTACCCATGATTCTTTTTGGTTCATCCATTGGTTCTCCCCAGTAATTATTATTCCAATAGTTAATTCCACTCTGAAAGAATGGATCACTACTAAGGAAGTTATTCCTAGTGATAATATTATATCGTGAATACATCGGAGCGACACTGATGTTATTACCTGAAAATTCATTATGATCAATCAGCGTTTCTTTTGTTGCTTTAGCTAGATACACACCATGTCTGCTCTCTTCAATGACATTATCTAAGATGGAATTGTTTCGTGCATCAAGGGTTATTCCAATGTTACGAAATCGTGGTAAAAAAACGTCTCCACCCCAAATTGAAATTCCTTTTTCACTATTGTTTCTAATAATATTTCCTTTAATCACATTATGAGATGGTGGTCTGACCAAAAAAGAACCAGATTTGTACAATCCACGCAGAAGAATGCCATAATTATCATTGTTTTGAATAATGTTATCCTCAATAATGTTGTAGCACGAGTAGATGTTGATACCGTCTGACCGATTTTCATTGTTTTGAATGGTAAATCCAGAGATGGTAACATAATCTGCATGGATCTCAATCACATGACCGTTTTCTGCTCCATTAATAATCGTATCAGTTTTACATTCCCCATTCAGCGTTAATTGTTTATCAATAACGATATTTTCATAATACATCCCATTGTAAACAACAATAACATCTCCATCCTCTGCAGCATCAACTGCATCTTGGATGCTGGTGTAATCCGCGGTTCCATCATCATCTACATAGATCGTATCATTTGCTACAGCAGTGGAAAATCCTACTGATGAACATACCAGCATCAAACTAACACATACTATCAATCTTTTATTTTTCATATGTTTATCCAACCCCGATCATTTGAAAAAAATCCATCTGGAAAAATATGGGTTATGAGATGATATAATATTCCAAGACCATACCCTATGAATGCAATACTTCCGGTAGCATATGAATCTGTTACAGAACCAAAATTTGCTCCAGCAAGCTTTCCAACGTATCTTCTTCCAAGGGTGATGTTTCCATGATTATGCCAAACACTCGTTACTTTACCAGTTGCATAACTATCAGAAATGTTCTGCCAATTTCCACCTGCTAGACCACCAACATACGAATTTCCCGTGACATTACCCGTTGCAAACGAATCACTGATCGATCCGAGGTTTCCACCTACGAGACCCCCAATATTTCGAATTTCACTATTAAAATCATTACCATTGACATCCTCAGATGCAGATGAATTAAAGATACATCCTTTATTTAATCCAACTAGTCCACCGACGTATAAATCTCCAGAAACTAAAGTTGAGACTTGACAATTGTCAATTGAACCATTGTTTCTCCCAACAAGTCCACCAATGTATAAGCTAGATCCATCCACAAATCCTGAAATAGTGCAATCAGTGATTTCACCATGTTCGTTATTTCCTGCGATACTCCCAATAAAACCAGTTCCTTTCACATAGACATCATCTAAGATGAGATGGGAAATCTCAGCATCGACGATTTTGCCGAATAACGAAGAATAATGTGTGAAACTTTGATTTACAAAAAGATTACTAATAGTGAACCGTTGACCGTTAAAACTACCAGTAAATTCGGTTTCTTCTTTATAACTCCCAATAGGTTTCCAGCCATCACCTGTGGTATACTTTATCATGTTATTTGAATCTTCATAAGAATCCGCGTTAGTAAAATCAAGATCAGTCATCAAAACAAAACAACGATCAAGATAGTATCTAATTGCATCTAATTGCTCAATTGTTGTAACTTGAAATGGATCCATACTCGTTCCATTTCCTCCACTAAACATATCTTCATTTTCATCAGCAATAACAACTAGAGAACTAAGCATTGTTGAAAAAAACAAACCTGCAATGAGCGCTGAAATAAATTTTTTCATATTTTTCACATCTTTATTTTACGGAATATATACATTATCAATGAAGACAAATCCTCTACTTGTTCCTGTTGCATTTATTTGTTCATCACAGGTAACAGCCATTGTTGCCGTGAAAAAACCAAGACCATAAAACGCTGTGTTAGCTGAAAACATGATTGAATCACCAGGTTCTACATCAAGATTGGTTTCTTTTATTCGATTATTATAAAACACGAATCCACTGAGATTAAGACCAGTTAACGTAATATTATTCGCAGTGGTATCTCCATGGTTTTCCACTTGAATCACTAATAACGTTGCATGTTCTGGTGCAAGTCCAACGCTGAGTTCAGGTCCAGCATTAACCATTGGGAAAACAAGAATACTAGCTAAAAACAACAGTGAAATGAAAACAATCTTTTTCATATGTCTGCCTCCAATAAAAAATAAAGCATAGTTTAGTATAAATAACTTTTGTTTTACTTTTTGTGCAAAATAAGATATTTTTAGGAAAAAATAATTTGAAAAGACAAAATTAACCATTGTTAATCAATAAATTATAAAAAAACGGAACATGCTCAATAATTAGGGGGGAATGAGATTTTGCTTTCTCTAAGATCAATGATGATAAACGTGGCATCTGATATCTTCCAGCGAAGATATCTTCTACATATTCCATGAAACTCACCTTATGCTTCCGGCACGTATCCATGATGGTCATCATATTCTCCCATGCAACTCTTCCTTGTTCGCTTCGTGTTCCATAACTGATCTTTCTTTTAATCACCAGTTCCCGTAATGCAATCTCCGCAGGATTATTATGCAACGGAAGACCCGGATAGGTCAACACTAGAAGCAATTTCTTTTTCTTCTTCCAAGTTAACCGAATACGATTATCCAACGTGTTAAACCCAGTTTTCATAGAAAAGATCTCATCAAATCGATCCGTCAACAATTGCTTTTGTTTCGCTGAAGGATGACGCTTATACAATTTTAGTTGTTCATAAAAATCATATAGCAGATCTAAAAATTTATTCAATGTTTCCTGATGCCAATCAAGAACCGGATTCATTTTCCGGTAATGACGAATTTCATGAATCCAACACAATGCATGATAAACAGCAAGAAACATGAACTGCTTAGCATCATCAGACATCATCATTTTATCAATCCATTCATCATCTGAAAGACCAAGGATCCTCCGAATGGTTTCCTTGTTCTTTTTCCGAGTAATGAAAAAACTGCTGAACAACCCTGTGCAAATCACTTGCACGTAATGATTGATACCGTTATGCCGTGCACCAGTATCATCAATATGAAAATAATCAGATGATTCCATGCCCTTAGTAAAAATATCCTCTTTCTCCTGAGTGAATTCATCCGCATGAGCCTGAGTGATAATATATGAGATCTGCCCTGCTGAGATCAAAACACCTGCTTCTGTTAAGGTCTTATGGATCTTATTTTCAGGGACACGATTCGCGAAATACTGATGAATAACATAGGCTTTCAAATCCGGTCCAAACTCACCATCTACTTCTTGAGGTAATTTTGCTTCGTACGTCTTTTTTTCACCAGGTGAATAAAACCGTTCAAGCTGGTATTCAACATTATCTGTTTCAAACTTGATATTTTGCACGGTCACCGTTCGATATCCTTTAAACACAGCATCCTCCGGAAGTATCTGCTGATCCACAGATAATTTTACAACACGATCTATGTTCACATGAACTTTCTTCCGTTTTTTCTTCCATTTACGAGTTTTCTTCCGGAAACCTGGTGGTGGAGTGAATCGTGGAATACTTGGTTTTATATCTGGTTTTCCTTTCTCACCTTTCAACCGTTGTATCTCATCTTTTAATTGTTGATTCTCTTGTTTCAACCGTTCAGTTTCCTTTGCTTGCAGTTCAATGACATTAAGCAATTTGAGAAACAGTGTTTTTACTTGTTCTTTATCATCAAAATCAAATTCATCAGGATCAAAAGATTGTATCTCTTGTGGAATCTTCATAGATTCCACCATCCACATATCAGGTTTTTAACCATCCAACGTATTAGCAAGTGCATCCCAAATCAATTGAAGATATATACAAATCAACTACAGGAATTTTACGATATTTTCAAAAAAATATGTTAGATTCCATACGTTATTGAGCAAGTTCAAAAAACGGTAAAAAATCAACGAAAAAATAAATGAAAAGCAGTGCTTAATGAGTGCTTAAAAAAATCTATAGCAATTGGTCTTTTTTCTTCAATCTCTCACCAACAATCATGATTCCAATTCCAACAAAGAACATAATCAAACCAAATCCTCTAGGAAAAAATCCCACTAGTGCTGGTGAGTAAAAAACAAATGCACTTACGATAACTGGAAAGCAAACAGCAATAAATGCACCAACAAGAATCAAAAGAGTGCTACGATTCACCTATTCATTCCTCCAACATCATAGGATATGGAGATTCAACCGGATTTTTATCAAATGCAAACCAGGGAATAGAACAAACAGAATCAAAATAGGCAAACAAACGGAGTTCAGAAGGGATTAATTTCCATGTATCTGATGATGAAGGTTCCCAATAATTACCATTCCAATTATTGGTTTGAAACATATCAACGATATCAGTGTAAAAAAACGCATTTGGTTTTTCAGCCCAATCATAATTCCAGCCATTGTTCACAAAATTATTTTCAGTAATCACATTATCAAAACTCATATAATCATAGACGCCGGGTCCAGCATTATGAATCAAATTATTACCCTGAATCCTGGTTCCACCGGAATTTCGATACAACATGATACCTGAGCCTGGAGTAGATCCCTCATTATATCCATTATCTATAATCTGATTATCACTAATGGTATGACCTGATCCTCTATGCACAATAATAGCATCTGCTCTATTACTCGAAATATTATTTTTGGTAATCAAAGAGGTAGATCCATACATTCTCAAGCCAAAAAGATTCTCAGCAATCTGATTATTCTTAACCACCACGTCCCCAGTTTCAAATGAGTCGGTAAACGCAGTATAAAATCCACTAATCTGATTTTCTTCAAAAACCGTGTTCTTACAGGATCCATTTAGATAAATCGCATGATTTCTTGAAATGTCAAATTCAGAAACAAACTCATCACAGGAAAATATATTATGAGAAATATGATTGTTATCTTTCTGATTGATTTGAAGAGCGGCAATTGAAAAGAAATCATTAGTTTCATTCATTAAAAACAAGTTATTTTCTATAGTATTACCCTCTGAATGAATCCTGAGTAAACTATGAGTAAAATCAATTGGTTCTAACGAACAATTGATGATCTGAAAATCTTTTACAGTACAATAATTCTGAACGATAGTTACTGTTGAATCATTTTGCAAGCCATCGATAATGGTTGATTCTGAACCTGAACCAATTAACGATACTTGCTTATCAATGACAATAGTTTCTTGGTATAATCCTTCAGAAACCATGATCTTATCTGTATTACGCTGCATCGATTGCATCTTGAATACATTGATACGGATGATCAATGGTTCCCTCCCACGGACCGCTGATATTGTCATCATCAACATAAATCGTTATAGTATGAATACCTTTTTCAGCATGTGAATGAAAAGATAACAAAGTAAATAAGATAAAGAAAACAAGGAATACGACACTATTTTTCTTCATATTCTTCTTCCCTCATTGAATCATGTAAGGTTCATTTGCTGGATGCCAATCAATACTTCCCCATGGTAAAAAAATACCTATTGGATTATACGTCCGAATAAAGAGGATTCCCGGCATCCATTTCGGAAGAAAAGCTATAGCATTATCGTAATAATTTGCATCCCACTTACTTATTTGCAAACCTGTCGGTGAAACCCAGGTTGTAAATTTAGCGTGTTCAACATTTGAAATAAAATTATTTTCAGTAAACAAATTATTCGCTGAGTATGAAACATATGCTCCTTGATCATTTCTTGAAAGATTATTTCGTTGAATAAGATTGTCTGTACTTTCTTCTAAATAGATTCCTTTGTTACAATTTGAAACACTATTTTTTTCAACAAGCATATCCATGGAGTCATACAGGTAAATACCAACAAGACTATCTGAAATTTGATTTTGTGAAATCGTGTTTTCCCTACAATTATAACACATTATTCCTTCTTGATTAGCAGTAAACACATTGTTTTCTATAATTGATCCTGTTGCATTATGAATACTTATACCTGTTCCATTACCATTTTGAATGTTGGTCTCTGAAATGAGTACATTATCTGCAAATACAGCAATGTTTTCTCCTCCCCAATCACCTCCATTAGATACGGTTAATGTTGATGTGATAACGTTATCTGCTTGGATGGTAAGAATTGTTTTCGTTTCATCACCTTGAATGATAGTCGACGAGATGGTTTCTCCAGTTAATGTTATTGTTTTATCAATAAGAATCTCAGTTTCTTCATAAACACCTTCACGAACAAGAATTGTATCTCCCTGTTGAGCGGCTTGTACTGCAGCAGTAATTGTTAGATAATCGCCTGAGCCATCGCCATCTACGATAATTGTTTTTGCATGTTGGTCTGCAGAAATAGACAAAGATGAAGCTAATAATGATAAAAGAAGAATTCCGCAGAGGAATAATACAGCGTTTTTTTTATTGTGGTTTCCTCCCATAAAAAAATCACTATATCAAATAAAGGCATATCTGATTAATAAACATTATGATATAAATATCGTATATTTTAACAAACATGTTAGATATTTTTTAATTTTTTTCAAATTTAACAATTATTGTTTGTAACGCACCATGGAAATACTCATAATGTTCAATAACTGATATATCATACCAGGTCGAAAACATTTGTATTCCTTGTTGTTTCATAAATGAAAAATAGTTTTGTCGATGATCCTCTCGAGTAAAAGATTCAATTACTTGCATTAATCCACTTGCTATTTTTCCAGAAAAACCAGTTCCCCATCCGTAATCAGTGATAAACACCACGCCATTTGGTTTAATTAATTTTTTTGCTTTCCTTACAATTTTTGTAATAGTTTCAGGTGAATTGGGATGGAGAACAAGACTAATATTTGCTGCGTCAAACATCATTTCCGCATGACCAAGAGAAGTAATATCTTCACGAATGAATCTAATAGAATCAGATGATTTTTTGCGAGCAACCGCAATCATTTGAGAAGATGCATCAATTCCAGTTACTGAAAAACCATTCTTGGCAAGTACGCGGGCTTGAGCACCGGTTCCTGATCCAAGATCAACGATAGATTGGCAATCATATTTTTGCATTAACTCTACAATTCGTTGATGCACATGTTTTAAGACAGGATTAAAAGCTAAATCGTATAATCCAGCAAATCTGCCTTCACCA
>JAWOBC010000036.1:0-5584 GCA_046498165.1 Thermoplasmatota archaeon
AAAAAAAGCATGAAACACTCCGTGAATTCCTTTGCATATTGGGAGTCCCTGCACAAATTGCAAATGAAGATGCCTGCCGGATCGAACATGTGGTAAATACGGAGACCATGAAACGGCTTACTACCTTTGTTGAATTTGTTGAGGATTTCGAAGAAAGCCCGCGGTGGCTCAAACATTTTAAACATTATTACACAACCGGACAGCATTTTAGCTGTGAAAAATTTAAAAAGACAAAACCTACTGAAACCGATAATTCATAAAAATGTTACAACGATAAAATATCGAAAAAACAACGGTTGGTAAATATTTATCTAGGATGAATTGATGTTATCTGCCGAGTGTCAGAAAAGTAATGGATTTGATGACGTATGAACATATTAGAAAAAACGGAATCAATATGTCCGGGATGTTATAAGGAAGGAACCATTAAAAAAATCGATGCTGAAATCATTGAAGAAGATGGAAAGGTCTTCATCCAAAAAACATGTGAAGAACATGGAACCTTCAAAGACATTTATTTCAATGATGCCGATTTATACAAAAAATGGATCAAATACAAAGTTACTGGTCTTGATTCTCCAGATGTAAAAACCCAGGTGCTTGATTTTCCGGCATTATATGATATGCATAAATCACAAAGTGTGCTTACCAATCTTTTAGTTACCAACCGATGTGATCTTCGCTGTAGTTATTGTTTTATGAACGCAGGGGCCTCCGGCTCAGTGTATGAACCTACTCTGGAAGAAATAAAAAAACTCATGGTGCAAGCTCGAAATGAGCATCCTTTGGGTTCAAAAGCCATTCAAATCACTGGTGGAGAACCAACAATTCGTGAGGATTTACTGGATATTGTCCATATGGCAAAAGAAGTAGGTTTTTCCCATGTTCAGGTCAATACCAATGGATTAAAACTAGCTGATAGCGCTGAATATTGTAAGCAATTAAAAGCTGCAAAGGTAAACACCATCTACATGAGCTTTGATGGAGTCACAAAAGAAACAAATCCATGGATTGAAAAAAACAAACAAGCCATTAAGAATCTGCGAAAAGCAAACTTAAAAGTAGTTCTTGTTCCCGTGCTCATCGGTGATCAAAACATTGATGAGACCGGTAAAATAGTGAAATTTGCAGTTGAAAATATGGATATCGTGAGAGGAGTGAATTTTCAACCCATATCCTTTTGTGGCCGGATTAAAAAACTTAAAGATGAAAAACGGGAGAAACAACGAGTGGATTATGTGAATATGATGAAGGCACTCGAGGATGAGTTCGATGGAAAAATCTCACGAGATGATTTCTACCCTGTGGCTTTTGTGTTTCCGGTTTCTAAACTTATTGAAATGTTGAAAGGGGAAACTCAGGTTGAATTCACGGCTCATCCCGGATGCGGCGGGGCAACCTATCTATTTGTTGATGATGATGGTAACCCAACACCGGTGACTCGATTTATCGATGTGGAAGGATTACTTTCATTTATAGACAAGGAGAGCGAGATTTCTGGTCCTTTCAAAAAAGCACGTGTTGCTGCTGCTTTTTTACGTAAGGTCGATGATTTCGTTGATTATGATAAAGCTCCTCATGGCTTTGATCTAAAACAATTATTAAAAGATGCAGCGATTGGTGGAAGTTACGATTCATTACGTGGATTTCATTATAAGAGTTTGTTTCTGGGTTCAATGTGGTTCCAGGATCCATTTAACCTTAATATTGACCGGCTAAAACGTTGTGTAATTCATTACACAACTTTGGAGGGTATTGTGCCATTCTGTGCCTATAATGGCATTGGTGTGGGTGATGCCATTAGAGATAAACATTCCATTCCAATAAAGGAATGGGAAAAACAAACAGGTCGCAAAATGAAGGATGATTTACGAAAAGATGTTCCATTGGCTTAGGTTAATTGAACTATTCAGTTTTCTTTCTTTTTTTAACTGTTAATTGCTGTTTTGATTTACCTTGGTTTTATTTCCGAAAACGTCGGATACCCCAGATCACTAAAGGCAAGATGATAAAAGCCATCATATTGCCGGTGTTTCCCGCAAACGCAAGGACATCAGCAAAGTTTCGCACACCTGCTAGATACACCAATACCCGCGGAACAGCGATCAGTGCCCAGGCAAGTGGTTTTTTCAGGTTAAGAAATTCTTTACTGTTGCTTTGTTGTGCAAGACCAAAATCTGGAGCTTTGCATTTTTATTGCCCTGAAACACCGAATAAAAGTGCAAAAGTGTGAATAAAAATGCAAAGCCAAAATCTGGATTATATTTATATAGTAGTTAAGTATAAACTAACTTGATAAAAGTGTTGACGAATAGGGATCGCGAATATCTCAGAATTATTTATTTGCTGAATGGTTCAACTCAGCCGATTGGCCCGGTAAAATTGTCAAAAAAAATTGGTGTCAGTAAAGTATGTGCCTTTCAAAAAATGCATCGATTGCAAGCACTTGGATATGGGACCTATGTTCATAGAGAAGGATTAAAACTAAACAAAAAAGCAGAAAAAATCGTAGAAAAAGATATGAAAAGACATCATGTTCTTGAATCTTATCTACAGCAACACCTCCAGCTAAGCCACAAGCAAGCATGTGTGGAAGCTGAAAAATTGGATCAATCAATAAGTCAAATATTGTTCAATAAGATTAAAGCTGCTGACGATAGGTTTTCTTCATCTTGTTGTTCCTACGATCCAAATAAGAAACTCACTTGCGCTGATTTGAAAGATTGTCCTTGGATCAAAAGATTAGTAACAACCAATTAGAGGGAAATAATGATGAGATATAGAGAGAAAAAAAATGTAGGGTTAATGATGGTTTTCATCATGGGGACGATGTTGATGTTAAGTGGTTGTTTGGATACAACTGAAAATGATACGGTCTCCGTTCTGGTTACCATCGTTCCACAGGAGGAAATGGTTTCCTCTATCGGTGGTGAATTCGTAGATGTCACGGTTCTTGTACCCGCTGGTGAAAGCCCACATTCATTTGAACCAACTCCATATCAAATGACAAAGGTAGCCACTGCTTCAGCCTATTTCACCGTGGGATCAGGAGTCGAATTCGAGTTAACATATATGGATACAATCATTGAACAAAATCCAAATCTAAACGTATTTGATTGCTCAGAAAATATCAATGTTCTCTCCTTTGATGAACATTACGGGCAGAATGAAAACCATGAGGAAAACAACGATTACCATCAGGAGGGAACCGATCCGCATATTTGGACATCACCGGTAAACATGAAAAAAATGGCTGACATCGTCTATGACGGACTTATTCAGATTGATCCAGATCATCAACAGGATTATTATGCAAATTACATGAATTATTCTGCCCATCTTGATTTCCTTCATCAAAATATCAGTGCCATGTTAGAACCCTATCAGAAAAACTCATTTATGGTCTATCATCCAGCCTGGGGATACTTTGGTGATACTTATCAGCTGAACATGATGGCGATTGAAGAAGAGGGAAAAAAACCAGGACCAGCTGGAATTGCTGCAATTATCGATCAAGCTCAAAATGAAAGCATCAACGTGATCTTTGTGTCACCACAGTTTGATACTTCTAGTGCTGAAACCATTGCTGCAGAAATCAATGGTGAAGTAGCCTTTGCAAATCCGTTAATGACTGATTATCAGCAAACACTTACGAATCTAGCTGAAGCCTTGGTCAATGGATATTCGTAATTTCTAAATAGTTAACCATCCTATGAGATATCGTAAAGGAAGAGAGTGTGAACGGTGGATGAAATGAGTGAGAAATCACCAGTTGCCATTGATGTCAATTCCGTTTCCGCAGGCTATAATGGAGACATCATTATTGAGGATGTAACATTTCAAATTCAACAGAAGGATTTTTTTGGAATCATTGGCCCAAATGGTGGTGGAAAATCAACTCTTCTTAAAGCAATTCTTGGACTTATCCCCATTCAAAAAGGACAAATTCATATTTTTGGAAAACCTCCCCAAAAAGGAAGGAAGTATATTGGTTATGTCGCTCAATATGCTGAATTTGACCGTCGGTTTCCCATCTCAGTTTGGGATGTGGTGCTCATGGGAAGACGCTCCATACGGGGGCTGTCACCATGGTATACTGAACAAGATAAACAGTCAGCTGAACATGCTTTAGAAACCGTGGAAATGCTTGATTACAAACATCGTCATATCAGTGAACTCTCCGGTGGGCAACGGCAACGGGTGTTTATCGCCAGAGCATTAGCCGGAAATCCAAAGATCCTGCTACTTGATGAACCCACTGCTAGTGTAGATAAAGACATGCAAGAAACCATTTATCAATTTCTGAAAGAGATAAACAAAAAGATTACTATTGTCTTAGTCACCCATGACATCGGGGTTCTTTCCTCCTATGTCAATCGAGTATCCTGTTTGAATCGATATTTATTCACTCATGATGATGACCGCTACATCTCCCAAGAGATAATCGAAAAAGCATATAGCTGCCCGGTTGAACTTATTGCCCATGGAGTGCCACATCGGGTTCTTGTTGATCATGATAAACAAAAAAGAAAGAAAAGAGAGGAGAAATACTGATGAGTTCCCTCGTAGAAATGATGATGCTTCCATTCGTTCAACGAATGTTTCTTGCAGCACTGCTTGCCAGTTTTTCCTGTGGAATCATTGGCAGCTTTATCGTGGTCAAACGATTAGTGTTTCTCAGTGGAGGGATCGCTCATACCACTTTTGGTGGTATTGGACTAGCCTATTATCTGCAATATAGCATGGGATGGATATGGCTTGACCCATTGATTGGAGCGTTACTGTTTGCGGTGTTTACTGCAGTGATTATGAGTATACCCATGATTAAATCCAGGCTTCGGGAGGATTCAACCATTGGCGTGCTTTGGGTGATAGGAATGGCTCTTGGTATCTTGTTGCTGAACCTTGTTGATAAAAATGTTATTGTGGTGCAGGATCCAGTAAGTATTCTTTTTGGAAATATTCTTCTTATTCAGCTTTCTGATCTTTATTTGATGGGTGCTTTAGTGATTGTTATTTTGGTGATAAGTAGTATTTTTTTCAAAGATTTACAGATTCTTTCCTTTGATGAACAATTCGCTCGTATCAGTGGTATCAATGTACCATTGTTAAATCTCGTGTTATTGCTTCTTGTTGCTTTCACCACCGTGGTTCTCATCAAAGTAGTTGGAGTGGTTTTAGTGATTGCGATGCTTACCATTCCAGCAGCAATGGCTGGAATTTTGGTGCAAAGTCTAAAGCAGATGATAGGGCTTGCTATTGTCTTTGGTGTTGCTACTAGTTTCACGGGATCAATGCTTTCTTTGATGTTTAATTTCCCGCCAGGATCAACCATTGTTTTGGTCATGGGAACGCTTTTTATCATCATGCTCATCATGAAAACAGTGTTTTCAATCATGATGCAATCAAACAACGCGAAAAAGAAAACAACCACATAGTGCTTATTTGTTGGTTTTGAAAAAAAATTGTATTATTAGCTTTTTATAGAGCTTTTATCCTGGGAAAATAAGGTGTATTGGCAAAAACTATATAAATTATAATTTCATTTAAATATTATTGTGGAGATTTGGGATCAGAAAGATAT
>JAWOBC010000040.1:0-6992 GCA_046498165.1 Thermoplasmatota archaeon
TTGGTATGCGTGTTCTTCACATCCTCACCCTACAAACAGACAATGGTCTTCATATTAAAAAACTAGCTATTTATTTTGATTTAAAGACAATCACGTAACAACCACATAGCTATCAAAAAAAGGGTAATCAGCAAGCAACATAACTGCATACTCACCTGCGAAAAATGTACTTAAAACCCTAGGTCATCCTATGCCGTAGAAGTAATGAAAAAGTCTGGGCTGGTCTTTTAGTAAGAGTGCATCACCATCCCATCTCAACCGTGAATTTGAGAAGTTTTCCCAGACTTTTCTTCTCTTCTTCCTCAAGAGATGTGTTTTATTAGAACTGTTCATGGACATCATTTATTGAAGAAAAGAGAATCGATGAAGAAAAGAAAAAAACAAAGAGTACAATGAATCAACTCTATAGTTCAATGGCATTTTTATCGGTAATGGATCAGACCATGGACTTTCAACACCTGATTCATCTTTTGCTTTTACCTGAACCGTATATGAGCCTTTTTCATTCCAGATGTGAGATGCAGTTACCTGTTCACCAGATTGATAGGGACCGAGCCAACCACTATCAGAGCCATCACCCCAGCTGAACAAATATGAAACATTATCCCCATCGACATCAATGGTTGAAGATGAAAACGAATGTTCAACTCCAGGTTTACCCGTGCTTTTACCCTGTGGTCTCGCTGGTTTTTCTGGTGGAATGCTTGTATGAAAGGCAACAGAGGGATCACCAAATAAATTCAGTTCATAATAGGTCCATCGCATACAGGACCGGTCAATAAGAAAGAGATTATCCTCTTTGGAGTCCTGATTGGCATGACTAATTACGGGAATGTTTTCCCCATAGACTGCATCCCAGAATTCCCTGCTAAATCGTGTGCCATCACCATCAGTACTATATGACCAGAAATAACCGTAACGAGCATTCATAATGGCAGCAAACGCACCATGATCAGTTTTCACCGTGATATATTCTGCGAAACAATCACCACCATTTGGATTATCAAAGCCACCCGACATACAACCAACTGAATAATCAAAAAAGAATTTATCATTGTTCAATGAATCGATATCATAAATAGTCATCTTCATATTATATTGATAATAGGCATGACCATCATGATTAAGGATGTGAATACCATTGTTAATTCTATTTACGAGTTCCTCTGCAGGCCAATCATTGGTTTCAGGCCAATCACGATCATACAAGGTTTCAATTTGATATCGATCAGAAGGAATTCCCGTTGTATTGTATCCATCAGCAGAGGAAGCATCAATCATTAAATCCAAATAATTACCACCCCAGCTAGCAATACCATAATCACCAAGATGTTCACCAGCCATCAACACCTTATTTAAATACTCAGCATTAGGATTTTCTTGCATATATGCAATGGTCTTAGTAACAAAACGGTCAACATCCGCGGTGGAATCAACAGGAGCTCTACCCACATAGACTTCCGCGAAAAGATCAACATCTCCACCATTTTCCCCATCAGTTGGTTCCCCCCACTGATCATCTCCATCAAAGTTATATGGTCCATCAAGACATCCATAATACATATCAGATGGTAAAAAGGTCTCCATATGCCATTTTTCTTCATCCATTCCTTCCACCCACAGGATACGATCGGGAACTATATCTGCATCTCCTCCAAGAAGAACATATCGAATACCATGTTCTAAGTATTCATCTCGAATAAAATCACGAATATCCTCCGTGGTAATACTATCAGTTAACAAAGATATATCACTCAGTGTTTTAATCCTAGTTAACACCCCATTTCCATCATGAGCATTTTTTAATGGGATAAAAGAGTTTTTTAACGATTCCGTTGTAAGAATAAGCATATCGTAAGAATCCAAAGAACTCATTTGTTGTTTTTCAGGTTTATATAATGACAATAAGTCTGGGTTATCAACTCTGTTCACTATCTCAGATTCTGCCCCCAATTGATTACTTATTGGCAATGTTTTACTTTGTTTCTCTTTACATGTAATAGAAACATCTATTGATTGATAATATATTATTTCTCCAGTTGTTGGAATATATTGAACAGGGTAAAGATTCAAAACAAGAATAATATATCCTTTTAACACATAGGTTCCAACCACATCAAATGATTCTTTTGGAAACGGGGAGGATGACTGATACACCAACGGATCTTTTTCCGGAATGCTTGGAGTTGAAGTGGCAGTTTTTGGTACTGGTCTACTTGCCGGCAGAATATCATATGTGCCATCAAGAGTGATTTGCTTGTTACATTGAACCGTTATGTCTGCATAGGTTGAATCTGGTGGTAATAAGATGTATGCTCCACATATAGGCAACACTGGTTTACCTGGATCAGCAGCAGAAATAGTATTTTTCATATGAATCGTATCATACGTTGTATCTCCAACCATGATCACATTCATAGATGGTTCACCAAAAAAATAGGAAACCATTATTTCATTGTCATTACCACCTTGAAATGAAGATACCACTGGCAGTAATAACACAGATAACAACAAAAAAACAACTGCAATGATTTTTATTTTTTTCATTTACTATGTCCCCAATCTTAAATAATATAATCTAATATAATATATTAGGTCCGTTCACCTTTAAATTATTTATGCAACAAATGGGAATAAAATAGTTTCCTCTCTTTTTTCATTGGAAAATATTATATAATAAATAAAGAGATAAATAGTTTGATACCACGTGGTCGATTACATGAAGAAAAAGATAGCAGGATTATGTATCTGTTTCGTATTAATCAGTACTTTTATCCCATTATCAGGTACCGCAAAAGATTCATTCAATACCTCTTTGGGTGGTTGGTTAGAAGAAATAAATGGAGTTCCCATCCTTCATCTCAGCGGCAGCCATTATGAAATGGGATTTCAACATGGCCGGCTTTTAGAAGAAGAAATCAAGGAGAACATGCGAGGATTTATCGCACTCTATGAAAAAGCTGGTTGGTCCTATGAAGATGTATTAGAGGTATGGACCATCCAACAGCATTACCTTCCAATGGCATATAAAGATGAAATGCAGGGCATGGCTGATGCCATCAATGTCACCTTCGAACAAATCGCAGTACATAACACCTGGATGGGTGTATTTAATCATTTATTTTCCTGTTGGGGTGCATCACTCTGGGGAGATGCCACCGAAAATGGTGATCTACTGCATATGAGAAGTGTAGATGGAGTCAATACCCTCCAAGACCCAGTAACGAATACATATGTCTATGAAAATCAAGTCATCATCGTTCGTAACCCAGATGATGCCTATGCATCAATAACCCCTGTTTTCGCAGGGGATATCCTTAGCATCGGTGGATTCAATGAACAAGGCGTGGGCGTCAGTGAACTCACCATTATTGCTGATGATACCACATTTCATGGAATCAATGCAGGTTTTCGCATGAGAATGGTGCTTGACTATGCAGACAATGGTGCAGAAGCAGTACAAATCATGAATTCAAATCGAACTTGCTGCTGGAATTTCATTGTTTCAGATGCAGCAGTACCCATGGGATTTGCTATTGAACAATCAGCAAACTATGCCTTTGCCAATACCTGGTTTGATACTGTTGAATCAACAGAACCATTCTGGGAAATCAAAGATGTTGTCCGTCGAGGGAACTGCTATATTCATCCAACATTAGCCGGTATACAACGTGATTATTATGATCCCAGTGGCATCAAAGGATACTTGCGTGTCTTATTTAAAATCGAATATACCTACATCAATTGGGTTCAATATAAAGCAATTAGTGAAGAAATCGAACATCAGTATGGCACACTCACCACAGAAAACGCTCTCGGTTTACTTCGTAATGTCTATCTTGGAAAAACAAATTTTATGTTTCGATTATTCCTTACCGAAAAAAGTCATACCGGTCGACAATGGGTTGGATGCCCAGAAACAGGGAATCTCTCAATTTGTTTTGCTGAAAATGGAAAAGAGGCATACCAAACAGATATGTATTCCTTTAATTTCTATGATCTATTGAATGATGATCCACCCTGATTTCTTTTTTTTTCAAAAGAACATCATTTAATCCTATGATTTATAAGAACCAACTTGAAAAAATGTGAATGGTAAGGAGAAGTACGTCGAGCCTACAAGCAAGTCGCCTCCTCCCCCATTATCTTCATATTTTTATAATTTTTATCACTTTTAAACTTTCTGATTTATTTTAAGGTAATTGTCGAAATCAAAGAAATTATTGTACTCATTCTTCCCAACCTAAAAAAATTTGACGAATGAAAAAATATTTAGACTACACGCAATGATGTAAAACAGAGAAACATTTATTTCTCAAAAGCTTATATGCTCATGTGGTGGATGGGAAGATACATGATGAAACAGCAACCAAACATCAATAAGAAAGAAGATCAAAAAAATAACCAAGAAAGTACGGATAGTTTTGATGAAAATAACATCGAAACATCAATTTCTACAGATCAATCAATGAAGACAGGTGAATCATCATTACAACAACAACTTGAACAACTACGAAGAGAAAACGAATCATTGAAAGACGAAAAAAACTCCTTAGAAATCGATAACATCTGTCTTGAACAAAAAAACAGCGAATTAAAAACCCGTATTGATGATCTCGCTACACATTACCCACAAGCCAGCATCCTTCTAGGTAAAAAACCAGATGAACAACAAAAATATAGTTGGTTAAAAAACATAAGTCTTAAAAAAAGAAAATAAAAAAAACCCCTTTTTCAAAACCAGGGGTTACTCACTTACTATTTTTTCATTATTTATGCTTTTGTTTTGGGGTCTTTGGTTTTGATTTTTCTGCTTGTGCTTGACCCAGATTTGGTCCTTCCTCTTGTGTCCGTGCAGCGATAAGACAACCACGAGCAACAGAGTTCAATGGATCAGAAGCACGAACAATCTTTGAAAGATCAATACCAAGATTGGCTTGTTTTATTTTATTCTGAAACATTTCAAAAAAACCTTTCGGAAGAGAACTGCCACCAGCAATAGCCACTGGAAACGCAACATTTGGAGGAGTAATATGAGCCAACCGTTTCTTCAAATGTTCAATCACATAGGTGATCAATGCATCATAATAAATATTCAATGCTCCTTCAGGACTTCCCACGGTTACCTTATTACTCAAAGAGGAAATTTTCTCTTTTGTGGCTGTCACATGTTCTTTAGGCAAGCCAGTTGATTTTGCTACCTGTTCATCAATCCAATCCCCACCACGACTAATACTAAATGACATCAATGGTGAAGCCATATATGCCAAGGTGACATTAGTTAGACCAGCACCAACACTAATCCCAAGACCAGTGAAATTATAATCAGCAAGCTCTGAATAGATTACCGCCAGACCCTCATCGATGACCTTTGTATCATATTTCAATCGTTTTGTCAATGCTTCCATTGTTTTTTTATGATACAATACATCCATATCAACATCAATAGGATCAGCAGGTGTTGAAATGTAGAGAACCTCATTTGGCGTATGTTTTTCACCGAGGGTTCGTTCCACAATTAACTGCATAATGGGAATCGCTTCTTTTTCCTCAGGGCTGATAATCCCATGCCTCATTGGACGTCTGGCTTCCTTTTCAAAAATAGTTGCAAATTTAAAAGCATCCTCTCCAAGAAGACGAATGCCATCATCCTCCTCGATATATAACACTTTTGAGGTGTCCAACATATTTTTGGTTAGGTCGCTAGAGTCTATTTTCATAAATGCGTTTCGTTGCCTCTTAAAAATGACATCTTCACCATCTCTATCTGCAGAAATGATGTTCATTGTTCCAATATCTAAACCTTTTGCCATTTAACATCACCATCCTAATACATAAAAACCTATAAAAAACATGTTTAAATACGTTTCGAGAAAAATAAGGTTATTTTAAAAAAAGTATTGGTTTTAATGAAAAAATCTCGTAAAATGATGAAAAAAACCTGTTTTTTGTGCAGGTTTTGTTTTTAACGTATCCGCAAGAAGCATGGATGCTTTATCTACCCCTGTAGCGCCCCATTTTTCCTTTGTCCCCGGATTCAAGGTTTGTTGTAATACCATGGATTCATTCATCGTATCTTTTCTTCTCACCACGTCTTCATTGGACGCATGAGCAGAGACTTTAAATGCAGGTTTATCTGAAAGATCAAATTGTAAGTTTTCAGCCGCTTTGTGAAGAGATTGTTTCATTGCATTATCAATATCCCGCTGAATTTCCTCATCAGTATGATAATAAGCCTGTGCTTTGGATAACAACCCCTCCGATACCGCTTCCTGATTTTTTTGTAGAATCCAAAGGGTAACATGTCCAAATGCATTTCCCATCAACAAGAGAAATCCCAGTAAATAGGAGAGAAGAACGTAACTGATAATTGGATAAAACCAGTTTGTCTCATAATTAAAGTAGAAATAAATAATAGCAAAGATTGATAGAAGAGATCCTACACCAAAGATGATATAACCACGCTTGGACTGGTTTAACATCAGATTAATTCCAAATGCAACAAAAAAGAGACCCGTTCCCATATACATGACGGTATCAGCAATGAGTGTTGCTTCAGATTCATAATGAATCTGGAAAAACATAATTGAAATAGAAGCATATGCAAGAAGGATAATTCCTGCAACGAAAAATAATGTTCCAAAGTAGTAAATCGTCTCGCCACGACGTGATAATCTCTCATCTCTCTTATCCGGAAGATTATTGATATTTTCCCGCATCCAACATCCATTAAATGAAATACTTTTTTAGTATAAAAGGATTTGGTGAAAAAAATAGCAAAGTGGAATTATTCTCCCTTATATCCCAATCTGAATCGTTGTATCTTTTTCATTTTTCAGAAAGCAAATTACCATTTACCATATTGACAAGAGAACATAAAAAGCCATAGTTCCATTTCATCAGAAGCAACCGCCCCATTTTCCGTATAAGCATACACTTGTAACAAATGTTTTCCCAAAAAGGGGAAATGTTTTCCCTGTAATTTCCAATCA
>JAWOBC010000182.1:0-5684 GCA_046498165.1 Thermoplasmatota archaeon
GCCGCAGCACAAGTAAAACCAACCTCTGGCGGAGGACTATATCCTGGATTACTGGGAGCAAAATACTGTGCCAGTAGTGCAAATGAGGCAATACAAAAACAGGATTTTTCAACATCAGTTCTACAACACTATCCGGAAAAATGGACGAAAGAACTAGGATGGGAAATCAAAGTTGGAATGCAGTTCCGAAAAATCTTTAACAGCTTTCAAGACCATCAATTCAACAAATATATAAAAAAATTCAAAGAAAAAAACATTGAGGAACTCATTACTTTACATGGAGACATGGATTTTCCATCAAAACTAGCAAAACCCATCCTCAAAAAAATGCCCAGTCTCATAAAATTTCTCCCCAGCATTATCGTTCAACATTAATCTCATTTTCTCTCTGAAGGCGGCGGAGGAACATAATATTCTTGATCCTGATAAGAATCCTCCTCTGTTGGAACCCGGTTTGGGCTACTACCTCGGAATTGATTCCGTTTTTTTCTAATGATATAAACTACAATAAATAAAATAATAGTAATGATAACACTCACAATACAAGGGATAAACAACCCAATGATATAAACAGCGCTTGGATACAAACTCAAAGAGAGCACATCGATAAGATTTCCTTCTGACGCATTAAAAGAGATTGTTATCACTGTTTTACCATTGCTTTTTTCCATCTGCGCTCGGTTCAACGAATCATTAAACACTACAGAAACACCAGCTGGAAACAATAGGGTATAGGTCACATTTTCATCGGGTATACCCGAAAAAGTCACATTCTGTTTTTCAATGTTAAAAGAAGGAGGTAGAAACGAAAAATAAAACGAAAGCGGATAAGAACTATGCATAAAAGACTCAACCTGAACTGGTTCAGAATCTTTCATATCCGAAATATTACCATCCCAGTTTAGGGACTGCTCAAAACCGGTTTCATCAACTTGTGCGCCACCTTTTAATGATGGAAAAATTCTTTTGGAGAGATTCTCAAAATCATGTTTTTCCTTTTTTAAAAATGATGAAACATCTGCTGAAGAAAACACATCTTCCTGAATACATAATCGAAAAGCATCAGAATTTAACAAATCAATATCTACTTTTTGAGGAAGATCAAATGGTTCTGGAATCGATGTAACATTACGATACCTGGATTGCCGGCAATGAATCCCAATAGTTAACTCAGTTTTACCCGTAAAAAAGCTCAACAAATTCAAATCAGTATTTTCAATTTCAATATGCACATTTGTATTAACATGAGGATGAGTATAAACTGGGGCTGCATCTGAAGAAAACGAACCATTTATGGTTTCGTTTTCATTCCAGGAATACTCATTTTCATTTTGTAAGAACACATGATCTGGCAGAAGTAATGATCCATCATACGCTTGATTTAACTGATCAAAACCACTCACAATATTAACATCATCTGAGGCAATAGTAACATTAGCCCCAGCATTTACTAGACCATACACCGCTTTTGATGAAATCCCACAAATTCTCATAGCAATGTTTTCATCAGTAAAAACCCCCTTTATCTGTGGAACATCATCCATGAAGGTCACATTATATGGTGGATCTGCTTCTGAAGTAGTAGTATTATCCCAAGAAAAACTCATTTCTAATGATTGATTAAATGATGAGGTTTTAAAACGATTAATCATATTTTGATTCAACGGGTTCAATATTTTTTGATAAATCTCATCCCACTGAGTAAGATTATTCATCACACATAATCGTATGGCATCAGCTGGAAGAACACCAGCATTCGTTAAGAAAGAGGGCAACATCTGAAACGAGGAGATATCAAAAGATTCAGCAGAAAAAATACTATGAAACATTGTTTTTTGGAAAGGTCTTTCATCAATTTCAAATAAAAGATGAATGGTTTCATTTTCTTTGGTGGGAGAGGTCGGCGAGGAATAAAGTAATGCAACCTCAGCATTTTTTGACGGTTGATCTCCTTTTCCATTCAAGACTTCCCAGAAAATTTCATCACCAGTTACTTTACCAGTGGTTCGTTTGTATCCTAAGTTATCTGGCAATATAAAGGTGAATGAATTATTCCAACCACTAGAGGCAGTTAATGAAAAACTATAATTGACAACAGCACCCACATCAAGCATCCCATTAATGAAATCCCGCGCGTTTATGCTTTGATTGAGATCAAAAAAACCATTAGTTAAACTCACGGAATACTGATCATGAAATAACTGATCCTTATAACTAGGAAGCTCTGTCTTAGAGGTTATTACAGCCTCTGGAAAACTCTGTTGTAACTGAGTGGAAATCTTATCCTTAATCGCATATTTAATTGCACCCATTACCTCTGGACTTGAGCTTGAAATACTTTCAATCTGAGCCTGGGTATAGGTTTTTCCACTGGCTGATAAGGTAATTTTCTCAACATCGCCGGTAAAAACCATATCAAAATCAATACCATTTTCAACGGTAATTCTAAAAGATCCTTCAATCTGATTATCGGATGAATCTGCCTGAGCCGACATACAAAATAGTAAAAATACTAAACAAAGGCAGAGAAAAAAACATGGTTTCACTTGACATTGCTGCATTGCATCCCACACAGACCGATAATCAAATACCAATGGCAATATAAATACTTTCTTCCGAAATGCTAAAAACAGATTTTCTCTTCATATGTTTTTATATGAACCTCATCGGTGGATTAGCATCAACAGATATTGCAAAAGAAGTAGCAACCATAGGCAAACACAACACCATACCTGTTGAAATAAAACGATTTCCAGATGGGGAACTCTATGTCCGTCTTAAACAATCGATAAAAAATGAAAAAACCACCATCATCCAAACCACATATCCCGATGAACACATTATCGAACTCTTCTTGCTGCTTGATGCAGTGAAACGAGCAAAAGCATCCCAAATCACCGTTGTCATTCCCTACTTTGGATATGCCCGTCAGGATAAACAATTCAAAAAAGGCGAACCAATAAGTGCCCAAGCAATCGCTCAACTTATCAGCCATTATGCAGATAACATCATCACCATTGATCCACATAAAGAACACATCCTTGATTTTTTCACCGTTCCAGCTGAAAGCATCTCCGCAGTTAATCCTATTGCAGAATATTTTAAAAACAAACACATTGATTTTGTCCTAGCTCCAGATGCAGGAGCTATAGATCGAGCAAAAAAAACCGCTACACTGCTAAATTGTGATGTGGATTACATGGAAAAAACCCGAATAGATGGATCCACCATCAAAATAGCACCAAAAAATGTTAATGTAAAAAATAAAAACACCCTTATCATTGATGATATCATTTCTACAGGAGGAACCATGGCAACCTCTATCCGAGAGCTTAAAAAACAAGGAGCAAAAAAAGTCTTTGTCTCCTGCACCCATGGCCTTTTTGCAGGAACTGCAATAGACAAACTTCAATCAGCAGGTTGTGAAGAAATCATAGCAACAGATACTATAAACTCTGCCTTCAGTAAAGTAAAAACCGCAAAAATAATAGCCGAAGCATTATAAACACCCCTCCTGATAACAGGAGATTCATATAGGTAAGGTATTTATAAGACTATAGTTTTACGAGTGTGATTAATCCTAGGTGAAAAACAATGCGCAAACGAGCACAGAGAAAAAGTATACCAACACAAAAGGAAACAACAGCAGCTACCTCACAATCTTCAAGGAGGATGCCATTTAAATTTAAAAAAAACTGGTGGATCGTAGTTTCGCTTGTTGCCATCTTTCTTTTAGTGTTGTTTTTAAACTCGTATTTCAATGTCAGCAGCGGGGCAACATTTAACCCTGATGGCACTGGTTTCGAACAATATTATCTCTCCGGTCCTGATCCTTATTACAATATGCGCATTGTAGATCAAACCATGTATGGGGATAACCCCGGATATTATCAATTTTATAATGAAAATGATCCCTTACTTAATTATCCACTGGGAAGAAGCGGAGGTCGAGGACCACTTCTTAATATGATGGCCATCGGCTTTGGAACCTTACTCAGTCCAGTGATGAGTGAAGTTGATGCAGTGGGTATTGCTATGCAGTTTATCCCTGCATTATTTGGAGCATTACTCGTCTTTCCAGTTTATTTCATTGGAAAAACACTATTTGGTAAAAAAGAAGGACTGCTTGCCGCATTACTTGTTGCCTTGATCCCCATACATCTTGGGTCCGGGCATGGATCTGCTTTTTCATTGTTTGATCATGATTCACTCAACTTACTTTTGTTTTTCATAACCTATTTCTTTTTGATAAAAGCAATAAAAGAAACAGATACTACAAAATCAATTCTTTATGCACTGCTTGGTGGCATACCACTCGCAGGACTATCAATGGTATGGGTTGAATATGAATTTCTCTATACTGTTATCGCGGTGTATGCTGTGGTGCAAATGATTATTGATATCTTTACTAGTAAAATCGATATTCGTGTTCCTCGATCTGTTTTTATTACTCTTCTCACGGGTTATCTTGTCTCTCTACCTCTCTTTTTATCTAAGGGTGGCTTTTCACCAGATATACCCTTGTTTCTCTGCCTTGGAATAGGTGTGTTCGGTCTCATTTATCTCTTTTTGAAACGAAAAAACATCCCATGGACCTTATCACTTCCAACACTTTTCATCCTTGGGGCAGCAGCAGTAACCTTTTTATTCTTTGTTCCAACATTAGCTGAATCCATCCCTGCACTATCTCCATTGAATAAATTTTCGGATATCTTGTTTGGTGCAGGGATTTATGGAAAAAAAGTATCATTAACGATTGCAGAGGCAGGAACCTACGACATCAGTCGAACTGTTATGTCCTTTGGACCTGCTCTTTTTTGGTTAACATGGATCGGATTTGCATTCATTGGTTATCATTATCTCAAACATGTTAACAGAAGAGATATGTTATTTTTCCTTGTGCTTTTCCTTATCCAAATCTGGTTTATTGGTATCGCCGGTCGTTTCATGAATGATCTAGTACCATTTGTTGCCTTGTTTAGTGCATGGTTGATTCTGTATATTATGCGAAAGTTTGATTATCAAACCATGATAAAAAACATTAAAAGCGCAGGAAGCGGAATACGAGGCCTACGTAAAGGAGTTAGCTTTCTACATATCTTTGGCATTCTTTTTGTTGCCCTTCTTGTGTTTTTCCCCAATGCTTACTTATCACTTGATGCAGCGGTTCCAGCGGTAGATAAACAAGAGGTTTTTGGTGATTTACCTGCTGGTGCTTTCGGTGGGGGGATTGGTAAAGAAATCTATTGGGTGAACGCGTTCTCATGGCTAGCCGATCAAGATACAGAAATTGATAATCCCGTTGATAGACCTGCTTTTATCTCATGGTGGGATTATGGATTTTATGGTTCTGCCGTTTCAGGTCATCCCATGGTAGCTGATAACTTTCAGGATGGAATACCACCTGCTTCAAATTTCCATATTTCAACCAGTGAAAAAGAAGCAGTCTCCATATGGGCCATCCGATTATTAGAAGGAAATGTGGAAGACAACAATGGCAAACTTGATCCATCAGTTGTTACTGCATTGGAAACATATTTAGATGCCAATGATTCTGAGGATCTAGTTTATTGGGTGGAAAATCCAGAGCAATCACCCTCCTATGGTCAGCCAATCGCGGCTCAATATAATCCGAATATCTCAAAAAATTATCCAGTTGGCGAGCAATGGCCAATGAATGCAGT